>JAUZFQ010000280.1 GCA_030838445.1 Pyrinomonadaceae bacterium | reverse complement strand
TCCCGCCGGGTGCGCGCCCGCGGCGATCCACGTCCGCGGGGGTCGCATCGTCATGGTCGGGGAGTTTGACGGGACGACGCACGGGCGTCCGCTCGTCGAAGTTGAAGACGCGGCGGTCGTCCTGCCGGGATTGGTTGACACGCACGTCCACATCAACGAACCGGGGCGCACCGACTGGGAAGGCTTCGAGACGGCGACGCGCGCCGCGGCGGCCGGGGGCGTGACGACGCTCGTCGAGATGCCGCTCAACAGCATCCCGGCGACGACGACGCGCGAGAATTTGGAGACGAAGCGCGCGGCGGCAGAAGGGAAGTGTCACGTTGACGTGGGCTTCTGGGGCGGCGTCGTGCCGGGCAACACTGCGGAGTTGCCGCGCATGTACGCGGGCGGCGTGTTCGGCTTCAAGTGTTTCCTCGTGCCGTCGGGCGTTGACGAGTTCGCGCACGTCACCGAAGAAGACTTGCGCGTGGCGATGCCGGAGTTGGCACAGATGGGCGCGCTCCTGATCGTCCACGCCGAGACGCCCGCGCCGATTGAAGCTGCGCTCGCCGCCGTCGAGCACGCGGGCGACGACGACGATAACAGCGCGCGTCGCTACGAGACGTTTCTCCGGTCGCGCCCCAAAGCGGCGGAGGACGAAGCCGTCCGTTTGATGGTGCGCCTGTGCCGCGAGACGGGCGCGCGCACGCACATCGTGCATCACTCGTCGTCCGCGTCGCTCCAACTGCTGCGCGCGGCGAAAGCCGAGGGGCTGCCGTTCACGGCCGAGACCTGCCCGCACTACCTGACGTTCGCGGCGGAAGACGTGCCCGACGGCGCGACCGAATTTAAATGCTGCCCGCCCGTGCGCGAGCGCGAGAACCGCGAGCGACTCTGGGACGCGCTCGCCGCGGGCGCGCTCGACATGATCGTCTCCGATCATTCGCCGTGCCCGCCGGAGTTGAAGCGGCGCGAAGAGGGCGACTTCCTCAAGGCGTGGGGCGGCATCGCCTCGCTCCAACTGCGCCTGCCCGCCGTGTGGACGGAGGCGCGCGCGCGCGGCCATTCAATCGAGCGCGTCGCGGAGTGGGTGGCCGCCGCGCCCGCGCGTCTCGTCGAGTTGGACGGGCGCAAGGGCGCGATTCGCGCCGGGTGCGACGCCGATCTCGTCGTCTTCCGACCCGACGAACAGTTTCGCGTCGAGCCTGAGTTGCTTGAGCATCGTCACAAGTTGACGCCGTATGCGGGGCGAACTTTGAGCGGCGTAGTTGAAGCGACCTATTTGCGCGGCGCGAAGATTTACGAGCGCGGCGAGTTTATGAACGAACCAGCGGGCGCTCTGCTCGCGCGAGGTGTGGAGCGATGACGGACTTTACCGAACTCGTTGATCTGGCCGCTGAACGCGTGGGCGGCGCTGTTCTTTACGCCAACGACGACTTCTTCGCGCCGAAGGAGAATCTGTTGAAGGCGAGCGCGCCCGTCTTCCTCGAAGGCGAGTACACGGATCGCGGCAAGTGGATGGACGGTTGGGAGTCGCGCCGCCGGCGCACGCCCGGCTTCGACTGGTGCGTCATCCGGCTCGGCCTGCCCGGTATCATTCGCGGCGTCGTCGTTGACACCGCGTTCTTCAAGGGCAACTACCCGGAGCAGTGTTCGCTCGAAGCCTGCGCCGTGGACGGCCAGCCCACAATCGAGCAACTGCTGGACGAAGCGGTCGAGTGGCGCGAGGTGTTGCCCGTCTCCGCCCTGCGCGGCGATTCGCAAAATCCGTTTCCGATTGCAGACACCGAACGCGCGACGCACCTGCGCTTCAAGATTTATCCGGACGGCGGCGTCGCGCGCCTGCGCGTCTACGGCGAGGTCGTGCCCGACCGGGCGCGCACCGCGGCGGCGGCGGGCGGCGGGCGCATTGATCTGGCGGCGGTCGAGTCGGGCGGACTCGTGCTCGCGTGCAGCGACATGTTCTTCGGCCATCGCCACAATCTGATCATGCCCGGCCGCGCCGCCAACATGAGCGACGGCTGGGAGACGAAGCGGCGACGCGGCCCCGGCCACGATTGGGTCGTCATCAAACTCGGCGCGCGCGGTCGGATTCATCAGGTCGAAGTTGACACGTCTCACTTCAAAGGCAACTTTCCCGAAAGCTGTTCGCTCGAAGGCGCGGACGCGCCCGCTGATGGCGGCGACGCAAGCGCGCTCGATAGTCTCGCGTGGACGGAGATTCTGCCGCGCACCAAGTTGCAGGCACACACGCGCCACCACTTCACGGACGAGTTGCGACACGCGCCGGGCGCGCTCACGCACGTGCGCTTCAACATCTACCCAGACGGCGGCGTCAGTCGCCTGCGCCTCTACGGGAGCGTCGAAGAGGAATAAGTTTCAAGTTTCAGGTTTCAAGTTTCAGGACTGAGGTTCTTCGTCTTGGTCTTGGCTTTGAACTTGAAACTTGAAACCTGAAACTTGAAACCAAGATGATCGAAGCGCTCGAACGCCTGAACTCTTTGGACGCGGCGGCGGCTGAGACAGAACTGCTCAAGTGCTGCGGCTCGACGCGGTGGGCGCGTGCGCTCGCGGCGCGGCGTCCGTTCGGCGACGCAACGGAGTTGTTCGCGGCGGCCGACGACGTGTGGTGGAGCTTGAGCGGGCGCGACTGGCTCGAAGCGTTCGCCGCGCACCCGAAGATCGGCGGGCGCAAGGCCGCGCGCGAGCAGCACGCGCAGGCCGAAGGTTGGTCGGAGCAGGAACAGGCGGGCGCGCGCGACGCGGCGCAGGCGACGCTCGACGAACTCGACGCAGCCAACCGCACCTATGAGGAGAAGTTCGGCCACATCTTCATCGTCTGCGCGACGGGCAAGACGGCCGCAGAGATGCTCGCGCTCCTGCATGCGCGTCTCCCCAACGAGCCGGGCGCGGAACTCCGCACCGCTGCCGAAGAACAAAGCAAGATCACAAAACTCCGGCTGGAAAAGTTGTTGACCTGATGCGGTAAAGTTTCAAGTTTCAAGTTTCAGGTTTCAAGACTGAGGTTCTTCGTTCTTTAACTTGGAAGTTCGGGACTGTGGTTCTGGTTCTTTGTCTTAAACTTGAAACTTGAAACCTTCAACCTGAAACTATTTTCTTATGAGCGCCATCACCACACACATTCTCGACACGTCGCGCGGGCGTCCGGCGGCGGGCGTGCGCGTCACACTCGAAGTCCGTGGGTATGAGGCGTGGGGAATGTTAGGGCAGGGCACGACGGACGCTGACGGGCGGCTGAGAGATTTGTTGCCTGCCGGGTTCGACTTGCGGGAGGGTGCATACCGACTCACGTTCCACACGGCCGATTATTTCGTGGCGCAGGGGGGCGAGAGTTTTTACCCGGAAGTCTCGATCATCTTCATCGTCTCGGACGCGGCGGCGCATTACCACGTGCCGCTGCTCGTCAGCCCCTTCGGCTATTCCACCTATCGCGGGAGTTAACGAATGACACTCGACCCCAACACGAGCGAATGGCTCAACCTCTTCGCGCGCTGGTTTCACGTCTTCGCGGGCATCCTCTGGGTCGGCACGACCTACTACTTCACCTGGCTTGACGCGCGCCTCTCCGAAGCCGAAGCGACAACGGCAGTGGGCGAGAAGCCGCAGGTCTGGATGGTGCATAGCGGCGGCTTCTACGTGGTGGAAAAACAGAAGCAGCCGGGGACACAGACGCTCCACTGGTTTCGCTGGGAGGCCGGGTTGACGTGGCTGAGCGGGATGGTCTTGCTCATCGTCGTCTACTACCTCGGCGGCGCGCTCGTTGACCCGGACGTGCGAGACATCAGCGTGCCCGCCGCTATCGGGTTCAGCATCGGGCTGCTCGTCATCGGCTGGGTCGTCTACGATCTGTTGATGCTCTCGCCGCTCGGCCGCAACGAGGTGGCATTCGCCGTCGTCGCCTACGCGCTCCTGGTCGGCGTCGCATACCTGTTGACGCACACGCTGAGCGGGCGCGCCGCCTACATCCACATGGGCGCGCTGTTGGGGACGCTGATGGTCGCCAACGTGTGGATGCGTATCCTCCCCGCGCAACGCCGCATGATCGCCGCGACGAGCGCGGGCGAGACGCCCGACGCGCGGCTCGGCGCGCAGGCCAAACTCCGCTCCAAGCAGAACACGTTCATGGTCGTGCCAGTCGTCTTCACCATGATCAGCAACCACTTCCCGACCGCCACCTACGGCAGCCGCTACGACTGGATCATCCTCTCAATCTTGATTCTCGTCGGCTGGGTGGCCGCCAAGTTCATCCGGCGCGCGTGAAGAAGTTTCAGGTCTGAACACGGTTTCAAGTTTCAGGTTTCAAGTTTCAAGTCTGAGGTTCTTTCGTTCTTTAACTTGAAACTTGAAACTCATAAAGCGAACGGGAGTGGGAAGACAATCGCGTCTCCCGCTCCCGTTCGTCTTTGTAATGTTGTCGGCTAAATTTTAGTAGCCGCTGTAGCCGTCGTTGTAGCCGTTCTCGAAGGCCATGCGGAGGTAGCGCTGGTACAGCGAGCGGTCGCCGAGGCGCGAGCTGTAGTCCTTCGTGCCGCTGCGGTAGACGCTCTCGTCGCTGAAGTCGTAACGCTCGTTGCGCGAACGATCCTTGCGACCTTCCTTGATGCCTTCGTTGTAACCGGCGTTCAAGGCCGTCTGGCGAAGCTGGAACGTGCCGCCGTAGTTCGGGTAGCCGTCGTAGCTGTTGCCGCGGCGCGCCCTGCGTTCCTCGCGTCGCTCCTGCCGGTCTTCGCGCCTGTCCTGACGGCGGTCGCGCCTGTCGTCACGACGCTCATCGCGCCTGTCCTGACCGTAGCGCCAATCCTGCGCAAACGTCGCCGTCGGCACAAGCATGAACGCACCCATCGCAAACATCAACGCCTTCGTCTTCAAACCACTATTGCTTCTCATCGTTTATCACCCCTCTACTTTCAACTGAAATTCGCATCATCGCGAACACTCACGGAATGACTAACAACCCCCGTGCCACACGCACAGGACACGAAAACACTTAAAAATCGCCGCCTTATAAGTACCCACACGCCCCGCACCGCACGATAAGGTATCAAGCCGTTCCGTATCGTGTGCATACGCGCCAAAGGCCAGACTTGCGTCCTGTCAACTCAAGAGGTGTTGCTCGGACATGGGCGAAGCCGCCTAAGTGCTCGACAGGTTCTGACGGTTGTTGAGAATTTTGACGAACGAGCCGGAGCGCAGTTCGGGGAGCGTGAGGCTGGAACGCTGTAAGGCTTCCTCCTCTGTGATCGCGCCGCAGTTGATGGCGCGGAGGAAATAGTTGAGCAAGCCCTGACCTGTTGCCGCGTCGTCGAACACGTCGCCGACGAGCGTGGCCTTGGCGGCCTTCTCGACGAAGTTGCGGAGGCGCTCGCTTGCGGCGTCGAGGCTCTGTAGGAAGAAGGCGTAGACGGCGGCGTAGCGGGTGGGGAGTTGGGCGGGGTGTAAATCCCAGCCCTGATAGAAGCCGCCGGTGAGCGAGTGTTCGACGTGCTCGTAGTGGATGCGCCACGCGCGGTGGACGGTGCGTTGGTTCTCCGCTTCCTGCGCGGGTGTGAGCGGCGCGCCTTCGGCGGCGCGGTGCGGGGCGACGGGCATGATGTTGGTCGCGCCGTCGGAGAGCCAGACGCCCGTGCCCGCGAAGGCGACCTGCATCATGAGCTTGGCGAACGTGCAGGAGTGGTGAAGCATGTGCTGGTGCGCGGCCGTGATGTTGCAACTGGCGGTGTAGTCGTAAGTGCCGAAGTGCGCGGCGGTGCAGCGGCCGCGCGCGGCGGCGAGCAGGAGCGGCAGGTTGGCCTGCCCGTCGCGGTTGATGATTGACTGTGTAGTCTCGACCATCATCTCCAACTTGAGCGTGCCCGCGGGGAGCGAGAGTTGTGATTCGAGCAGATCGAAGATTCTAGCGAGCGCGGCGGTCTGTTCGGGGATGGTGATCTTGGGCAGCGTGACGACGAAGTTCGGCGGCATCCGTCCGCCCATTTCGGCGGCAAGCGTGGAGACGAAGATGTCGAGCGTGCGCAGGCTGCGGGCGCGCAGTTCTTCGGTGAAGGGCTTGATGCGGATGCCGACGAAGGGCGAGAGCGTGCCCGCCTCCACGCCGCGCGCCACCTCGCGCGCGGCGGCCTCGGCGTGGGCGTCCTCTTCGGCGTCGGGGCGGTTGCCGTAACCGTCCTCGAAGTCAATGCGGAAATCTTCGACCGGCTCGCGTCCGAGTTTCTCGCGCACGCGCTCGTAGATGGTGCGCGCGAGTGCGGATGTTGACTCATCGCCGGACGAGCCTTCGGCGGCGAACGAGAGGCCGAGGGCGCGCGCGAAGGCGTCGGCGTCGGGGGCGAACTGTTCGAGTGAGCGCAGGGCGAGCGAGCCGAGGCGGCGGGGCGTGTCGGCCTTGAAGAGGTGCGCGCCGCCGTAGACGGTGTGGACGGGCTGGCGTCGCCCGGTCTCGCCGGGGTAGACGCGCGCAAACTCCGTGTTGGCCTGTTGCAGACGGGCGATGGTGTCGCGCGTGTTGTCGGTCGTCAGAGATGTTTTCATGTGTGCCTTCTTCAAACGGGAAATTTGGAAGAGGATAACCGCAAAGTGCGCCGGGGGAAAAGTAGCCACGGGGGAGGAAAGGATGAAGGAGGAACGACGAAGCGGAGACTGTCAGTTGTCCGTGGTCAGTTGGCCGTTGTTCTTGGTCGGTAGTTCGTGGTCAATTGTTCGGGCTAATCTTTAGCGACCCGGATGAGAGCCACAGGCAACTGACAACCGACCACGGAGAAAGAACTGTTTCTCATACCTCATCCCGCTCCCGACGTTCCTCTCCGCGCCCCCTCCGAAGTCCGTCGCAGCAGGCCGAGGATGAGGAAGAGGATGAAGGGGACGGAGTTGACGAGCGGGCCGATGCCGGAGTGGCGCGACCCGCGCACGTCGAACCAGTGGGCGAGCGCGATCAGCCCCCACGCGGCGGTCATCGCCCAGTGGAAGAAGCGGCTCTGTTCGTAATGGCGCACGAACCAGAGCGTGATGAGGCCGACGAAGACGAGAAAGGCGGCCGACTCCTGCATGATGTGCAGCGCTCGCGCGTTGCCGTCAACGGCATCCGTCAAGGCGCGACTCACGCCGCCCGGCAGCAGATTCGTGTCCAACAGCAAGACGCCTGCGCCAACGAGCAGGAAGACCGCGGCTAGAAACCCGTAGATGAATTTGGTGATGCCTTCGACGTTCACAGTCGCTTCCTCCTTTTCTAACTGATCCGATCCGCAACCGATCAACTCCGCGCACTGTGCAGGGCGGGACGCGCGGGATGGTTAGTTCTGCCCGGCGAGTTCGCAAATTTTCTGTGCGAGGAGTTCGCCCGCGACGCGGTGGCCTTCGGCGTTCCAGTGTCCGTTGCCGAGGTCGCGCCCGAAGCCATGGAGAAAGATTTGTCTCTGCTCCGCATACTGTTGGAGCGACGGCGCGAGCGTCAGGACGGGGAAGCCCTCGCGGTCGCCGAGCGACTTGAGGCGCGCGTCCGGGTAGAAGATGTCGGTCGCGCCGACGCGCTTGAGGAAGGCCGCGCGCGCTTCGGGGCGCGGGTGAACCTGCACGCCGTTGCTCAGCGTCACGACCATGAAGTGCGCGCCGTGCCCGCGCACCTCGTCGCGTATGACGCGGAGCAATCCTTCGGTCACGCGCCACGCCTCTTGCCACGCGGCGTCGGCCGGTTCGCGGTAGATGAGATTGTCTATGCCGAGTTCGTCGGAGATGGCGACGGCGGGCGCGGCGTTGTTGTCGTTACGCCCGCCCGTCGCATTCGTCGCCTGCGCGTTCGCGCCGTTGTTGACTTGCGCGACGGGCGCGCGCAGCGAGGCGAGGTAGTTTTTGAGCGCGTAGTGTCCCTGATGAAAAGCCTGTATGACGCGCAGGCGCGACCTGATCCAGCGACCCGCGCGGTTGAGGCTCGAATGGCGCAGACGGAACGTGCGCGACTCGCGGAAGGAATCGTCGAGCGCGAGTCGGCCGTCGCGGTAGACGAAGTAGGGAATCTCCTCGGCCTTCTTGAACGTGCGCAGGTTGTCCGTGATGTCGTTGTTCGTGGTCATGGCGAGGAGCACGACGTCGGGCGCGTAGTCCCAGACGCGCTCGCGCAGCGTCAGCAGTTCCTGCGCCGTGCCGTAGCCGGAGACGCCGAAGTTGATCACTTCGACCCGCTTGCCTTCGTTGAAAGCGCGACAGCCTTGCAGCCTTTCCTCCAGGATGAACCAGAAGGTGTTTTCGAGCGGCACTTGCAGCGCCTCCGAATAGGAATCGCCGAGCAGCGCGACGCGCAGCGTGCCGGGGGGCTTCTGCTTCGCGTGCTCGCGGTCGCGCAGGCCGTCGCTGTTGATGCGGATGTAGGCCTCGCCCTCCTTGCGATACCAGCCGGACATGCCGGGTTCGAGCGCGACGCCGCGCGTCGTGTCGGTCGTGTAAAAGACGGGGTAGGTGTAACCCGCGAGGCGCAGCGCGATCTCTGCGATGAGCAGCCCGACGAGAATCGCCGAGAGCAGCAGGGCAAACTTGAACAGGCGCAGTTTTCTGCGAGACAGATTGAGCGGCGGCGGGGGCGTCGTTTCCGGCATGCTTTAACTTCGGGACGGGGAATCGGCAGAGCGTGTGGTCGTCAACATCAGTGTCGCGGGCATCATAACGTTGACAGGCGAAAGGCAGAAAGCCCGCGCGGGTTAGACGCGGCCTTCTGCCTTTCTGTGGAACTGCCCTGCGCTACGGTTGTCGCGGGCGGTCGTTTGCAATCTCGGGGCTGACGTCCCTGGCGCGACGTTAGTATTTGATGCAGCCCGCCACACACCTCGCGAACCTCAACTTACAGACCGCCGGTTTGTTGCCGCCCGCCAGGCACTTGCGATAAGCCTCGACGCATTTCTTGAGGCACGCGGGATCAATTTTCGGGATCGTAAAGGCGGCTGCCTTGGCCGATGCTTTCTTGGAAGCCTTCTTCGCGCCCTTCTTGCTGCCCTTCTTAGACGAAGCACGTTTAGTTGCCATTGAGTCTCGATCTCCTTTCGGGTCGGGTTAAGGCGTCGCGCCTGTCAAGCGCGCGTCGCGCGTTTGAAAACCCCTCTCGTAAGAGTTACGACTGAAACAACTGATGCCCCGGTTCGTGTGGATGCTCGGACGATATGACAACCGCGTCGGGCAGTCAATAACTTTGTTTCGACGGCACGTGCGCCGACGCCTCAACTTTGTTTCGATGACGACTGCGCCGACGCCTTAACTTTGTTTCGACGGCACGTGCGTTGTCGCTTCGGCAAACTCTTCCGGCACGCGCAACACTGCGCGCCAGTCCGACTCGTCGGCGCGCATGCGTGCCGTCAGTTCGTCGCGCAACTTTCGCAACTTGTCGCTCAACTCGTGCGGGTAGTTTTCGATGTCGCGGAAACGCGTGCGCTGTTCTTCGACGAAGGCTTTCAGTTTAGTAATAGACGGGATGGAATCGTAGCGGCCGCGTTCCCAGAACGGCGCGAGGAGCGGCTCGACGGTGGCCGCGCCGGGAATGTCGATCTCTTCGCCGTCGAGACCGATCACGTCGCCGACGTAATTGCCCTGCGCGTCCGCGCCGCGAAACACTTGCAGGCGGCCGGGCAGCGTTGACTTCTCCGGCGTGTTGGAAGCCTTGAGCGTCGGGCGGCCGTCAATCAAACATTGCTTGAAGATGACGCCCGCCACGCGCCGCACCTCGCCGGAAAGTTTCGTGCCGACGCCGAACCCCGCGGCCTCCGGAAACTCCGCCACGATCCGCTTGACGCCCTCCACATCCAGATCGCCCGTCAACACCGGCATCAACCCTTCGAGACCGTTCGCCTCGAAGAAGCGCAAGCACCACGCGCCGAGTTGCGCGAGGTCGCCCGAATCCACGCGAAAGCCCTTGAAGGCGCGGCGGCGCGCGTCCGTAGAAGTGGCGGCCATCGCCGCGTGCGCCGCGCCCGTGTAGACGTTGATCGTGTCGAGCAGGAGCGTCGTCCCCTGCGGGTTCGCGTCGAGCCAGCGCTCGAAGGCGACCTGCTCGAAATGTTTCGGCTTGCCCGTGCGCGGCTCGATCTCCGGCTCGTCCATAAACTCGATGAACGCCTGCTGCCAGTAGTGCGCCGACGTGCCGACGGCCGGGATGTCCAGACGGTGCGCCGCCTCCATGTTCGACGTGTCGTTGAACCCGCCGATAAAGGCATAGGTGGCGACTTCGACGGCGCGCTCGATGTCGCCGTTGCGCCGCAAGCTGAAGTCGGAGAGCCAGCGCGTCTCGCCCGCCGCCATCCGCAACTGCATCGCGATGGCCGCCGTCGTCATCGGCAGATCGAAGGCGTGCTCAAACTTGATCTCCTGCGCCTGCGTCAACCCGAACGCCCCCGTGATGTCCGCGAACGGCTCGCCCGCAAACATGATCGTCGCCGGTCGCACCGCCCGCACCGCCCCGACGAAACTCATGTCCTCCACAGCCTGCGCGAACCGCTCCAAGCCCCCTCGATCCTGTTCGAGAAAGCGCAGGCGCGGCCGGTCAATTCCGCCCTCCGCCATCAGGCGCACCAACCGCCCGTGCCCCAGACACGGCGCGAACGGCAACTTCCGCTGCGTCACATAAAACGTCGCCTCCGCCTCGCTCAAGCGTTTATCGTGCAGACGCGTCTCATCCTTGAACGACGCATCGCCCATCGTCGCGTGATACCGATCAATATTCAGATTTCCCATAATTTAACGACAACGAATCATAACCAAACGGCGTGTCTCAACTTACTCACAGGCATTGTAGAATATCATGCGCGTACTTGGTTGTTCAGCCCTATAGTTGCATAGTGTGGATCGAGCTTGAAGCGTTGAGGTCTGGATGCGCCTGACTTGCCATCCCATGACAACCCGGCAGGAGCGGATTCAGTGATATAGATGCCGCAAGGAGCACGCCCCGTCCAAGTTTAATACTTGGACGGGGCGTGCTCCTTGTGTGTGTGGTGTGGTCAGGGAGTGGGCGGGGTCTTCTTTTTGGAGGGGCGTTTGCGTTCGCTGGCGCGCGTGCCTCCGGCTTGTTCGTACTGGGTGGAGTCGGGGCCGTAGACGGCGCGGAAGCCGCTGCGTGCGCGCGTGACGATGCCCGCCAGTTCGCCGGTTTGGGCGTTGAGGTCGTTGGAGAGGGCGGTTAACTGCGTGCGGAGGGTTTCCGCCTCGTCGCGCTTGGCGCGGAGGTCTTTGATCCTGGTCTGGAGTTTGGCGAGGGTGATGTCGCCGAGGGTGAAGGTCGGGTTTTCCGTCCAGACGCGCACGATCTGCTCGCCATCGGTCAGTACCGTGTCGAATTTGTATTTGGTCGCCATGAGGCTTAGCTCCTTCTTTGGTGAAGAACGGGTTAGAGGAAAGTTCAAACTCAAACGCGCGAGTTGAGGTAGTAAGGCACGCGGTTTGATGTCTGAACAGGTTAGCGAAAAGATTCAAACGGAGCGTTTGCTTAATTCGTCGCCCCGCCGGAATGTGTGAGTGTCCGGTTTGAAGTTTCAACCGGCTTCCTGAAACTTTAAGGAGACTGGTTTGAACTTTCAACCGTGCTCCTTAAGTTTTAAGGAAGCAAGTTTGAAGTTTCAACCGCCTTCCTTAAAACTTAAGGAGACTGGTTTGAAGTTTCAACCGCACTCCTGAGACTTTAAGGAAGCCGGTTGAAACTTCAAACCACCTTCCTGAACTTTAAGGAAGCCGGTTGAAGATTCCAACCACCCGGTTGAAACTTTAAGGAAGCCGGTTGAAACTTCAAACCGTGCGGTTGAAAGTTTAAGGAAGCCAGTTGAAACTTCAAACCGTTCGTCTTGAGAGAAGGCGAGGCCACCTTTTATGACTGTGTGCGAGGCATTGCTTAGTGTTTCGGCTTACCCGGCAGTTTCGCGGGCAGGTCGAGTTCGTCGTCAATCAGTACGTCCACACAGACCCCCGCGACACGCGCGTACTGTAAGAGAACGGGCAAGGATGGCTCTCCTTTCCCGTTCTCAAATTCTGAAATCCTGTAGTAAGCCATCTTGTTTTCAGCGCCTATGCGCTTGAGCATTTCACTCTGAGACAGGCCAAGCGCAGTCCGAATGAGCAGCAGCTTTTCGGCCAAACGCAGAGGCTTTTCGCGCGCCTCACTTGCCATTAGGAGTCACCTCCTAACAGAAAAGAGAACGCACAAGATTTGCTTCTATTGGACACTTTCAATGGAATGGCTCTGCGTAACAGATTCGCCGTGAGTAAGAACCTCTCCACTCGAACGGCGATGCTCATCACTCCTTCTTTGAGGTTGAGCTACACATGACCGTCGCTGGTTTTCAATAACAGAACGCGCGGCATCATAACAGACCGCGCCGGAGTTGAATATCTTCACCCCGACTCGTCTAGCCTCTGCCTGAACCTCTCAACGCGACGGCAGGGGCACGCGGGGCTTGTGGCAAGGACAGCGCAAGCCCCGCCGCACTAGCCTTATGCCTCACATCCTGTTAGTAGAAGATCATTCCGTGATCGCGCAGGCGATTAAAGAGACTTTGGAAGCGAAAGGCTGGCGCGTCTCGCACTGTGGCGACGGCGCGGTCGCCGTGCTCAGGCTGGCGAGCGATGCGAGTTATAACCTCTTACTCTGTGATAACCAGTTGCCGAGCCTTAGCGGTCTTGAGTTAGTGATCTATGCGCGCACGCTGCCACGCCGCAGAGCGATGCCGATCATCATGTTCTCCGCGAGTGAATGTAATAGGGAGGCGAGACTGGCGGGCGTCAATGTGTTCTTGAGGAAGCCGCAAGACGTAGGCAAGATTATTGAGACGGTCGCCCGCTTACTCGCACCATCCGGCCGCACGTCTTAGCCGATGCGCTCACGTTTGCGGGAGGGCTATGTCTCGCGCTTGAAAGCAACGCGATTCGCGTTCGGTTGAATGCCGTTGTTATGCCGTCCGTTCGTCGGGTGAAGCGACTTCGGCAGACCACACGCGCAAAGCAATGGCAGAGCACACAAACCCGAAAAGCTCGACTATGAGGCGGATTCTATTCCCCAATTTCCACCGCTCGACACCTGCCACAATCTCTGACGCAGGTAAGTCTCCCGTCACGCTATGCCTGAACATGCTGACGACGAGCGGTGCCAGATAGAACACCAAAGAGGCGAACAGGGCAACGGCAATTAAAGCAGAAAGCGCGAGCCACTTCCTTGAGCGGCGCGCCGACTTCCAGGCCGCGAGAGTCGAACCGATTGCCAGTACGACGAACAGGGGATTGAACAGCGGAAAGAATGGAGCGCCGCCTCTGCTTGGCAATTCCGCATACACCTTCAAGGATTCGGGCGGCGCAGCGCTCCAGATCGGCACGGTCATCAACTCGTTGAAAACTTGCCCGCCACACCAGATGCCCCACACAATCACTGACGCAATCAAAAGCCCTGAAGCAAGTTTATGTCTCATCTCGGCTCCATTAGATTAGTAGACTCATTCCCGCTTATTAGCAAAGCGGCATGACGCTGGAATTAACCAGCCGCAGGTATAAAGTATTCAACAGTGGAAGGAACAAGGATCTTGAGAGGCATGCAACCGGGCAGTCCGGTTGCATGAGTTGTTAGGTGGCATTCCTTTGCACATACTTACTTATGAGATATTCGTTAACTTTATCCATTCCGAATTCTTGTCTAAGTACTTCGCGGGATAAACCCTCATGGCTAAAGAAGACTCCTCTGTTGATTAAATCAAGGTAGGTTAAACCCTCCTCTGGGGTTGCCCAGATAGGTGAATTGAAACACGTCGCATTTTTTAGTAGTCATTACTAATCTCCTA
The DNA here is from genome assembly GCA_030838445.1 of Pyrinomonadaceae bacterium. Taxonomy (GTDB): domain Bacteria; phylum Acidobacteriota; class Blastocatellia; order Pyrinomonadales; family Pyrinomonadaceae; genus JAIVJZ01. The sequence continues at coordinate 8,277 of JAUZFQ010000280.1, read as the reverse complement.
TGTTTCTTGGGGTGAAGGCGCGGGTGATTCAACGCCTCTGGGTGGAGTACCATTTATCAGCCCGGTGTCGCTGATGAGTGAGGACTTCGATTGTATCACCCGTCCCGGCCGGCCCCTACACGGAGTATGATTGACCTGAACGATATATTTGCGCGGGCGAGTTGAAAGGGGCAAAATGGGTGCGTCCACAAACAAGTCCCCCGTTGAATAATGCCCTCGTCACAGGAGGCGAAATATGAGGAGTCGCTTTGACGGAGTTGTGCCGCGCGTCGTCAGTCGGGTGCGGGGTTGGTGTGTGTTGGTGTGTGTAGTGTTGCTTGCGTCGGGGTTCGCGGGTGAGCCGGGTGGGGAGGTTTCCGCGTCGGGGCAGGGGGCGGGCGAGTTGAGCGTGGCGCAGGTGTTGGAGAAGGTGCGCGGGGCAATTGGGTACGGGAAGTTGAAACGTTTGAAGCGCGGGTTCGTGGTGGAGGAAGTGGCGAAGGGGGCGGCGGCCGGGGAGTCGCGGATTTCGACGTTCGGTGCGGCGGGGGAGTTTCGGGAAGACTCGCGGCCGTCGAACAACAGGCCGCTCGGTTATGACGGGAGTTTCGCGTGGCAACTCGACCGCACTGCGTTGCCCGCGCCGATGCCGCAACGCCTGCGGGAGAAACTCCTCATCCCGCCGTGGGTGAGGGGCGGTTGGTGGCTCGACGCGCGCGCGCCTTTCGTCTACGCGATGCTGCCCGCGGAGACGGACGCGAAACGCGTCGCGCTCTCAATGCGCGTGCGCGGCGGTTTGGTGGGCGCGAAAGTTTTTATAGACCGCGCGACGTGGCTGCCGGAGACGCTCGTCGTCGAGTACGAACGCGGCCCGTACACGGTCGCCTTCAAGGATTATCAGGAGGCGCTGGGCCTTCGTTTCCCGCAGACCATCGTCGTCAACTATCGCGGCTCGGATTCGGAGTTCAAGGTGAAGTCTGTGAGGGAAGCGTCGGCGGCGGATGCGGCGCTCTTCGCCACGCCCGCGCTCCCGCCGGACACGGTGTTCGACAACACGCTCCCGGCGGAGTTGCAGGTGGCGCAGGGCGTCCCGTTCTCCGCGTCCGCGCCGGGGCATTACTACGTGCGGCCGCTTGTGGACGGGCGCGACGTGGGCTGGTTTCACTTCGACACGGGCGGCGACGGGATGCACATCGACACGAAGGTGGCCGACGAACTCAAGATGCCCGTGCTCGGCAAGTCCATGTCGATGGGCGCGGACGGGCGGCCGCAGGAGGTGACGATCCGGCAGGGTAACACGCTGCAACTCGGCCGCGTCACGTTCAAGAACCCGCTCTACCTCGCGATGGATCTGTCCGGGCGGAACGCGCCGCCGGGCGCACATCGCGCGGGACTCATCGGCCACCCGCTCCTGGCGCGCGTCGTGGTGGAGGTGACGGGCGGCGGCAAGCAGATCGCCCTGCACGATCCGGCGACGTACAAACTCCGGCGTGGAAAGTGGCAGCCCCTGTCTTACATTGATCTGACGCCCGCCGTCATGTGCCGCTTCGAGGGCAACCGCGAGGGGTTGTTCCAACTCGACACGGGCTTTACCGGCACGGTCACTTTTTACGACAAGTACATCCGCGACGAGAAGCTGCTCGAAGGGCGCGCGACGAAAGAGGACACAGACACCGGGTCGGGCGGTTCGTACAAACTGTTGACGGGCACGATTGAATGGTTTGAACTCGCGGGGGTGAGATTCAAGCAGCCGGAGGTGGGGTTCAGGGTCGCGGGGCTGAGCCGTGAAGGCGGCGCGGGCGTGGTGGGGCGCGAGTTCCTCTCGCCCTTCACCATCGTCTTCAACTACCCGGCGCGGCGCATCGCGTTCATCCGGTTGTAATGCACGGCGTCTTGAGGAAAACGATGAAGTGAAGACTGTCAGTTGTCCGTGGCCAGTTGTCAGTTGCGCGTGATCATCACACGAGTTGCTAAAGACCGTCTTGAACAACTGACCACTGACTACGGACAAAGAACTGTTCCCCGTTCATCGTTTCTATCGCGCGCCGCCGTTGGTTTTCATCCGGTCGAGGAGAAGTTGGGCGCGTGCGCGGAGGCGTGCGTTCGCGCCGCTGTTGAGAAGTTGTTGGAGGGTGGCGCGGGCGGCGTCCGTCTCCTTCATGCGGACGTAGACTTGCGCGAGGATGAAGGTCAGGTCGGGTCGTCCGGGCGAGAGTTTCAAGCCCTGCCTGAGTAGCTCGACCGCTTCGGGGAGTTGCTCGCCCGTCACGAGATTGATGAAGGCGAGGAGGCGGTAGGACTCTGCGAAGTCGGGTTTGAGCGCAATCGCGCGACGCAACTCGCGACGCATGATCTCGGCCGCTTCGTCCTCGTAGGCGTTGATCTCCTGCTCCTCGTCCATCTCCTCGCGGCTGAGGGCGTAGGCGTAATAGTAGTGCGTCAGGTAGTTGTCAGGTTCGAGGCTCGTGGCCTGTTGGAGCAGACGCCGCGCCTCCGCGCCCTGCCGCTGCCGCACGCGCACCATGCCGAGCGCGGCGAAGGCCAACGCCGATCTGGGGTTGAGACCCGTGGCCTTTTGCAGTTGGCGCGCGGCGTCCTCGTAGCGGTTGATGTGCAGGAGCAGGTCGCCGAGAAAATAGTGCGCGTCCGCGCTCGTCAGCGGCAGCGACTCAAGTTCGGCCACGACGCTCAAGTTATCTTCCAGACGCGTCTGCCGCGCAGGGAAGTTTTCGCGCCGCACGTATTCCTTCAACTCGTCCTCCACCATCTTGTAATCGGCCTTGAACGACTGCCGGAAACTCCGCTCGAACGGCGCGCCCGCCGCCGTCATCTCGATGAAGCGCAGGAGTTGGAGTTGCCGCCGCCCGCCGTCCGCGGTCATCAGGTAATGCACGAGCGCCCACGACTGCGCGTTGAAGATGCCGTTGCGTTCGCGCTCGTTGTAATCGGCGGAGGCGCGATCCACGGCGAAGAGGGCGGCGAGCGGGAGCAGTCTGTTTTTACGCAGGAGCGCGAGGTTGCCCGCGACGGGCTTGCCGAGGATGTTCTTGTTCGCGGCGATGTCAAACTCGAACGTGCTGTAATACTGCGCCAGCCCTTCGTTGAGCCAGTCGGGGACGCGGCGCGACTGGCTGTCAATCAAGAGGTGGACGGACTCGTGAAAGAGTTTGACGTAGAGGCTCTCGCGATCACGGTCGAGCGGCAGCGCGATGTAGTTGCTGTCGAGTCCCGATTGAAAGTAGCTGATGAACTCGGTCGGCCTGCCCAGATAGAGCGGGCGGAAGTCTTTGTACGACTCGAAGTCTTTGAAGACGACGACGGTCGTCGGCACGGAGGAACTCAGGCCGGAGGCGGGGAAGAGTTGTGAGAAGGCGTTGCGGAACTGCTCAAACCTGATCGCCACCTCGCGCAACTCGCTCTCGGTCGTGTCGCCCACCAGCAGGTAATGTGGCGAGCGCACGCCGACCCAACCGTCTCTCGCCGTCGCCTTTGTCGCGGACGTGACGACGAGCACCAGACACAACACGGCAAGCGCACGCCGGACGCCGCGACTGTAACGTCCGTCGCGATTGTTGTGTCCGTTGCGACTGTTGTGACCGGCGCGCCCGCCGCTCTTTGTTGTCCACTGCATCGTCACAGTTGATTCTCGCGAAGTAAGCAAAAGTTTTCTTGCGCCGGTCGAGTGAGTTTGAGTTTTCAGACGGCGGCCGGGTCGCTGACGCGTTCGGGCGGCGGTTGGGAAATGTGACTGCCGCCGCTGCTACTCGCGCGGGGTTGCGCGCCCATGCCGACGGAGGCCGCCATGAACGGCCGCTCGAAGAGGCGGAAGAACAGCCACGCGAACAAGACCGAGAGCGGCGTCATGATGACGAGCGCGATGGTGCGGATGTGAAACTGCGTGAAGCCGAACCAGTACCACTGCATCAGCACGAAGAGGTGCGTCAGGTAGAGCGAGTAGGAGATCAAACCGAGAGCCGCCAGCCAGACGACGACGCGCGAGGCGCGGCGCGACAACGCGCGCCGACGCTGCTCTGCGCGCACCGCGCCGTTCACCAGCACGAAGAAGCCGACGCCCCACGCCGGGTGCATCAAGAGCCAGCCCGGATCGTGAATCCAGATCAGGTGATTGACGTAAGGTAGCCCCAACGCGAGACTCATCGCCAAGACCAGCGCGCCCGCGCCCGCCCACCACTTGTAACACCATTCGGGCAAATGCACGACGCCCAACGCCGCCTCTACACTCAGCGCGCCCAAAGCCCAGATGAACCAGTTGGTCGCCGCCGACTCCGTGACTGGAATCTGGAGGCCGTAGAAGTAGGCGACGGCGCGCCCCAACACCAGCCAGCCGACGCGCGCCGCCGCGCACAACGCAAGCGTGCGCGCCCAGCCGTAGCGGATGCGCAGGTAGAGCAGGAGGAAGTAGGCGAGATAGAGTTGTTCTTCAATCGCGAGCGTCCAGAACGCGCCGTTGATGCTGTAGGTCGTGCGCAGGTCGAGGTTGTGGAGCATCAAGAGGTGCAGCCCCACGTCCCACAGGTAGAAGGCGGAGAAGTCGGGCGGCGTCTGGTAGGCGTTGTAGCCGACGTAGAGCGCGAGCGCGGCGAGGTAGGGCGGGTAGAGGCGTCGGACGCGTCGCTTCCAGAAGGCGTAGAAGTTGATCGTCGGGTGCGCGACCCCGGCGGCGCGCGAGCGCGCCCAGTGGAGGTGGATGCAGAAGCCGGAGATGACGAAGAACAGGTAGATTCCCGCGTAGCCGAAATGGACGAGCCACGCGGTCAACTCCGGCAGCCACCACTGCCAGCCCGTGAACGCCGTCTGCGGCGCGACCCCCAGCGCGTGATAGACGACGACGACGAACGCGGCCACGCCCCGCATCGCGTCGAGGCTCAGCACCCGCCCGATTTTTCGCCCTTCAGACTTTAGTTCCGACACAGAAGTCAACGAATTTGCACCCGCGCGTCCGAGATAATCGCGCCATTCTAGCACCTGCGGAAGTGTGGCCGAATCGGCGCGCGCCCTGCCGCCCGCCGTCGCCGCCGCCTTTGTTTGACGGGGGCGTCTTGCGTTCGGGCGGCGGATGGCGCATAATGACTGTGTTAATCCTTCCCTTATGTATTAACGGTGATGCGCGACCGAGCCGCGAAAGCAGCGGCGGTGCGTTTCGGATATTCAGGGGGAAGGTCGATCTCAACATTAGAAGCCGCCGCAAGCAGGGCACACGAACTGAGAGCTTTCGCCTACCTACCGTTACTCCTAAGCCACCTTCGATTCGACGCTTCTCCTAACACTTCCACAGGGAAGAGGGATACTATTTTATGTCTATGAAACTTTACGTCGGCAACCTTGCTTTTCAAACTTCGAGCGACGATTTGCAGGAGTTGTTCGCGCAGGCGGGCACGGTCGAGTCGGCTTCGGTGGTCGAGGATCGCGAGACGGGACGTTCACGCGGCTTCGGCTTCGTCGAAATGTCCAGCACGGAAGAAGGCCAGAAGGCCATCGAGCAGTTCAACGGTAAGGAAGTCAACGGTCGTAGCCTGAACGTCAACGAAGCGAAACCCCGCGAAGATCGCGGCGGACGCGGCGGCGGCGGTGGCGGCGGTGGTCGTGGCGGCTACGGCGGCAACGGCGGCGGTGGCGGTCGTGGCGGCTACGGCGGCGGCGGTGGCGGCAACCGCTACTAACTAAACGCAGGCAAGCGACCGGCGGCAGCGTTAATCACGCTCCCGCCGGTCGCGTTGCGGTTAAATTGCATCTAACACTCGAAGGAGAAACATATTGGCTAAAGAAGACTTAGTTCCGGCCGAAGGCGTGGTCATTGATAAGCTGCCGAACGCGTTTTTCAAAGTGAAACTCGATGGCGGCGATCATCTGGTGCTGGCTCAAATCGGCGGCAAGATGCGTAAAAATCACATCCGCATTCTGGCGGGCGACCGCGTAAGCGTCGAATTGTCGCCGTATGACCTGACCAGAGGCCGCATCACGTACCGTTACAAATAAGGCGCGGGGCGCAACCTGTCGCCGCGAATAAAGATTATGAGCAGTGACGTCAAGACCTCTCCCCTGAACTACGCCTTTACCGGCGACGGCGCGGAGACGCGTCTGGAATTGATGAACGCGAGCGATCAACCGCTCCGGTGCGTCGAGATTCTCACCGTCTTTTTGAAGGACGAGGAAACTTACGGCGCGCCTTCGCGGGCGCACATCAGGTTCGAGGCCGTCAAGTATATACAGGCGCGGGAGAAGGCCGTCATGCCGCACAAAACGTTGATTGACGGGAAACCGGCCGCCCCCACGGACGACCAGTTGGAACGTCTCAAAGTGGTCGCGGGCGCGATCCGGCCTTACGTGCTGGACATCTCGTGGGAAGACCCGGAAGGGAAATCCCGCTTTCAGAGGATACCCGTCGGGCACTAACTGACCAAGCTACACACACCTCGCGGAGTCGCACAGTCGTCGCGACTCCCACCCAAGGGCTTTTCACCGCCCGCCCGAAATTTTTTTGCATGATCCGTTTTCAGTCTGAATCTCGCGTTAGTAGATGGGACGTAAATTGGAGACCCGCTAACGAAGTTTTAAGAGGATTGACTGACGACGGAGATACCCCCATGAATACGAACATTAGAATCATCAAGCGGTCTGAGAGACACGCACCGGGCAACAAGACGGCCGAGAGCCGCGTCCCCGAAACCAACAGCACGCGCCAGGCGACGCGCGACATCGCCGGCCACGTCACCACTTGGATCAAGGAATTGCAGCAGCGTCACACGCCCGACCCGCGTCGCGCCTTCGCCAACCTCTTCATTGACCCGGCGACCTCGACGGCGGAATAACGCGCCGACGCTTAAGCAACGCCGCTCGCGCCCACTGGCGCACGCGACGCGCCAGTCTTCCCCGCCCACCGGCGCGACGGATGTTAGCCCCCCGCGCACGTCGTGCGAGGCTCAATCCATCACAATATTACCAAGCGCCGTCAGGGGCGGCGGACATTCTCAACTCGAATGTCCGCCGCCCCTGACGGCGTTTCACGGTCTATTGCTCCCCTCGGAACTTTCACCTGTCACCGACGGCGATGCATTAGCCGAATCAGCGCGGCATCCCCGCCGGGGTCGGCGTCCGCGTGGCGCTCGGCGTCGGCGCGGGACTCGGTGCCGGGGTAGGACTCGGCGTGGGCGTCGGCGGAGGGGCGGGCATCTTGTCCTTCGTGAAGCGCGGCAGCATCGCATCGCGCGTGGCGAGGTGATAGACGGCCGCCGCCACCACGATGGCCGCGCTCCGCACGTCCGACTCGATGATGCGCTCGTAGGTGTCGAGGTTCGTGTGCCACGTGTGCGTGCCGTATTCGATGGGGTCTTGGCCGAGGCCGATGCCGGGCAGCCCCGCCTCGTTGAAAGAGGTGCTGTCCGTCCCGCCCGTGCGGCGGCTCGTCGTGGCAATCGCCCCGTAGACGCCCATGTCCTCGAACGGGGCGAGCGCTTGTCTCAGCACGGTTGCCGACTCCGGCGGCCCGAAGACGTTCGCGCCGCGCACGCGCCCCGTCCCCGAATCAATGTTGAAGTAGCCGTTGAACTTTGAATACTCCGGCTTCGGCTGCTCGAACGTGCCGAAGTGTTCCTTGACGTAAGCCTTCGAGCCGAGCAAGCCCTGCTCCTCGCCGCTCCACAGCGCGACGCGGATCGTGCGGCGCGGCTTGAGGCCGAGCGTGTGCAGGATGCGCGCGGCTTCCAGCATGATCGTGCAGCCGACGGCGTTGTCGGTCGCGCCCGTCGCCGCGTGCCAGGAGTCGAGATGGCCGCCGAGCATCACCACCTCGTCTTTCAGATCGCTGCCCGGTATCTCGCCGACGACGTTGTAGGACGTGCGCCCCTCCGGGTAGTTGCGGTTGACGATGTTGAACTCCAACTCGACCGGCGTGCCGTCTGCGAGGATGCGACTGATGCGGCCGTAGTCCTCGTTACGCATGACGACCGTGGGCACGACTTTCGAGACGTCGAAAGTGCGATTGTTGAAGGCGCGTATCTGCCCGTGCTCGCGGCCGGCGTCGTTGACGCGCACCAGCGCCCCGTTATCGACGAGGAACTGCTCGACGGCCTCGGCGACGCGCTGCGCGGTGAGCGGCTGGTCGGGGCCGGGCGTCGGCGTCGGGCTGGGGGTGGGGAGGGCGAACGGGGACGCGGGCGGCGTGCTCGGGTCGAACGTGTTGCGCGCCTCCTGCTCGTCGCGGCGCTTGAAGGGCGGGTTGAAAGAGACGGGCACCGTCTGGTGTCGGCCGACGAGGACGACTCGGCCCCTGACCTGCTC
>JAUZFQ010000116.1 GCA_030838445.1 Pyrinomonadaceae bacterium | reverse complement strand
GAAGGCGATGTAGAGAAACTTCGCGTCGTAGCCGATGAAGGCTTCGGTCGGCTTCGAGGGCGCGATGTTGTCGCCGGGCTGCGTCTGGTAGAAGTCTTTCAGCACGCGCGCGGTCTTCCACACGGCGTCGTCGAGTTTGCCGTCAATGACGGGCGGCGCATCGAAGCGCGGGACGACGACCGGCGAGGCCTTCTCCGGCGGCAGCGTGATGGCGTTGCCCTTGCCCGCGGAGACCTTCGCGCGGTCAACCGTCGCAGAGGTAGTGGAACTGTCGCTCGTGGTGGTTGAGGGCGCGGGGGCGGGCGCGTCGCTCGGCGTCGCGGGCGAGGCGGTGGGCGTCGGCGCGGGGGCGACCGCGCCCGACGCGCCGCCCGCATTGGTCTTCTGCGGGTCTTGCGCGAAACGCACTTCGAGCCGGTTGAAACTCTGTCTGACCTCGGCCGTCGCGCCCGCCTCCAACTTGAAGGAGAGCAACACGTCTGCGCCGCGACGCTCGACCCGCGCGGCCTCGAACCCGCGACCGCGCAAACTCTCCGCGAGCGACGCGGCCGCATCATTCGCTTCGGCCTGCGGGATGCGAACGAAGAAACGCCCGCCGCTCTCGTACGTCGTGTAGTTCGTCAACTCGGCGTCGGACGTGAGTGTGACGCGCGCGCCTTCCGTCGTCTCGCGGCTACGAAGCGAAGCGATGCGGCGCGGTCGCGCTTCGGCCGATGCACCGCCCGCAGTCGTCCCGGCGACGACCGAGACTGTCTTAGTCTTCGACTTGTCCGTGAGCGACGCGACCTGCTGCGCGCGCCCGACGGGCGGCAACAGCGCGGCGAACATCAGACCGGCGAGAGCGGCGGCAAGCGTGCGCTGCACGGCGTGGAAGGGCGACGCGCCGGAACGCGCAGAAGAGCGGTGGACGGCTCTTTCACTCATTTCATTTGACCTCTAACTTGTCGAGAAGGGGTACGCGAATCGAACCGGGCAATGACTTCGGACGACTTCGTAAGTGCGTGGAGTCGCCGCTTGAGCCGACGCGGCGGCGGCGCGCAAGCGGTGCGAAGGCAGAGCGAACAAAGATAGCCTGTCAGTCATTACATCTCGTCTTTAACTTTTTGCGATTCGGAAAACGGGGCGCTTGCTTCGCCGCTAGATAGAACGCGGACACAGGCCGTTTGGCTATTAGACGTTCCATATCCTGAAAATGTTTCGTCTAATCTTTAAAGAAATAACCCTGCATTTCCAGTAATTTGGAAATCAGAGTGGCGTTAATTTGGAACTGTCGGTGCATGCCGAAACGCGGAGACCGAGCGGGCGTTTGCCGGGGCGACTACGGGTTGCGCCGCCCCGGCGATCTTGAAGCGACTTGCTACTCGCGCTCGTCGCCCGCGCGACGTAAAAAGATTTGGCCGTCGCCCGTGCGCAGGTTGATCTGGCCGCCCGCACCCGACCCGACGCGCCAACGCCTGACGCGCCGCTCGCCCGTCTCCGTCTCGCCGCTGCTGCCGCCGTCTTCGGCCACGGCCGAGATGTCGTTGATGACGCGCTCGGAGTCTGTTTCGATGCGCGCGTTCGAGTCGGCGGGCAGGCCGAGCGAGATCGCGCCGTCGCCCGTGCGCGCGGTGAGTTTGGTGAAGCGGCCGTCGAGCGAGATGCGCCCGTCGCCGGTCTGCACGGTCGCGTCGCCGTCGAAGCCCGCGACGCGCACGCGCCCATCGCCCGTCTCCACGCGCAGATGCCCCTTGCTCTCCGTCACGTCAACCGAGCCGTCGCCCGTGTGCAACTCGATCTCGCCCTCGATGCCGCTCAGGCGCAGACGCCCGTCGCCCGACCGGACGTTGACGTTCGCGCTGCGCGGAAGCCACACGTCGAGCGCGACGGCCGCGCCCGTGCCGTAGTCGCGCCGCTCCTGCGTCTTGTCAAACTCCGCGATGATGTTGATGGTGTCGCCCGACTGCTCGGCGCGCAGACGGATGCCGCGCATGGCCTGTTCGTCACGCGCGCGTTTGACGGCCGCGTAGCGCACCGTCCCGTCGTTGGATGACTGGATGTTGATCGAGCCGTCGAAGGTCTGGATGTTGACGCGCGGCGTGCCGGAGACATTGAAGGATTTCGCGTCGCGCTCGACGAGCTTGTAAGAAAGCTCGCCGTGCTCGCCCGTCGCGCGCTCCGCCTCGCCCATCACCTGTTCGATCTCGCGCGCCGCGCGTTCCACCTCGCGTTCGATCTGCGCCTGACTGCGTTCCAACTCGCGCGCCATGCGCTCGGCGTCGCGCCGCGTGCGTTCGCTCGCCTGCGTCACCTCGCGCGTGGAACGCGTGGTGCGGGTGCGCTCGCGTTCCACCGTGCGCTGCTCGCGCTCCGTCTCGCGCATCGCCTGCTCGATCTCGCGCTCGACGCGCCTTTCGATCTGCTCCTGCGACTGGCTCTCGCCCGAGACGTGGCGCGCGTCGGTGATGAGGTTCGTGACGCTCGTCGCCGTGCGCCCGTCGGCGGCGCGTTGAATCTTGATCTGGCCGCTCACGTTGTTGAGCTTGATGCGCGCGCCGCCGCGGCCGAGTTGACCCGACATGTCGTGGCCGATGTATTCGCCGCGACGGACGGGCAGGCCGAGGTCGTTCGTGATCTGGCCGGAGAGCGTGTTGGCCTTGATCGTGCCGTTGGTGTCGGATGGGATCGAGAGGACGATCTGGCCGCTGACGTTACCGAGCGTGACGTTGCTCGCGTCGTCGAGACGTTCAAAGGTCGCTTCGAGTATGCCGCTCACGTTGGACAACTTCGCCTCGCCCGACAGGTTGCGCGCCGTGAACCGCCCGCTGATGCACGAAGCCTGGACGCCGCCCGTCACGCCTTCGATGTCGAGCCGCCCGCTGATCACTTCGATTGATTCGAGGCGCGCGCCGCGCGGCACGCTGACGGTGTAATCAACGTTCGCCGCGTTGCGCCGCCGGCGGTCGCCCGCTTCGTACTTGAACGACTCTTCCGGGTAGCGCGTCTCGATGTAGATGCTGTCCGCGCTCGCGTCCACGATGATCTTCGCCTCGTCCACGCGCTCGCGCGTCTCGCCGCGTTTGACGGCATCCACGCGCACCTCCGCGCGATCCCACGCCGTGATCCGCACCGCGCCGCTGATGTTCTTCAGCGTCACGCGCCCGCGCGCCGACAGCGGGTAGCTCTGGTGAAACTCTTCGCGCACCACGTCGCGCGCCTGATTGCCCTCGCCTTCCGCGAACCCCTGCGCGAACGCCCCCGCGCTCACGAGCAACAACACACCGAACGCCAACGCCGCGCGCTGCAAGATTCTTCCGTTCATTACTTTCACCTCTTTGTTAGTGACGAGTGACGAGTGACAAGTGACGGGCAAAGACAAGTTTCTTGCTTCAACTTGTCACCCGTCACTTGTCACCCGTCACTGCTTTTCTAGCTGCGCGGCGCGAGACGCACGCGACCGTTGACGCCGGAGACGTTGATGGGCGCGCCGCCTGAGCCGATGCGCGCGTTGAAGTTGTTGCGGCTGACCGTGCCCTGCACGACGACGTTCGGCATGTCGGCGTTGACCGAGCCGTTGATGCCGGTCACTTTGAGATCGGCGTTCAAGGCGTCGGAGAAGCGCAGTTCGACCGCGCCGTTGATGCCCGACACGCGGATGCCGCGCTCGCCGAGTTGCGAGATGGTGACGATGACCGCGCCGTTGATGCCCGACAGTTCGGAATAGCCGACCGCCTGCGCCACCTCGACCCGGCCGTTGATGCCGCTCAGTTTGACGGGGCCGTCAACTTCGCCCACGGTCGTTTTCCCGTTGATGCCGCTCGCCGTGAAATCAATCTGGCGCGGCAGGCGCAAGGTGACGCGCTGGCGCACCTGCGGGTACTCGCCGCGCGCGACGCGACGCTCCTGATCGTTCTCGCCGCGCACGACGAGGCTCGCGCCCGTGTGCTCGATGATGATCTTGCGGTATTCGAGGTCGGCGCGGCTGCGCGCCGAGCGCACGATGTGGACTTCGGCCGTGCTGCCGCTCGTCGTCTCCACTTCGACCGCGCCGTTGATGCCCGCCACACGCACGGTCGCGCCGGGCGTCAACTGGTACGTCTGGTTCACCTCGTCCTTTTCGGTGAACTCGCTGTCGTCATAATCGCGGTGGTCGCCGCTCTTGTGCTTGTCGTATTTATCTTTATCTTTATCTTTATCTTTGTCTTTGTCCTGCGCGGAGGCGACGAAGGCGTCGGCCGCCGTCGCGTTCAGCGCGACGAGTCGGCTGCTGATCTGCGGCGCGGTGACGACCGCCGCGACGACGAAAAGTAGGGTCTGAATCCATCCGAATTTCTTCATGTTTCTTCTCCTGATGAGCGGCAAAATTAGTTCCAATTTTTTCTGCCCGGCGGCGGGCACACACCTGTCCCACGGCGGAAACTCGCTGCCTCCGCCCGCAATCGTTTGCTCCTGCTTGTACGGGAAACTTTTTAACCGTGCGCGCCCGGCGCTATCGTGGCCGTGGCGCGCCTTGAGGTTTCAACTTCCATCGCCGCGTTGACGCGGCCTACTTTTGTTCCGGCTCGGTGTCGCAGTTGAGCGTCCAGGTGTTGCCCGTCGCGGCCGGTTGGAGACCCAACTCGACCAACGACTCGGCCACCACTTCCACGCTCGTCTTCGCCACGGGCGCAACCGCCGCCGGGGCGGGAGCGATGGGCGCGACTTGCGGCGTGGCTCTCGTCTTCTCGCAACCGATGCTCGACATCTCCGGCAACGCGACCACGCGCGGCGTCACGAAGGGGATCATCACCTTGATCCGTTCGAGGCGTTCGGGGCGCGGGGCGGGGCGACGCACGACCCTCATTTCCATACGGCGTTGCTGCAAGCTCTCCGCCTCGCCAATCGTCCTCACCCTCAGACGCTCAAACTGACCCTGCTCGGCCATCGCCACCAGACGTTCGGCCTCCGCGGCGATCTTCTCGGCGTCAAGTTCCTTGAGCTTCGTCACGTCGAGTTCACGCACGAACACCTTCGCCAGCACGTCCGCTTCCTGTCTGAACTTGCGCGCCGCGTGTGGCTCGTTCTTCGCCACCTCTTCGTAGACACGCGCCTTCTCCACCTTCGGCGCGACGAAGTGCGAAGAGATCAAGTTCAGCGGCAACTTGTCCAGCGGCAACTTGTCCAGCGCCAACTCCGACTTCGCGGCGTCTTCAACTTCGCGCGCCGCGGCCAACAACACGTTCGCGTCCGGGTTCGCCGCCAAGGCTTCCTCGCCGTGGTTGTTCTTGGTGTCGGCCTGCGCGGTCGTCTGACGGCCGTTGCCCTTTTCGTTGTCGGCGAGCAGCGGTTGCTGCGCGGCAGGAGCGACGGGCTGCGGCTGTTGCGGCGTCGGCATCAGGTAATAGATTTGCGGCGTCGGCAGTTTGCCGTCGTTGACGGGCTGCGCGTAGACGATGAGACCGCTCCACAAACTAGCGCGCGTGAAATCTTTGAGGGACGACTTCAAGCCGTTGAA
>JAUZFQ010000113.1 GCA_030838445.1 Pyrinomonadaceae bacterium | reverse complement strand
CCACCGTCGGCGTCGTACAGGAGGAACCGGTCGAAGCTCCAGTGGAAACTGAGGAAGATGGCGCGGAGCCGGAAGTTATCGGCAAGGGCAAGAAGGACGACGAGGGCGACGAAGCCTAACGGCGTTTGGGAAAAGGGGAAGGGAAGGGAAAGGCGCGTTGCCCCCTGTCTGTGGGTTTCGTCCTTTACCCCTTGCCCTTTGCCCTTTTCCCGTTCCCCTGTTTTCTGATGCTTATCGTCGGGCTGGGCAATCCGGGCGCGCAGTATGATTTGACGCGCCACAACCTCGGCTTCATGGTCGTGGATTTGTTGGCGCGCGAGGCGGGGCGCGACGTGAAGCGCACGGAGTGTCGCGCGCTCGTCGGGCGCGCAGAGATCGAAGGCCGCACGGTCGAACTCGTCAAGCCGCAGACTTACATGAACCTGAGCGGCGAGTCGGTGCAGTGCTTGCTCCGCAAACGCGAGTTTAAAGCGGCGAGTGATCTCTTCGTCATCAGCGACGACCTCGCGCTGCCATTTGGCACGCTGCGTCTGAGGGCGCGCGGTTCGAGCGGCGGCCACAACGGTTTGAAGAGCATCATCGCGCAGACGGGCACGGACGAATTCGCCCGCCTGCGCATCGGGATTCAACCCGAACACCCGCTCAACGACACGGCGCGATACGTCCTCGAACGTTTCCCGTCGGCCGCGCGCGGCGAGTTGGAAAAAGTTTTAGAGCGGAGCGCCGAAGCGATCCGCGCCGTCCTCCGCGACGGCATTGACAAAGCGATGGCAACTTATAACAACAGTGACAAGTGACGAGTGACGAGTGACAAGTTAAAACTAAGAACTAATCTTTAACTTGTCACTTGTCACTCGTCACTTGTCACTGTCCTTTTCCTTCTTGCTTCGGCCACGAGGCCGAGGCTAGACATCCATAAGGAGGATGCATTTTGGCTGAGAAGAGAATTTACGAAGTGGTCTTCATCATAGACCCGGCGACGGGCGAAGAAGACTCGACCCGCCTCGTCGAAAACCTGCAAAAAATCGTCACCGATCAGGGCGGCGCGATCACCAAATCCGAGAGCATGGGGCGCAGGCAGTTGGCCTACCGCATCGGGCGCAACACCGAAGGCCACTTCATGCTGTTCGAGATCGAAGGCACGGGCGGCGAGATCGCCGAACTCGAACGCCGCATGCGCGTCAGCGATCAGGTGATGCGTTACCTCACCGTGCGCGTGGACGAAGACCGTCGCCGCGCCGAGAAGTTTAAAGACCGCCGCATCCGCAAGGCGAGCAAACGCCCTGAGAAGGGAAGCGGGGGACGTGCTGGTAGTGGCAACTTTGCCGCGTCGTCCGCCGCACCCGCTGCTGTTGCTGCTGCCCCTGCTCCCGTCGCGGTCGCCGACGAAGAGGACGCCGGAGCGTAACGCGCGCGTTTGTCGCGCCGCCCTTTGCCTGGGCGGGCGTCTAAAATCATCCGCGACCCCGGAGGCGCGCCTTGCGAGTGAAATGCTCGCGTTGAGAGTCGCGCCGGCGGGCGAGTCGCCCAACCGGCCGAGCAGGCCGGGAAGTTTGAAAGAGGAAAATTATGTCGAGAAATTTTGATCGTGATCGGGAACGTGATTTCGGAAATGACGACGACCGTGGCGGCGGCGGTCGCTTCGGCGGCGGCGATAGGGGCGGCGGTGGTGGTCGCGGCGGCCCGGGCGGCGGGCGCGGCAGATTCCGCAGGCGCAAAGTGTGCCGCTTCTGTCTGGATAAAGTTGACATCATTGATTTCAAGGACGTGAAGTTGCTGACGAACTACATCCCCGAACGCAGCAAGGTTTTGCCGCGTCGCATTTCGGGATCGTGCGCGCCGCACCAGCGCATGCTGGCCGAGGCCATCAAACGCGCGCGCAACATCGCGCTCTTACCCTACGCCGCTGACTCGTAAAAAGGAGGGACTCATAAATCATGGCAAACACACAAGTCCTCTTGCGTGAAGATATTGATAACTTGGGCGCGCGCGGCGAAATCGTCAAAGTCCGCGCGGGCTACGCGCGCAACTACCTGCTGCCGCGCAAACTCGCCGTGCAGGCGACGGCCTCGAACGTCAAGCAGATCGAGCAGGAGCGCGCCGCGCTGATGCGTAAGGAAGCGACCGAGCGCGGCGCGGCCGAAGCGCAGGCCGCGCAGATGAACTCGCTGCGCCTCGCCTTCGAGCGCAAGGTCGGCGAACACGGCATGCTCTACGGCTCGGTCACTTCGATGGACATTCAGGAAGCCCTCAAAGAGAAGGGCTACGAGTTTGACCGTCGCCGCATCCACCTCGCCGAAGCGATCAAGGAGACGGGCGAGTTCTCTGTGCGCGTGCGTCTGCACCGCGAGGTGAACGTGGACATCCCCGTCGTCGTCACGGCCGAAGGCGGCGCGGCCGCCGCGGAAGCCACGGCCACGACCGGCACGGACGGCGCGACTGCGGACGCTTCGACCGACGCTTCGACCGACGCTTCGACGGAAGCGACGGGCGATGCGACGACCGACGCGGGCGAGTAAAATCAAACAAAAAGCGGGCGCGACAACTAAACATTGTCGCGCCCGCTTTGGCTATAGTATGCTGTCGGCGCGCGGCTCTCGGCGGGTGTGATTTAGTCGGGAGCACTCAAGCGCCGACAGCAGTTTTTTTCCCGATCTTCCCTCTAACTTCCGAAACTTCCGAGTCTCCCGATGGTCAAAAATTTCGCTTCCGATTCGACGCGCGATCAGATGCTCGAACGCCCGCTGCCGCACAGCGCGGACGCCGAGCGCGCCATCCTCGGGGCTATCGTCCTCGACAACGGCCTCGTCAATCAGGCTATCGAACTGCTGCGCCCCGACGACTTTTACGTCCGCGCGCACCAGCATCTCTTCCGCGCCATGATCTCGATGAGCGAGCGCGGCGCGGAGATCAACCCGATCCTCCTCGGCGAAGAACTCCGCCGCGACGGTGCGCTCGAACAGGTCGGCGGCATCGCCTTCATCTCCGAACTCACTTACGGCCTGCCGCACTTCACGAACCTCGCGCACTATGCCAAGGTCGTCAAAGACAAGTCGATGCTGCGGCAACTCGTCAAGGTCGCCAACAAGATCACGAGCGAAGCCCTCGAAGAAGAGGACGAGGCGACGCTCATCCTCGACCACGCCGAGCAGATGATCTTCGCGCTGGCCGACGAGCGCACGCGGCAGGGGTTCGCGCACGTCAAGCCGGTCGCCGACGCGATTCTCGAAAAGGTGCAGGAACTCGGCGGCCGCGGCGTCGCCCTGACCGGACTCACCACCGGCTTCACCGAACTCGACAAACTCACTTCCGGCCTCCAGCCGTCCGACTTGATCATCGTCGCCGCGCGCCCCTCGATGGGCAAGACTTCGCTCTGCCTGACGCTCGCGCAGAACGCGGCGATTCAGGCCAACGCCGTCGTCGGCGTCTTCTCGCTGGAAATGTCGAAAGAGTCGCTGGTGATGCGCATGCTCTGTTCCGAGGGGCATGTTGACGCGCACCGCTTCCGCGCCGGTTTCCTATCGCGCGACGAGTGGGCGCGGCTCGCGGGCGCGCTCGGCACGCTCTCGGAGACGAAGATTTTCATTGACGACACGCCGGGCATCTCCGTCTTGGAGATGCGCGCGAAGGCGCGGCGACTGGCGGCGGAACAGAAGAAACTCGACCTGATCATCGTTGACTACTTGCAGTTGATGTCCGGCTCGTCGCGGCGTTCCGAGTCGCGGCAGCAAGAGGTGTCGCAAATTTCGCGCGAGTTGAAGGGGCTGGCGAAGGAGTTGAACGTGCCGCTCGTCGCGCTCTCGCAACTCTCGCGCGCGCCCGAAGCGCGCACGGATCACAGGCCGCAACTTTCGGACTTGCGCGAGTCGGGCGCAATCGAGCAGGACGCCGACGTGGTGGCCTTCATCTACCGCGAGGAGCAGTACAACCGCACGGAGGAGAACGCCGGGATCGCCGAGGTCATCGTCGCCAAGCAGCGCAACGGCCCGACCGACACCGTGCAGTTGGCCTTCCTCAAAGAGTTCACGCGCTTCGAGAACATGTGGAAAGAGTAGGGCGAACGTAAGCGAGCGGATGTGAAAGTTTCTTGTCCCGTGGCGATGTTTGAATGTTCGATTCAGACGCCCCCGCGGGACTTCGCTTTGTGAATATGCCGGAGCAAGACGAGACGCAACAGACAGCGGTTGACGGCGACGCGCACGACGTCGCCGTGACGCGCTACGCGCGGCCGACGTGGGCTGAGATTGACCTGGACGCGCTGGCCGCAAACTTCCACGCGGTGCGCCGACGCGTCGGGAGTGAAGTTAAAGTGATGGCCGTCGTGAAGGCCGACGCCTACGGGCACGGCGCGGCCGGTTGCGCGCGGCGTTTGGCGGCGGAGGGCGCGGACTGGTTCGGCGTCGCGTTGCCGGAAGAAGGCTTCGAGTTGCGCGCGGCGGGCGTCACGCAACCGATACTGTGTCTCGAAGGATTCTGGGAGGGGCAGGCGGGCGCGCTCGTCAAAGAACAACTCACGCCCGTCGTCTATCGTCTTGACATGGCGGAGGCGTTCGACGCGGCGGCGCGCGCGGGGGGAGTCGTGGCCGATGTCCACGTCAAAATTGACACGGGGATGGGGCGGCTCGGCGTGCGCCACGAAGCGGCCGCGGAGTTTGCGCGCGCCTTGAAGAAATTCGCGCACCTGCGCGTGGACGGCTTGATGACTCACTTCGCCTCGGCCGACGAGGCGGCGCGCGACGCGTTCACGGAGGAACAGGCGGCGCGCTTTCAAGCGGCGCGCGAAGCCTTTCAGGCGGCGGGGCACGCGCCCACCCTCGTTGACATGGCGAACTCGGCGGCCACCTTCGCGCACCCCTCGACGCGCGGCAACATGGTGCGACCGGGCGGCGTGCTCTACGGTCTCTGGCGCGACGTGCTGCGGCCGGAAGACAACTTGCCGGAGTTTCGCCCGGTGATGAACGTGCGTTCGCGGATCATTTTGTTGAAGTGGATCGGGGCGGGCGAGACGCTCGGCTACGGCTGCACGTTCACGGCGACACGGCCGACGCTCGTCGCCACCGTCCCCATCGGTTATCACGACGGCTACGCGCGCGCCCTCTCGAACCGCGGGCGCGTCGTCGTTCGCGGCCGCTTCGCCCCGGTCGTCGGACGCATCTCGATGGACTTGACGTTGCTTGACGTGACGGGCGTGCCCGGCATCGAACACGGAGATCAAGTGACGCTCGTCGGCGCGGACGGTGAACTCTCAGTGCCCGCCGAAGACCTCGCCCGAATCGCGGGCACGATCTCTTACGAGATTACCTGCGGCATCAGCGCGCGCGTGCCGAGAAGGTTTAAAGGGGAGAGGGGAAGGGGTAAAGAGATAAACAGGGGAAAGAGGAAGGGGTAAAGGGGAAAGGTCAGAGCGGGAGAACATCTTCGCCGGAGCGCGTAACGTCGTTTCCGCCCTTTCCCTTTCCCCCTTTCCCCTTTTGTTTTTTACCTTCCTGAGTTGTGCTGTGTGCTCTCCGAAGTCTCCTTTCTGTGTAGTTTATTGAAGCATGAAGTTGTAGGTGATCACGCCGGACACTTTGACGGGCTGGCCGGAGATCGAGGTCGGCGTAAAGCGCGCCTGATAGGCGGCCTGCTGCGCCGCCATACGCAGGAGCGCGTGGCCGCTCGTCGCCTGCGCCGACACGACGCGCCCTTGCTCGTCAACCAGTATCTCGACCGTGACCGGCCCTTGCACGCGCGCCTGCTTGGCGATCATCGGGTAAGGGGGCGCGGGCTTGGTGATGATCTTGCTGCTGATGACGCTGCTCGACACCCTGATCTGTTCGCGCGGTTTTAAGGGCGCGGGCGTCGGCGTCGGAGCCGCAGGCGGCAGCGGATCATCCGCAGGCGAGACCGGCACGACGACCGCGTTACGATTCGTGTTGTTGCCATAAGGTACTCCCGTCGGCGCGTTCAAACCGCCGCCGCCGGACAGCGGCGTTACGTCGCGGCCGGTGACGACGTAAGGCGCGTTGCGCGGTATCTCGGCCACGCGGTTGCGCTCGGTTGAGATGGTGTCGGGCGGCCGCGTGTTGTCGAGCAGCGGCGCGATGGCGGCGGCGCGTTGGATCATCTCGTTGGCGCGACGCGCGCCGCCCGCGGGCTGCGGCCGTTCGGGCGCGCGCGCCTCTGCGGGCGGGAGCGGGAGCAAGACCGCGTAGAGTTCGAGATTCTGTTTGCCGAGGTGCGAGTCGTAGGCGTAGACGCTCGCCACGCCCACGCACGCCAGGAGCAGGCCGTAGAGGCCGAGCGTGCCGAGAAAGAAACGCCCGCGGCGCGCCATATCTTTTTTGTGTGAGCCGGATTCGATCAAGTGTGTGAACATAACTTTTCGTCCTCTCTCTGTGTCGGTGCCGACGGGTCGAGGAGCGGACTCGGTAAGGTTAGACCCCGCCCGCGCGCGTCTTGTTCCCGGCGCAGTTCCCGGCTTTAGACTTTGCTTCAAAGACTGGGGTAGGATGTGGCGAAGTTTTCAGTCCCGCACTTTCAGGAGGAAAAACCGGAGTGGCAACGAGCGCAGAGTGGCATGAGAGTTACGAAAAGATGAGCGAGCGGACGTTGAATTTTTCGCGCGCCGTCAAATCCGTGCAGGAGGAGTTGGAGGCGGTTGACTGGTACAACCAGCGCGCCGAAGTGACGACCGACGACCAACTGCGCCGCATCCTCGAACACAACCGCGACGAAGAGATCGAGCACGCCATGATGGCGCTCGAATACCTGCGCCGCATGAGTCCCGTCTTCGACAAGCACATGCGCACCTACCTCTTCACCGAAGGCGACATCCTCGAAATCGAGGAGAAGGCCGAAGACCACTGACGCCTGCTGAAGACAGCGCGCGACGCCTTCACGTTTCGCGCGCGGGGAGAGACGACATGAGCGACGACCGGATCACCATTTACGAGAAGCCGACTTGAAGCACGTGCCGCGAGGCCGACCGCCTGCTCCGTGAGAGCGGCATCCCGTTCGAGAAGGTGAATTACATCAACGCGCCGCCCGGCGAAAAGAAGCTGCGCGAACTCGTCGCCAAGTTGAACATCGCACCGCGCGATATCATCCGCACGAAAGAGCCGCTCTACCGCGAGTTGAATCCCGAACGGCGCGAACTGACGGACGACGAGAGCATCGCCCTGCTCGTCGCGCACCCCGAACTCATGCAACGCCCCATCGCCGAACGCGGCGCGCGCGCCGTCATCGGCCGCCCGTTGGAGAACCTCAAGACGCTGCTCGGCGATTAGTCGCCCCGTCAGTTTCGCCGCGAGACGAAAACGATGCTCGACCTTGCGCACATCGCCGGGAAGTACGACACGGACAAGGCCGTCCACACGTCGTACCTGCGCAACTACGAAAACTATTTCGACGGCCTGCGTGACGACGCGGTGCGCCTCTTCGAACTCGGCATCAAAGAGGGAGGCTCGCTCTATCTCTGGCGCGATTACTTCGAGCGCGGCCTCGTTGTCGGGCTGGACGTCGAGGCCGTCCGACTCGAAGACCCCACCGGAAGAATCCGCACCTATCAGGGCATGCAGCAGGACACCGAACTGCTCGACCGCATCGCGCGCGAGAATGCCCCGGACGGCTTCGACATCATCATTGACGACTGCGCGCACATCGGCGTCCTCGCCCGCGCGAGTTTCTGGCATCTGTTTGAACGTCATTTGAAACCCGGCGGCGTGTACGTCATCGAAGACTGGGGTACGGGCTACTGGGACAGTTGGCTCGACGGAGTGACTCGCCGCCGCGGCCGGAAGGAATTGAACCCCGCGCTCTATCGTCTAACACGCATCATCTCGCGCGTGCAGCAGCACACGTTCGTCGGCCGTCTCCCGTTGGCCGGTTGGTTGCTGTCGCGCGTGAAGGCGCTCGTCGTCGGCGCGCAGTATCACAGCCACGACTACGGCATGGTCGGCTTCGTCAAAGAATTGATTGACGAACTCGGCGCGGCCGACATCACACACCCGCAGCGGGGCGTGGGCGCGCACCGCACATCGAAGTTTCGCGAATTGCGCATCTCGCCCAGCCATCTCTTCATCATCAAGTCTTAAACGGGGAAGGAACGCAGGAAGTGGCAAAAGGGGTTGGGACAATTTACGTCTGTCAGAGTTGCGGCAAGCAGTCGCCGAAGTCGCTCGGCAAGTGCCCGGCGTGCGGCGAGTGGAACACGTTCGTCGAGGAGCGCGCGCGCGCCGTCCCGAAAGGCGCGGCGGCGCGCGGCAGTTTACAAGGGCGCGAGGCGCAGCCCGTCGCCTTCGCCGACATCGAATCGCAGGACGACGTGCGCGTCTCGACGGGCATCACGGAGTTTGACCGCGTGCTCGGCGGCGGCATCGTGCCGGGCAGCCTCGTCTTGATCGGCGGCGATCCGGGCATCGGCAAATCAACGCTGCTGCTCGAAGTGGCCGACAAGTTGAGCGCGAGCGGCAGGCGCGTGCTCTACGTGTCGGGCGAGGAGTCGGAGCGGCAGATCAAGATGCGCGGCGAGCGGCTCGGCGTCGAGGCGCGGAACTTGTACCTGCTGCCGGAGACGAACCTCGAAAGCATCTTCGCCGAGATCGAACGCGAAGAGCCGGGCGCGGTCATCGTGGATTCGATTCAGACCGTCTTCTCGTCGCAGATCGAGAGCGCGCCCGGTTCGGTTTCGCAGGTGCGCGAGGTGGCGGGGCGTTTCCTGACGTTCGCCAAGAGCCGCGGCGTGCCCGTCTTCCTCATCGGCCACGTCACGAAGGACGGTTCAATCGCGGGGCCGAAGGCACTCGAACACATCGTTGACACGGTGCTCTACTTCGAGGGCGACCGGCACCACAACCACCGCATCGTGCGCGCGACGAAGAACCGCTTCGGCGCGGCCAACGAACTCGGCGTCTTCGAGATGACGGGCACAGGCTTGAAGCCCGTCGCCAACCCGTCGGAGATTTTTTTGCAGGAGCGACCCGAAAACGCCGCCGGGTCGGTGGTGATGGTGAGTATGGAAGGCACACGCCCGATGCTCGTCGAAGTGCAAGCGCTGGTCTCCAGCGCCCAGTACAATTACCCGCTGCGCAAAGCACAGGGCTATGCGGAGGGCCGCCTCGCGCTGCTGATCGCAGTGCTGGAAAAGCGTGTCAAGGGTTACAACTTGAGGGAGAAAGACGTGTTCATCAACGTCGCGGGCGGATTAGATATTGACGAACCGGCCGCAGACCTCGGCGTCGTCGCCGCCATCGCGTCGAGTTTCAGTGACGCGCCGCTCAACGGTCAGACCGCCGTGTTCGGCGAGGTCGGTCTGACGGGCGAGGTGCGTGGGGCGATGCAGGCGCAGGCGCGCGCGCGCGAGGCGCAGACGCTCGGTTTCAAAAAACTGATCATGCCCGCCTCGAACGCCGAAGGCTTGCAACGCCTGCTCAACCTGCGCGCCGTCGGCGTGCGCACGGTGGAAGAAGCGTTGCGCGAACTCTTCTGATTGCGGAATGCGGAATACGGAATGCGGATTAGAAAGCAAGGAGCGACCAACCGGGCTATTGCTTTCTCAATTCGCATTCCGCAACCTGAAATCCACATTCCTGAAAACCTTTTCATGGCGCGGCTGTTAAGGGCGTGTTAATATTCTGGCCGTTATGAAAACGGATTTGATCCTCATTCGTCTGGTCTTCACGGCGCTCCTGGTGGCGGCCGGATACGTGCTGCATCCGATCCAGAATAAGCCGCTGCTGTCGGCGGGCGTCGCCGCCCTCATCGCGTTTGCCATCATCATGTTCGAGCGGCGCATCCAGCGTGCCTCTCTGAAGACTTTAATCGGCGCGGCGGTCGGCTCGATTCTAGGGATCGTCGGCGCGTACCTGATCGGCTCGCTCATCAGCACCCAACACTCGGACGCCGTCGCGCCGGGGACGAAAACTTTTCTGACGCTCGCGCTGACCTTCCTGATGGCCTACATCGGCCTCGTCGTCGGCGCGGCCAAAGGCGATTACCTCGACCTGTCCGCGCTCGGCGGCATCTTCAGCGACAAGTCGGCGCGGCGCGATTTCAAAATCCTCGACACCTCGGTCATCATTGACGGGCGCATCGCCGACATCGCCGAGGCCGGTTTCTTGAGCGGCACTATCGTCATCCCGCAGTTCAACCTGCGCGAGTTGCAGCAAGTGGCCGACTCGCCCGATTCCAATAAGCGACAGCGCGGGCGGCGCGGCCTCGACATGCTCAACCGCCTCCAGACCAACAACACGCTCGACATACAGGTCGTGGACACGGATTTTCCGGCCGTGCGCGAAGTTGATCTCAAACTGCTCGAACTCAGCAAACAACTCGACGCCGTGGTCGTCACCAACGACTTCAACCTGAACAAGGTGGCGCAACTGCACGGCGTCTCCATCCTCAACATCAACGAACTCGCCAACGCACTCAAGCCCGTCGTCCTGCCCGGCGAACTGATGCGCGTCTTCATCCTCAAAGAAGGCAAAGAATACAATCAGGGCGTCGCCTATCTCGACGACGGCACGATGGTCGTCGTGGACAACGCGCGCAAGATGATCGGGAAGAACGCAGACATCTCCGTGACGAGCGTCTTGCAGACGACCGCCGGGAAGATGATCTTCGGCCGTCTCTCCGAAGAGTCGCACGAGAACGGCGCGAGCATCCACAGCACCGACACGCGCGGCATCAACGGCGGTGGCGGCGGCAACGCCTCGCGCCGCCCCTACCGCAGCGATCAGCCGCGCCCCCAGACCGTCGCCGCCCGCAGCATCGAGCCGGAAGAACACTGAAGAACAGTGACGAGTGACAAGTGACGAGTGACAAGTTAAAGACAGGGTTTAATCTCGTCACTTGTCACTCGTCACTCGTCACTGCCTTATGAACGTCGCCATCATCGTCGCCGCCGGGAGGGGCACGCGCGCCGGGGGCGGAGAGCCGAAGCAGTTTCGCGCGCTGGCGGGCGTGCCGCTCATCATTCACACGCTGAGGCGGTTTGAGGCGTGCGCGGCTATAGACGAGATCGTTTTGGTCGCGCCCGCCGAAGAGGCGTCGGCTCACGTCGCGGCCGCGCGCGGCGAATTGAAAAAAGTGACGCGCGTGGTCGAGGGCGGCGCGACGCGCACCGGGTCGGTGTGGCGCGGCCTTGAGTCTGTGCCGGACGGTGAGATCGAGATCGTCGCCGTGCATGACGGCGTGCGCCCCTTCGTGACGCCGGAGGAGATTGCGCGGACGGTGCGCGCCGCCGCGGAGTCGGGCGCGGCCGTCCTGTGCGCGCCCGTGGTGGACACGATCAAAGTGTGCGAGGGGGGACGCGTCGCCCGCACGCTCCCGCGCGAGAGTTTGCGCCGCGCGCTGACGCCGCAGTGCTTTCGTTACGAACTGCTCCGGCGCGCTTACGAACACGCACACGCCGCGGGCGTCGAGGCGACGGACGACGCCGCGCTCGTCGAAATGCTCGGCGCGCAGATCGCCGTCGTCGAGGGCGACGCGCGCAACATCAAACTCACGCGCCCCGAAGACTTCGCGCTCGCGGAAATATTACTCGGAGAAAACCGTTAGTTGTCCCTGGTCAGTTGTCCGTTGTTCGTGGCGGCGACGAGTTGCTAAAGCTCAGGCGGACGGCTGACGACAGGCGAAGAACAACTGACTACGGACTACCGACCACGGACGCCCTTATGTTTCGCATCGGCATCGGACACGACACGCATCGTCTGGCGGAAGGGCGGCCGCTCATCCTCGGCGGCGTGGAGATCGAGTCGGAGCGCGGCGCGGAAGGTCACTCGGACGCCGACGCGCTGGCGCACGCCATCACCGACGCGATCCTCGGCGCTCTCTGCGAGGGCGACATCGGCGTGCATTTCCCAGACCGCGACCCGCGCTGGAAAGACGCCGACAGTTTGCAACTGCTGGCGCGCGTCGTCTGGCTGGCGAGCCAGAGCGGTTACCGCGTGATCAACGTTGACGCCAACGTCTCGCTCGAACGCCCGCGCCTGCGCCCGCACATACAGGAGATGCGCGAGCGTCTGGCGCATGTGCTGTCGGTCGAAGCGAACTGCGTGAGCGTGAAGGCGAAGACGGGCGAGGGCTTGGACGCAGTGGGCGAGGGGCGCGCCGTCGTCGCGCAGGCGGTCGTCCTGCTCGGTCGCGCGTGAGAGTCAATTTCGGATGTGCGGCGGCGGGTGTTAGTATTCGCTTCGTCTTCTCGAATTTCAAATCTTCAATCCGACAACTCAAGTTCAGGCGTGGGGCAAGACCTGTTTCTTTATGCGACCGCAGGACGTGATACGGCGAAAACGTGAAGGGGACGCGCTCTCCGCCGAAGAGATCGAATTTTTCGTGCAGGGCGTGACGAGCGGCGAGTTTACGGACTATCAAGCGGCCGCGCTCCTGATGGCGATCTACTGCCGCGGCATGGACGAGACGGAGCAGCGCACGCTGACCGGGGCGATGTTGCATTCGGGCGACGTGCTCGACTTCTCAGACATCCCGCTGCCCAAAGCCGACAAGCATTCGACCGGCGGCGTCGGCGATAAAACCTCGCTCGTCATCGCGCCGCTCGCGGCCTCGTGCGGCGTCGCCGTCCCGATGATCTCCGGGCGCGGCCTCGGCCACACGGGCGGTACGCTCGACAAACTCGAATCCATCGAAGGCTACCGCGTGAAGCTCACGCTCGCGGAGTTTCGCCGAGTGCTCAAGCTCTGCGGCTTCGCGATGATGGGGCAGACGGCCGAGATCGCGCCCGCCGACCGCAAGCTCTACGCGTTGCGCGACGCGACGGCGACCATCGAGACGATCCCGCTCATCGTCGCCTCGATCATGTCGAAGAAACTGGCGGCGGGCTTGAACGCGCTCGCGCTCGACGTGAAGACCGGCACGGGCGCGTTCATGCGCGAAGAGTCGCGCGCGCGCGAACTGGCGCACGCCCTGGTCGCCATCGGCAACTCCTGCGGCGTCCGCACCGAAGCCCTGCTCACGGACATGAATCAACCGCTGGGTCGCGCCGTCGGCCACGCGCTCGAAGTCCACGAGTGCGTCGAGATCTTACGCGGTGAGTCGCACGCGGGCGCAGCGCCGGTGCTTGATCTCTCCGTCGAGTTGACGGCGCGGATGGTCGCGCTGGCGGGCGTTGAGCCGACGCTTGCGGCGGCGCTTGAGCGCGTGCGCGGCGCACTCGGTTCGGGCGCGGCGTTGGAATGTTTCCGGCGTAACGTGGAGGCGCAGGGCGGCGACCCGCGCGTGTGCGACGACCCGGCGCGTTTGCTTCAGACTTCGACCCTGCGCGCGGTTAAGGTAGAATCCCCCCGCGCCGGATTCGTGACACAAGTTGAGGCCGCCGAGATCGGCTACGCCGTCTCAGGCATTGGCGGCGGCCGCACGCGCCTCGAAGACGAGATTGATTTTCAGATCGGCTTCGTCGCCGACGCGAAACTCGGCGACGAACTGCGCGCGGGCGACGCGCTCGGCACGCTCTACTGCCGCGACGACGCGCAAGGCCGACAGGCGGGCGAGCGCATCCGCGCGGCCTACACCGTCGGCGACGAAGCGCCCGTCGCGCCCGTGAAACTCATCAAGGAAGTAATCATCGCATGAAGTTCACCCGACAAAGATCGCTGCTCCTGCTGTTGCTGCTGTGCCTCGCCGTGCTCGCTTGCTCGTCAGTCTCCTGCACGGG
The DNA here is from genome assembly GCA_030838445.1 of Pyrinomonadaceae bacterium. GTDB lineage: Bacteria > Acidobacteriota > Blastocatellia > Pyrinomonadales > Pyrinomonadaceae > JAIVJZ01. The sequence continues at coordinate 17,235 of JAUZFQ010000113.1, read as the reverse complement.
CGGGAACAACCCGGCGGACGATCCTTCGCGCGTGCGCGTCGGCATCGTCTTCGACATCGGCGGGAAAGACGACCGCTCGTTCAACGCGGCGGCCTTCGAGGGCGTCAAGCGCGCCGAGCGCGAACTCGGCATCGTCCTGCGCGACGTTGAACCGGGCAACCCCACTTCAATCGAACCGGCGATTCGCGCGTTTGCCGAACGCGGCTACGATCTCGTCATCGGCATCGGCTTCGCGCAAGCCCCGATCATGGAGATCGTGGCGAAAGATTATCCGAACATCAACTTCGCCATCGTGGACGGCGTGAGCCAACTGCCGAACGTCGCCTCGCTCGTCTTCAAAGAGCATCAGGGGTCGTACCTCGTCGGCATGATCGCGGCGCGCACGACGAAGACCGGCAAGCTCGGCTTCGTCGGCGGCATGGACATCCCGCTCATCCACCGTTTCGCCACCGGCTACGAGGAAGGCGCGAAGGCCGTCAACCCGAACGTCGAGGTCTACCGCAACTTCGTCGGCGTGACCGACGGCGCGTGGAACAACCCCGGCAAGGGCAAGGAACTCGCGCTCTCGCAGATCGGCAAAGGCGCGGACGTGATCTTCACGGCGGCGGGCAACAGCGGCCTCGGCGCGTTCGACGCCGTGGAACAGGCGGGCAAAGGGGCGGACGGCCGCGCCACGCATTACGTCATCGGTGTGGACTCGAACCAGAACATGGTGAAGCCCGGCTTCGTCCTGACGAGCATGGTCAAGCGCGTGGACAACGCCGTCTACGACATCGTGAACGACGTGAAGAACAAACGCTTTCAGGGCGGCATCCACGTCTTCGGACTCGACAAGGACGGCGTGGCCTTCTCGCTCGACTCGTTCAACCAGTCGCTCATTGACCCGGCGGTCTTGCAGGAGGTCGAAGCCGCGCGGCAGAAGATCATCCGCGGCGAGATTCAGGTGACGGACGCGATGGCGAAATAAGTTTCCGCAGTAGTTGTCAGAGTAGTAATCGTCAAAGTAGCAATTATCAATTCAAGCAAAGGAAGCAACTCGATGAAACGTAACGCAAACGCCGAATGGCGCGGGGGACTCAAAGACGGCAAGGGCACGATCTCGACCGACAGCGGCGTCCTCGAACAGACGCAGTATTCATTCTCCACGCGCTTCGAGGACGGCAAGGGCACGAACCCCGAAGAGCTGATCGCGGCGGCGCACGCCGGTTGTTTTTCGATGGCGCTCTCCGGCCAACTCGGCAACGCCGGGCTGACCGCCGAGAGCATCAAGACGACCGCCAGCGTCAAACTGGAAAAGACCGACGCGGGCTTCACCATCACCGAAGTTCATCTCGACGTGTGGGCGCTCGTGCCCGGCGCGACGCAGGAACAGTTCGATACGGCGACGGGCAACGCAAAGGCCGGATGCCCCGTCTCGCGCGTGCTGAACGCAGAGATCACGATGGAAGCGCGACTGGAATCGTAAACCATGTCAGAACTGACCGCAGAGGCGCACGGGCTGGCGGCGAGGCGTCGCAGAGGGCCGATTGTTCAATCCCCTGCGAAACTCCGCACGCCGTCCCTGCGCCTCTGCGGTGAATTCTGACCCCGGCAAGACTCTCAGGCGACGCGTCGAGATGACCAGCGCAGACAGCAAAAGGCGAGGGCACGATGCTGATTCGAGACTCCGACCTGCAAGAGCGCATGGCGAGTTTACGTGACGAGCAACTGCTCGAAATCGTCACGGCACGTCGCGTTGAATACCGGCAGGCGGCGCTCGATCTGGCGGCGCAAGAGTTGATGCGGCGGCAGGTGTCATTCGAGTTGGCGGCGGCCGATCAGTCTAAGTTGACTTCGCCCGCGGGGCGGACGAGAGGCGAAGGCGCGACGGTTAGGGAGTCGGCGGCGACTGACGAGTTTCAATCTCCCCCGCCGCTCGGAACGATACTCACGAGCGGCCACGAGCAAATATTCTCGCGCCGGGACAAGCTAAAACTTTTAGTCGGGTCGTATGCGTTCCTGGCTCTGATTGCGTGGAGCTTGTATGCCGATAGTTCCAACCCCACGCGCATGGTCGAGAAAGTTCTCTTCTGGTTTCATGTAGTTCTCTTTGTCGTCGGCATCTCGACGCCGCTAGTCAGGAAGTTGCTGAATAAAATTTAGCGGAACACACGAGGGTCGGGACGCCGACAGTTGAACGCGCGCACATGATCGAATTAAGAAACATCACCAAACGCTTCGCCAACGTGCTGGCGAACGACGGCGTGAGCATCAAGGTCGAGCCGGGGACGATTCACGCCATCGTCGGCGAGAACGGCGCGGGCAAGTCTACCGCGATGCGTATCGCCTACGGCTTCTACACGGCCGACGGCGGCGACATCCTCGTTGACGGCGAAGTGCGCCGCATCACGACGCCGCACGACGCCATCGCGCTCGGTGTCGGCATGGTGCATCAACACTTCATGCTCGTCGAGCCGATGACCGTGGCCGAAAACATCGTGCTCGGCGCGGAGACGGGCGGCGTCGCCTCGCTCGATCTGGGCAAGGCCGCCGAGGAGATTCGAGCGCTCTCCGACGAGTTCAAGCTGGCGGTTGATCCGCGCGCAACCGTGGAGAGTTTATCGGTCGGTCAGCAACAGCGCGTGGAGTTGTTGAAGGCGCTCTACCGCCGCGCGCGCCTGTTGATTCTGGACGAGCCGACGGCGGTGCTGACGCCGCAGGAGGTCGAAGAGTTCTTCGCCATCCTCAGGCGCATGCGCGAGCAAGGGAAGACGGTCGTCATCATCACGCACAAGCTGTCGGAGGTGCTCGCCATCTCGGACGACGTGACGGTGATGCGCGATGGGCGCGTCGTCGGCCGCGTCAAGACGCGCGAGACGGACGCGGCTGAGCTGGCGCGTCTGATGGTCGGGCGCGACGTGCTGCTGCGGGTCGAAAAAGAGGACGCGCAGGAAGGCGGCGCGGTGGTGCTCGGCGTGCGCGATCTGTCGGTGACGGGGCGCGACGGCAAGCGACGGCTCGACGGCGTTTCGTTCGAGGTGCGCGCGGGCGAGATCGTCGGCATCGCGGGCGTCGAAGGCAACGGCCAGACGGAACTCATCGAGACGCTCGCCGGACTCGGCGCGACGGGACACACGGCGGCGGGCGAGATAAAGTTTGACGGGCACGACATCACGCGGCTCGACGCGCGCGCCCGCCGCAAGCGCGGCATCGCGCACATCCCTGAAGACCGTCACCGGCGCGGACTCCTGCTCGACTTCGACCTCGCGGAGAATTCCATCCTCGGCGACCACTACCGCCGTCCCGCCGTCACGGGGCCGGGCAACGTCTTCTTAGACGACCGCGGCATCCGCAAGCGCGCCGTGCAAATCATCAACGACTTCGACGTGCGCCCGGCCGATCCGGATCTGCCCGCGCGCGCCCTCTCCGGCGGCAACCAGCAGAAGCTCATCATCGGGCGCGAGTTCAAACTCGAACCGAAACTCCTGCTCGTCTCGCAGCCGACGCGCGGCGTGGACATCGGCGCAATCGAGTTCATCCACCGCAAACTCGTTGACCTGCGCGACGCGGGCTGCGCCGTCCTGCTCGTCTCGGCCGAACTCGAAGAGGTGACGGCGTTGGCCGACCGCCTCCTCATCATGCGCGGCGGGCGCGTCGTCGGCGAAGTTGATCCGAAAGTGGCGACGACGGAAGAGATCGGCCTGTTGATGACCGGCGGCGAGCATTGAGCGGCCGCCGAAACCTTCGGCGCGCGTGCTCCCGCGGCGCAAGCGGCTTTCAAAGATGAGCGAAGATACGACATGCGACACGGACGAAGCGTGCAGAGAGGCATGAGGCAGTCGCCACGGCTGCCGCTAGTGCTCCTGCTCGCGCTGTGCGGCGCATGGTGGGCGGCCGCTCCCGCCGTCGTCGTCTATGCGCAGTCGGAAGCGTTGGCGGACGCCGAACGGCTCAACGCTCAACTCGTCCAACTCTACGGGGCGGGGCACTACGACGAGGCCATCCTGCTGGCCGAACGCGTGCTTGAGATCAGGGAGAAGGCTTTGGACGCAGCCCATCCCGCGGTCGCATTGTCGCTCAACAATCTGGCCTTGCTGTACAGCACCAAAGGCGACTACGCGCGCGCCGAGCCGCTCTACAAACGCGCGCTGGCGATCTATGAGAAGGCCTTCGGCGCGGAGCACCCCGACGTGGCGCTGTCTCTGAACAACTTGGCGGGGCTATACGACAACATGGGCGACTACGCGCGCGCCGAACCGCTCTACCTGCGCGCGCTCGCCATCAAGGAGAAAGCGTTGGGGGCGGAGCACCCCGACGTCGCGCTGTCGCTCAACAACCTCGCGGCGTTGTACAAGACCACGGGCGACTACGCGCGCGCCGCTCCGTTGTACCTGCGCGCGCTCGCCGTCAGAGAGAAAACGTTGAGCGCGGAGCACCCGGACGTGGCTCTGTCGCTGAACAACCTCGCGGTCTTGTACGAGGCCGAAGGCGACTACGCGCGCGCCGCTCCGCTGTTTCAACGCGCGTTGGCGATCTACGAGAAAACGCTCGGCGCGGAACACCCCGACGTGGCGCTCGCTTTGAACAATCTGGCCTTGCTGTACGAGGCCATCGGCGACTACCCGTGCGTCGAACCGCTCTTACAGCGTGCGCTGGCGATCAGGGAGAAAGCCCTGGGCGCGGAGCACCCGGACGTGGCGCAGTCGCTCGGCAATCTGGCGGAACTGTATCGTCTCAAAGGCGACTACGCGCGCTCCGAGCCGCTGCACCTGCGGTCGCTCGCCGCCTATGAGAAGACGCTCGGCACGGAGCACCCGGATGTCGCCACGGCTTTGAACAATCTGGCCTTGCTCTATAAGACGATGGGCGATTACGCGCGCGCCGAACCGCTCGACCGTCGCGCGCTCGCGATCAGAGAGAAGACGCTCGGCGCGGAGCATCGAGACGTGGCGCAGTCGTTGAACAATCTGGGCGCGCTCTACAAGACGATTGGCGACTACGCGCGCGCCGCGCCGCTCTATCGCCGCGCGCTCGCCATTAGAGAGAAAGTGTTGGGCGCAGAGCACCCGGATGTCGCCACGTCGCTAAATAATCTGGGAGTGCTCTACGAAGCCACGGGCGATTACACGCGCGCCGCGCCGTTGTACCTGCGCGCGCTCGCCGTCAGGGAGAAAGCGTTGGGCACGGGACACCCGGAGGTCGCGCAATCGCTCAACAATCTGGCCTTGCTGTACGAGGCCACAGGTGACTACGAACGCGCGGTCGCAGGGCTGACGCGCGCCGCCGAGATCAGCGAGCACAACGTCGCACTGATCTTGGTCACCAGTTCGGAAAGGCAGAAACAGCTTTACCTCGACACCATCGTCGGCGAGACGGATTCCATCGTCTCGCTCAACGTGACGGACGCGCCGAAAAGCGACGCGGCCACGCGGCTCGCGCTGACGACCATCCTGCGGCGCAAAGGGCGCGCGCTCGACGCGATGACCGACCAGATCGCAGCCCTGCGTCGTCGCGCCTCGCCGGAAGATCAAAGGCTGCTCGATCAACTCGCAGCCGCCCGCGCGCAACTCGCCAACGTGCAACTCGGCGGCGCGAGCAACAACCTCGCGCCCGCCGCGCGGCAAGCGCAACTCGCCGCCCTCGGCGAAGAGATCGAGCGGCTGGAAACGGACATCAGCCGTCGCAGCGCGGAGTTTCGCGCGCAGGCGCGACCCGTCACGCTGTCGAACGTGCAAGCGGCGTTGCCCGCCGACGCCGCCTTGATTGAAATCTTCTCGTACCAGCCCTTCGACGCGCGCGCGAAGAACAACGCCGCGAGGTTCGGCGCGGCGCGCTACGTGGCTTACGTCGCGCGGCGTGAGGGCGAGCCGCAGTTCGTGGACTTGGGCGAGGCGGCGGCGATTGAGTCGAACGTCGAGAAACTGCGCGTCGCGTTGCGCGACGGGCGACGGGCGGCGGCGGGCGACGTGGCGTTAGTGAAGTCAGCGGCACGCGCCGTTGACGAACAGGTGATGCGTCCAGTGCGTGCTCTGCTCGGCGCGACGCGGCGCATTTTTCTCTCGCCCGACGGCGTGCTGAACTTGATCCCATTCGCCGCGCTGGTGGACGAGCGCGGCAAGTATCTCGTCGAAGATTACACGATGACTTACCTGACGAGCGGGCGCGACCTGCTGCGCTTGCAGACGACGGGCGAGAGCCGCCAGCCCCCACTCGTGCTTGCCAACCCGCTCTACGACGGCGGCGTCGGCGACAGGAAGACTGACACGCTCGCCGCGGCCGCGCAACGCGACGTTGATTTCGACGCCATTGATTTCAGCAAGGTGCGTTACGCTCCGCTACCCGGCACGGCGGAGGAAGCGAAGAGCCTGAGCGCGCTGATGCCCGGTGCGCGGGTGCTGTCGGCCGCCGCGGCCACGGAGTCGGCGTTGAAACAGGCTCACAGCCCGCGCCTCCTGCACGTCGCCACACACGGTTTCTTCCTGACGGATCAACCGGGCGCGGCGCAGTCGCGCGGCCTCGAACTCGGAGGCGCGACGGGCGACGCCGCCGCACGCGGCAAGAATCTGCTGTTGCGCTCCGGGCTGATCTTGGCGGGCGTCAACCAACGCCAAAGTGGAACGGGCGAGGACGGCGTGCTGACGGCCGCCGAAGCCGCCGCGCTCGATTTGTGGGGCACGAAACTCGTCGTGCTCTCAGCGTGTGAGACGGGACTAGGCGACGTGAAGAACGGCGACGGCGTATACGGGTTGCGCCGCGCGCTCGTTCTCGCAGGTAGCGAGAGTCAGGTAATGAGTCTGTGGCAGGTGTCTGACGCAGCGACGCGCGACTTGATGAAGGCTTACTACACGCGATTGCAACGTGGCGAGGGACGCACGGAGGCCTTGCGCCAAGTGCAGCTTGAGATGTCGAACGAGGCGGCGGGCGCAGCCGCACGTAGGGGCGGCGGGCAACGCGGCCTCTCCGGCGCGCCCGTCGTGAAGGCGGGGGCGGGCAACTACAGCCACCCGTATTACTGGGCGAGCTTCATCCAGTCGGGCGCGTGGTCTGGTGTCGAAAACAACCCGGCGGATGTTAAAGTGTCGGTAAAGGCAAAATGAAACTTCTACGCGAACTCTTCTTCCCGCTCGTCGCCGTGCTCGCGGCCTTCGTGCTCGGCGGCATCTTCGTCTGGCTGATCGGCGACAACCCGTTCGAGACTTATCGCCTCCTGATCGGCAGCGCGTTCTCCTGGCCGGACGGCATCGGCTACACGCTCTTTTACGCGACGCCCCTGATCTTCACGGGGCTGGCCGTCGCCGTCGCCTTCCGCTGCGGGCTGCTCAACATCGGCGCGGAGGGTCAACTCTACGTCGCGGCCTTTGCGACCGCGTGGGTCGGCATCAAGTTCGGCGGGACGGTGGTGGACGTGTTCGGCACGCCCGTCAACTATTCGTGGATGACGCTGCCGGGGGTCGTCCTCGTCCCGCTCGCGATCCTGACGGCGATCTTCGTGGGCGCGGCGTGGGGCGCGATTCCCGGCATCCTCAAGGCGCGCTTCGGCTCGCACGAAGTCATCAACACGATCATGTTGAACTTCATTGCCATCGCGCTCGTCAGCTACTTCACGCAGTACCACTTCAAACAGGCGGGCGACCCGATCCTCCAGACCGTGCCCATCGGCGCGGGCGTACACCTGCCGCGACTCGGTAGTTTCGTCCCCGGCCTCCCGACGCGCATCCCTCTGAACCTCGCGTTCCTGTTCGCGCTCTTGGCCTGCGTGCTCGTCTACATTTTCCTGTGGCGGACGAAGTGGGGCTACGCCATCCGCGCGACGGGCGCGAACCCGACGGCCGCAGAATACGGCGGCATCTCGACCGGCAAACAGATCGTGCTGGCGATGGCCGTCTCCGGCGGACTCGCCGGGATGGTCGGGATCAACGAAGTGCTCGGCTATCGCTACCGCTACTACGACGGCTTCTCGGCGGGCTACGGCTTCACCGGCATCGCCGTCGCGCTGCTCGGCCGCAATCACCCGCTCGGCGTGCTGCTCTCCGCGCTCCTGTTCGGTATGTTGATTCGCGGCGGCATCTTCGTGGACGCCTTCTCCGGCAAGGTCTCCAAGGATTTGGTCGAGGTGCTGCAAGCCATCGTCATCCTCTTCGTCGCCTGCGAGGCACTGTTCCGCGGCTCGTTCGGCAAATTCGGTTTGTTGAAACGGTCGAAAGTTTGAAAGCCGTTAGTTGTCCGTGGTCAGTTGCCCGTCGCCGGTGGCGGCAATCCGAGTCGCGAAGGATTGAAGCGAACGACTGACGGCGGGCTAGAGAACGACGGGCAACTGACCACGGACAACTGACAAATCCATGAGTGAAATTTTCACCATCGCGCTCATCTTCTCGACTATCCGGACGGCGACGCCGCTGTTGCTCGCCGCGCTCGGCGGGCTGTACTCGGAGCGGGCGGGCGTCATCAACATCGCGCTCGAAGGCTTGATGCTGGCGGGGGCGTTCACGGCCGCGGCGGTAACGCACTACGCGGGCAGCCCTTGGGTCGGCCTCGTCGCGGGCATCGGCGCGGGCGTCGCCGTCGCCGCCATTCACGCCGTCGCGTGCATCCGCTTCAACGCCGATCAGGTCGTGAGCGGCACGGCCATCAACATCCTGATGACGGGCGTGCCCGCGATGCTGAGCGGCGCGCTGTTTCTCTCTTCGGGTTCGACGCCGCAGATTCCGAAGGACAATCTGATCCCGTGGACGCCGGTCGTGCTTGCGCTGCTGCTCGTGTTCGTGACGTGGTACGTGCTCTACCGGACGCCGTTCGGACTGCGGCTGCGCGCCGTCGGCGAAAACCCTGAGGCGGCCGACGCGGCGGGCGTCAACGTCAACCGCATACGCTATTCGGGAGTGCTTTTGTCGGGCGCGCTCGCGGCCATCGGCGGCGCGTACCTGTCCATCGGCCAGTCGTCGCTCTTTACGCGCAACATGACTTCGGGGCGCGGCTTCATCGCGCTCGCCGCGCTCATCCTCGGCAAGTGGCGACCCGTCCAGACCATGCTCGCGTGTCTCCTGTTCGGCTTGACCGAGGCCATCTCGATCCAGATGCAGGGCGTCTTCAAACCGTATGGCGAGGAAATCCCCGTCCAGTTCATCATCGTCGTGCCCTACGTGCTGACGATCATCGTCCTCGCCGGGTTCATCGGACTCTCACGCGCCCCGCGCGCGCTGGGCGTGCCGTACCAGAAGGAGAGGTGAAAGGCCGCCCGTAGTCAGTTGTCAGTTGTCAGTTGCGTGTGACTATCGCGCGAGTGGCTAAAGATTGATTTGAACAACTGACGACTGACAACTGACAACTGACAAACCATTATGGAAACTTCGAGCACGAACACATTGTATGAACGCGCGGAGCACGCGGCGCGGACGATTCGCGCGCGCGTCGGCGGAGAGGAGGCGCGGGTCGGGTTGGTGCTCGGCAGCGGCCTCGGCGCGTTCGCCGACGATCTGGAAGACGCGACGGTGATCCCCTACGAAGAGATTCCGGGCTTCGCGCGTTCCACCGTCGAGGGGCACGCGGGTCGTCTGGTCGTCGGCCGCGTGGCGGGCACGCCGGTCATCGTGCAGCAGGGGCGGTTTCACTTTTACGAAGGCTACGCGCTCGACGAGGTGACGTTCCCCGTCCGCGTGTTCGGGCTGCTCGGCGTCAAGTCGCTCGTCCTGACGAACGCGGCGGGCGGGTTGAACAACTCGTTCAAGCAGGGCGCGCTGATGCTGATCAGCGACCACCTGAACCTGATGGGCACGAACCCCCTGCTCGGCGCGAACGACGCACGCTTCGGCGCGCGCTTCCCCGACATGTCGGAGGTATACGACCGCGAGTTTCAAGAGGCCGTCATCTGCGAGGCGCAGGCGATGGAGATCGAACTCAAGCGCGGCATCTACGCCGCGCTGACCGGCCCCAGCTACGAGACGCCCGCCGAGATACGCATGCTGCGCGCGCTCGGCGCAGACGCCGTGGGCATGAGCACCGTGCCCGAAGCCATCGTCGCGCGTCACATGGGTCTCAAAGTGCTCGGCATCTCGTGCATCACGAACATGGCGGCGGGCGTCCTCGACCGCCCGATTGACCACGCCGAAGTCATGGAGACCGGCGAACAGGTGCGCGTCACCTTTACGGAACTGCTGCGGCGTACAATACCGAAACTACAGTGACAAGTGGCAAGTGACGAGTGACGAGTCAGAAAGGTGTTTTTGACTCGTCACTCGTCACCTGTCACTTGTCACTCGGAGCGAAGCGACGGAATGATTATCGGCATTTGCGGGGGCACGGGGTCGGGGAAGACGACCGTGGCGAACAAGATTCTGCAAGCGGTGAGCGCGAACGAGGTGGCGTTCATCCAGCAGGACTCGTACTATCGCGACCTCGACCAGATGCCGCTCGACTACCGGCAGCAGGTGAACTTCGACCACCCGGACGCGCTCGACAACGACCTGATGGTAGAGCACGTGCGCGCGCTCCGTGCGGGGCAGGCGGTCGAACTGCCGATGTACGATTTCAAGAACCACCTGCGGCGCAAGGAGACGCTCAGGATGGAGCCGAAGTTGATCACGATCCTCGAAGGCATCCTGATCTTCAACGAGAAGCGTCTGCTCGACGAGATGGACATCAAGGTGTTCGTGGACACGCCCGACGACATCCGCTTCATCCGTCGCCTGCGCCGCGACATCGCCGAACGCGGGCGCACGGTTGATTCCGTCATCGAACAATACCTCGCCACCGTCCGCCCGATGCACATGCAGTTCGTCGAGCCGTCGAAGCGTTGCGCCGACGTGATCATCCCCGAAGGCGGGCACAACATGGTGAGCATCGGCCTGCTCAGCGGAAAGATTCGCGAGCGTTTGGCCGACGAACAGCGGCGGCGGCGCGACGAGGCCACGGCCGTCAATTGAGTAAGAAGAGGGGAGCAAGGTGTGAGCACAACAGGAGTTCAGGAAGCGATTATCGAGGCGGCGACGGGCGCGCGTAACTGTGCGCTGGCGCAATACTCGAAGTTCTGCGTCGGCGCGGCGCTCGAAGCCGAGGACGGGGCGATCTACACGGGTTGCAACATCGAGAGTTCGGCTTACGAGTTGACCATGTGCGCCGAGCGCGTGACGATCTGGAAGGCGCTCTCCGAGGGCGCGCGCAAGTTCACACGCATCGCGGTCGTCGCCGACACGGAGCGTCTCACGCCGCCGTGCGGCGCGTGCCGCCAGATCATCTGGGAGTTTTGCGGCGACATCCCGGTCATCCTCGCCAACCTGCGCGGCGACACCGAGACGCTGCAAATGGCCTTCCTGCTGCCGCGCCCGTTCGACGCGGATTTTCTCGACGAGATCGGCGACGAAAAATAAGGCAGCCTGTTTGTTTTGATGATGAAGTTAAGCGGAACTGGAATGAATGGTGTGATGAAACTATCTCGAACTCTTCGGCGGCGGGTGTTGGTGAGTCTTCTGCTGTGCGCTTTCGTCGTCGCGCCGAGTGCGAACGTCACGGCCTTCGCGCCGCGTCAGGTTGATCTCGTCGTGCGCGGCGGGACAATCGTGACGATGGACGCGCGGGGGACTCTGATCGAGGACGGCGCGGTGGCCGTGCATCGCGGGCGCATCGTGGCGTTGGGGAAACGCGCCGAGGTTGAACGCGACTTCGCGGGGCGCGAGACGATTGAGGCGCGCGGGCGCGTCGTGATGCCCGGCCTCATCAACGGTCACACGCACGTGCCGATGGTCTTGTTCCGTGGCCTCGCCGACGATCTCGACCTGAACGAGTGGCTCACCAAGTACATCTTCCCGGCCGAGGGGAAGAACGTGACGGAGGACTTCGTGCGCGTCGGCACGCGGCTCGGCCTCGCGGAGATGATTCGCGGCGGCACGACGACCTACTGCGACATGTACTACTTCGAGGACGCCATCGCAGACGAGACGGCGAAGGCGGGCGTGCGCGGCGTGCTCGGCGAGACGGTAATAGATTTCCCTGTGGCGGATAACAAGACCTTCGCGGAGGCGATGTCGTACACGGAGAAATTCGTTGAGAAGTGGCGCGGGCATGCGCTCGTCACGCCCGCGATTGCGCCGCACGCGCCCTACACCGTCTCGGAAGAACATCTCAAGGCCGTGCGCGATCTCTCGAACCGTTTGCGCGCGACCATCGTGATCCACGTGGCGGAGACGCGGAAGGAAGTTGAAGACGTGACGCGCGACCACGGCGCTTCGCCCGTCTCTTATCTGGCGCGCATAGGGTTTTTGTACGACCGCGTGATCGCCGCACACACGGTTCACCTGACGACGGAAGAGATCGAGTTGTTGAAGCGTCTGGGCGTCGGCGCGGTGCACAACCCGCAGTCGAACATGAAGCTGGCGTCGGGCGTGGCGCGCGTCCCCGAAATGCTCAGGGCGGATTTGTCCGTAGGACTGGGGACGGACGGCGCGGCGTCGAACAACGATCTGAACATGTGGGAAGAGATGGACACGGCGGCGAAGTTGCACAAGTTGACGACGAACGATCCGCGCGTGCTGCCCGCGCGCGAGGTGTTGGAGATGGCGACGATTCGCGGCGCGCGCGCGTTGCACCTCGAACGCGAGACGGGGTCGTTGGAGAAGGGCAAGCGCGCCGACCTGATCGTCGTGGACATGGACGCGCTCCATCAAACGCCCATGTACAACGTCTACTCGCATCTGGTTTACGCGACGAAGGCGAGCGACGTGAGAAGCGTCGTCATCGAGGGGCGCGTCGTGATGCGCGACCGGCGTCTGTTGACGCTCGACGAAGAGGCCATCAAGCGCGACGCGCGCGCGTACCGGGTGCGGATTTCCGAGAGCCTCGCCCCGGCCGCCGTCAGCCCGGCCGCGACGCCGGGGCAAGAGCGCGACGGCGGCGCGACGCGCAGGCCGAAGCGCGAGTCAACAACTCCGGCGCGGCGAAAACCGGCTCGGCGGAGTTGATTGATTCGCGGCGACGGGCGATAATATTCCCGCTGATCCGGGGATCATCCTTCAAGCGAGCGTCAACGCTCGCTTTCACATTTATGGAGTTGTCATAGTGAAGGGAAGTCGTCTCATACGCTTTAACACACGCCTCGTCAACATCAGTCTCTCCCTCTTCATCATCGTCGCCACAGTGCCGGGGCTGCTGCACGCGCAGACGCCCGCGGGCGACTTGGACGCCGACGGCATCCAGCGGCGCATCACGCGCGCACGCGCGCTCGCCGCTGCGGGCAACTTGCCCGCCGCGCGTAGCGAACTCGAAGCCCTCCAACGCACGGCGGGCGTCGACCCCTCGGTGCGCGAGATCACGCTCGTGCTGCTCGCCGGAATCTACATCGATCAGGCCGATTACAGTTACGCCGAGAATTTGTTGAACGCCGCGTTCGCCGCGCGGGCGACGGGCGGCGAGAGCGCGGCGCGCGCCTACTTCGTGCTGGCCGGGCAGTTGCTCGGCGGCGTGCGCGCGCGTCTCGAACGCTACCGAGTGTTTGGTCTGAACGTGGCCGACGAGGAGTTGCCGTCTGAGGCTGCGGGCGATCTGGATCGCTTGCGGACGCTCATCGAGCGCGTGTTCGCGCAGGGGCGGCAGTTGCGTGACGAGAACGCGCGGAACATGGACGCGACGGCGCTCTTGGAAGAGGCGGCGGGCGTGCGCGTGCGTCTGGCGCGCAAGGAGGACGAGCGCGCGCGCTGGCAGGCGGAAGTGACGGACGCGCGCCAGCGTCTCATCGGCGCGGATCGGCGCGCGTCGGGCAACGGGACGACTGCCCCTCTGACTCCGCCGTCTACGCGCACGCAGACGAGTTCGACCCAGACGGGTGCGAGCCAACCCACCGCGCAACCAACCCCGACTCCGGCGAACTCCGCGCCCTCAACTACGGCGGCCAACCAGCCCGCAAGGAACACGTCGACGGGCGCGCCGCAGAACGTCGGCACAGGCACGACGACGCCCGCTGTAGCCTCCAACTCTCAAACCGCCCCGGCGGTCATGCCCGCCGACGGGAGTCCGCTCGAAGTCGGGTCGCTCCTGCCGAAAGCGACGGACAAACCCGCGCCGACTTACCCCTCGTCGGCGCGCAACGCGCGCGTCACCGGCCGCGTCACGGTCTACCTGATGCTGGACGAGAAGGGCGCGGTCTCGAAGGTCGCGCGCACGGACGGGCCGGAACTGTTACGCGGGGCGGCGGCCGACGCCGCGCGCCGTTGGAGGTTTCGCCCCACGGTCGTCAACGGCCAGCCCGTGCGCGTCTCCGGCTTCATCAACTTCAACTTCACCCTTTAACGTTCGCGTCCGCCCGTCACGTTTACAATCTTCTCTCCGCGACTCTCCGCGTCTCTGCGGTGAATCTTTTTCTTCCACTCAATCGAAACACGCAGTAGGTCAACCACGGACGAAAGAAGGCCGGGCGGGAGTTTCAAACTCCCGCCCGGCCTTTATCTTTCCTGCGCGCCGCCCTTCTCCTTTTGCGCGCTGACTTCCTTTCTCCGCGTCAAGCTCAACGACGCGCGGGCTTATTCGCGTTGCCGCCGCGAGCTTATTCGCGTCGCCGCGTCACGCCGCCCGCGTTGGTGATCTGCACGAGAACGTTTTGCGGCCTCGTCACCGCAGTCGTCGCTTTCGCCGGAGACTGCTCGCCGTCGCCGCAGCCGCCGCAGCCGCTCGCGCACGAGGAGGCGGAGATTGCTTGCCCCCGGCCGCCCGCGCGGAACGAACGCAGGCGCGCGAGGCCGCGCCGCCCCACGTAGGCGAGCGCGGCCAGAATGATCAAACACACCGCGACGTTCTGCCAGTCTTGAAACATCCTTTTAACTGAACCCCAACAAACGCCCGCCCTGATAAGTGACGAACGACGCGACGTAAGCCAACACCAGCATGTATGTCACCATGAAGAGCGGCCAACGCCACGAGTTCGTCTCGCGGCGCACGATGGCGATGGTGGACATGCACTGGCAGGCCAGCACGAAGAAGACCATCATCGAGACTGCCACGAGCGGCGTCCACGCCGGACTGCCGTCGGCGCGTCGCGCGTTGCGCACGGCGTCAATCAGCGAACTTGATTCTTCGGTCGCGTCCGCGCCGACGTTGTAGACGATGCTCAACGTCGAGACGAGCGTCTCGCGCGCGGCGAACGAGGCGATGAGGCCGATGCCCATCTTCCAGTCGAAGCCAAGCGGCGCAATCGCCGGTTCGATCAAATGGCCGAGCCGCCCCGCGTAGCTCTGCCGAATCTGCTCGCCCTCGTCGCCGTCCACCGCCTCGGCCACGTTCGACGCGCCCGCGGCCGGTTGCACCGTCTCGTCACGTTGCGCGGTCGTCGCGCGCTCGTCCGTGGCATTCGCCGCGTTGGTTGTTGTCGCCGTCGTCGCAGCATCGCCCGCCGTGGCGTCCATGCGCGGGAAGGTGACGAGCGCCCAGAGCAGAATCGAGATGGCGAGGATGACCGTGCCCGCGCGGCGCACGAACATCCAAGAGCGCGCGCGGATCGTCTGAAACACGTTGATGGGGTTCGGCATCCGGTAGGGCGGCAACTCAAGGACGAGCGGCGGCGGCGGCGACTTCAAGATCGTGTGCTTCAACACCCACGCGACGGCGACCGCCACCACCACGCCGAGCAAGTACATCGCCATGATGATCACGACGCCCACCGAGAGCACGCCGAGCAGTTTCTCCTGTTTCGAGAAGAAGGCCGCGATCATCAAAGTGTAGACCGGGAGTCTGGCCGAGCAACTCATGAACGGCGCGATCAGGATCGTCGCCAGACGATCCTTCGGGTTCTCAATCGTCCGCGTCGCCATGATGCCGGGGATGGCGCACGCGAAACTACTCAAGAGCGGCATGAACGCTTTGCCGTGCAAGCCGACGCCGCGCATCAGCCTGTCCATGAGGAACGCGGCGCGCGCCATGTAGCCGCTGTCTTCGAGAAGCGAGATGAAAAGGAAGAGCAGGAGAATCTGCGGCAGGAAGACAAGCACGCCGCCGACACCCGCGATCACGCCGTCAACGAGCAGGTCGGTCAACAGCCCCGGCGGCAACGTTCCGCGCACGAGTTCGCCGAGACGACCGAAGCCGCCGTCAATCAAGTCCATCGGCAGTTGCGCCCACGAGAAGATCGTCTGGAGGATGAGGAGCATCACGGCGAACAGGATCAGCGGGCCGAAAAACTTGTGCGTGACGAAACGATCAATGCGATCCGTGCGGCGCGTGCGTCCCGGCTTATGGTCGCGCACCGTGCGGCGCGCGACGCCCTCGATCCAGTTGTAACGCGCGAGCAGAGGCTCTTGCCACCAGCGCGGGTTGCCCTCTGAGAGACGCGCGCGCGCCGCCGCGACGGCCGCCTGTTGCTCCGACGCTTCCGGCAACTCCTCCGCGTAGAGTTCGACGAGCGCGTCGTAGCGTCGCGCACTCGCGTCGAGGCGCGCGCGCTCGTCCGTCGTCGTCACGGACTTACCCGTCGTCACCATGGAGTTGTCCGTCGTCGCCACAGTCTTGTCTGTTGCCGCGTCGTCAGTGTGCGCGCCGTTGCCGTTTCCGTTGTCGTGCGCGTAGAGAGCGGCGAGGGCTTCGAGTTCGCGTTCGGCCGCCGCGGAGAGACGCCAACCGGCGGCGGGCGGGGCGGACTCGGCGGCGCGGATGACGGCCGCGGCCAGCGCGTCGAGACCCGTCCGTTGCGTTGCGACGACGGGCACGACCGGCACGCCGAGCGCGTCAGACAGACGCGCCGCGTCAATCTCCAACTTGTGCCGTGCGGCGAGATCGATCATGGTCAGGGCGACGACGAGCGGGCGGCCGGTTTCGAGCAGTTGCGTAGCTAGGTAGAGATTGCGTTCGAGGTTGGTGGCGTCAACGACGGCGATCACGCAGTCGGGACGCGGGACGCTCGCGAGTCGCCCTGTGATCACGTCGCGCGCGATCTGTTCGTCAATCGAGTTGGCGTCGAGACTGTAGAGGCCGGGCAGGTCTATGAGTTGCGCGGCTGGCAGTTCGGGCGCGAGTTGCCAGTGTCCCTCTTTGCGCTCCACGGTCACGCCGGGATAGTTGGCGACCTTCTGCCGCAAGCCCGTGAGCGCGTTGAAGAGACTCGTCTTGCCCGCGTTCGGGTTGCCCGCCAGCGCCACCGTCAGCGGCCGCGCCTCGATGACATCGCCGTTGTTAGGCGCGATAGTTTCCCGAACCGGGGCAGGGGATTTGAGGGTCGTATTCATGTGTGAAAAGTGACGAGTGACAAGTGACAAGTGACGAGTCAAACCTTGCGTTCTGACTCGT
>JAUZFQ010000106.1 GCA_030838445.1 Pyrinomonadaceae bacterium | reverse complement strand
TTGATCTCGGCCACCGCCCACGTCACGAACAGCAGGACGAAGATCGAGCCGAAGATGCTCAGCTTGGCGAGCGTGTTGGTGCTGCGGTGAAAAATTTGCGGCATGCTTAGTCCCTGCTACTCTGCTGCCTGTGGCCTCAGCGTCGTGCGCCGACGGGCGACCCTAGTCTGTAAAGCTTGATCACCGGAGGTCGCCGCGCGACGGTGCGCGCGTCTCAGACGGAAGAAAGGCCACCACCTACCGAACGGGCGGGTACACAACATGACGAGGTATCACAGTCGAGAGCTTTCAAGCTACAACTTTCCCCTTCATGCCCCCATGGTTCCGAAATTCTTGTGGTGGGGTAGTGATACTAAATTTTGCGCCGAACGGCAAGCGATTGCCCAAATTAATTCACAAAATAATCCGCACTTTTCCCCGAACGCGCGCCCGCGCGCCCGCATCAAATACCCCGACCCGGCATAATTGCTGGACTAAAACCCGCTGAAATCGTCAAGTTATAAGTTCATCGCGCGCAAACGCACATGATTATTCATGCCTCGCCGCCGCCTCGACGGGCGCGTCCGGGGCGAAGATTCAGACGAACTAATACGCCCGGAAGGAATTATGAAACGAAGAAACACACGCGCCATCGTCGCCCTCTCGCTGTTGCTCTTCGCGGCGCACGCCGCCACGGCGAAAGATACCTGGACGAGCATCAAGTCGAAAAATTTTACGGTCGTCGGCAACGTGGGCGAGGGCGAGATGCGCAAGGTGACGGCGCGACTCGAACAATTCCGGCAAGCCGTCGCGCTGCTCTTCTCCGGCGCGAAGATCGAGACGCGCGTGCCCACCACGGTCGTCCTCTTCAAAAGCCACGCCTCGTTCAAGCCCTTCAAGCCGAAGTACAAGGGCAAGACGAAGGAGGACGTCGGCGGCTACTTCCTCGCCGGAGAGGACTCGAACTACATCGTACTGACCACCGACACGCGCGGCGCGACCAGCCCCTATCAGGTCATCTTCCACGAATATGAGCACTTCATCCTCGCCAACAACATGCGGCGCGCGCCGGCGTGGCTCAGCGAGGGGCTGGCCGAGTTCGTCAGCACGCTTGAGACTTCCGACAACGAGCAGAAGGTCAGGCTCGGCACGCCCATCGAGTACCACGTCTACACGCTCCGGCAGCAGACGCCCATCCCGCTGAAGACCTTCTTCGACGTGGATCGGCGTTCGCCCCAGTACAACGAGAGCGACAAGGCCGGGGTCTTTTACGCGCAGTCGTGGGCACTCATACACTACCTCATGCTCGGCAACGACGGCGCGCGCCGCCCGCAACTCACGCGCTTCATCGGTCAACTCAACGGCGAACTGCCGGTCGAAGAAAACTTCCGCCAGTCGTTTCAGGCCGACTACGGCAAACTGGAAGGCGAGTTGCGCGGCTATCTCAAAAACCACGCCTACCCGGTGCTTGAGTTCACCTTGGATAAGCCGCTCGAACTGTCGAAGGACGCCGTGAGCACGACGATGACGGAGGCCGAGGTGGAATACTACATGGGCGATCTGCTGCTGCGCTCCTTCCGCTTCGACGAGGCATCGGAGCGGCTGGAAAAATCAGTCGCGCTCGACGAGAAGTTTGCCCCGGCGCGCGTCTCGCTCGGACAGGTGCGCCTCTACCAGCGTCGCCCCGAAGAGGCGCAAAAAGTTTTGCGCGACGCCGTTGCGCTCGACCCGCAGAGCGCGCTCGCGCACTACCACTACGCCTCCGCCCTCGGCGCGGGAGGCAAGTTGGAGGAGGCGGTGGTCTCGCTCCGGCAGGCCATCGCGCTCAAGCCCGATCTGGTAGGCGCGCACGCCGACCTCGGCCGCGCCTACCGCAACCTGCGCCGCAACGAGGAGTCCCTCGCGGCCTACAACGAGGCCATCCGGCATGCGCCCGAAGACCCTTACCTCTACCACAGCCGCGCCTACGTCGGTCTTCAACTCGGACGCGGCAACGGTGCTGTAAGCGACGCGAAGACCTACATCAAGATGCAAGGCTGGCGCGACGACAGCGCGCCCTACCTCGCGCTCGCCGCCTACTTCGGCCACCGCCAGAAGAATCGCGCCGCCGACGCCGCCCGCATGCTCGCGGAGGCCGCCGCTAAAACCGACCCGACGGCCGCCGCGTGGCCGCGCACCATCTACAAATATCTCGCGGGCGAACTGACCGCCGACGAGTTGCTCAAGCAGTCAACCGACAACGGCAAGCTCACGGAGTCGCACACCTACATCGGCCTCAATCTCTCGCTGGAAGGCAAGCGCGAGGAGGCGCTCCCGCACCTGCGCTGGGTCAGGGAGCAGGGCAACAGAAACTTCGTCGAGTACCCGCTCGCCGTCTCGGAAGTCGAACGCATCGAAGCGGCGACTAAAGCCGCGACGCCATAAACTGTCGCCCGTCAACCGTCCAGTTAGGCCGTTGACGCGCTGCCCGCCACACTGTCGCCTGCGCCTTTTTGCCGCGCGCCCCAGACGGTGTGCGAGGCGACGGCGGCGATGATGATCGCGCCGCCGACGAGCGCCCACTTGGCGGGGCGTTCGCCGAGGAAGAGAAAGACCCAGATGGGATTGAGGACGGGTTCGATGTAGCCGATGACACTGGCGTTGAGCGATTTCACGCCGCGCGCGATGCCGAGCGTCAGGAGCGTGTAGGCGACGCCGAGTTGGACGATGCCGAGGTAAGCGGAGATGACGAGGTTAGTCGGCGTGAAGTGCTCCGCGCCGCCGACCATCGCGGGCAGCATGACGAGCGCGAGCAGCCAGTTGCCGTAGATGACGGACGAGGCGCGGTTGACTTCGCGCGCGCGCGGGTGACGCAGGAGCAGGAAGAAGACCGCGAAGCAGAAGCCCGAGCCGAGCGCGGTGAGATTGCCCGCCACGTCCTGCGGCCGCAGTTGGCCGACGAAGAAGAGCGACATCCCGACCACACAGCAGGCGACCACGCCGAAATCCGCCGCGCGATATTTTTCCTTGAAGAAGAAAGGCTCGGCCAGCAGGATGTAGACGGGCGCGGTGTACTGCAAGAAGATCGCGTTGGCGGCCGTCGTCATCAGCGTCGCGCGGACGAAGAGGTAGAGCAGCGCGGCGTAGAAGACGGCGGCCGTGGCCGTCACGAGATTGAGGCGAAAGCCCTCGCGCCGCGTGAGTAACATCACGGTCGCCGCCGCGAACATGGCGCGTGCGCCGGAGAGTTCTTCGGCCGAGAGCGTGCCCCACTTGATGAACAGCCCGCCCGTGCTCCACAACAGCACGGCGACGACGACGAACCAGATGGGCGAGACGCCGCCGCCACCCGCCGGCAACGTTGCCGACGATGACGACGACGCCCCGCCCTCCCCGCTCGCAGTAGTCCCGGCCATCTTTCGAGAGACGCTACTACTTCGACTCGCCCGTCGAACCGAAGCGGAACGATTCGAGGATGACCGGCAGTTCGCCCTTCACGCCCACGTCTTCGACGCCCGACAACTCCGGCGCGCGGTCGGACGCGATCATCACGAGCGCGACGCCCTTCGTCTGTCCGGAAGGCGGCGGCAGCATCACAACGCGCCCCCAGAACTCCACGTTGTTCTTCTCCGCCGTGAAGCGAAACTCGTAGCCCTCGTAAGCGCCGATGGTCGTCTCGCCCTCCGACACCTTCTTGTAGTTCGGGAACTGCGCCGCGAACTGAGTGTTGAACTGCGCGGCGAGTTTCGGCAACAACTGCTTGTCGAGCGCCGTGCCCGTCGCGCTCACCCAACCGACGGCGAAGTTCTCCTGTGTGAAGTTGCCCTCGTCGCCCGTCAGCTTGCGTTCGACCCTGACGAAGTTCGGCGCGGGGTTCGGGTCAATCGCCCAGTTGTCCGGGTAATAGAACGAGAAGTCGACGAAGTTCTGTGAGAGGCTGCCGGTGCGGCCTTCGCGCGTGTTGACATACTGTTTCGTGTTCGCAGATTGAGTCGGCGCGGCCACGTTCGAGTTCTGCGTGGACTTCAAATTTTTACTGATGAAGTAGCCGCCGACGCCGAGCAGGACGAAGATCAGCACGATCAGCAGCAGGCAGCCGATGACGCCGCCGATGATCCAACCCTTCTTCGACTTCGGGGGCTGCCCTTGCGGCATGCCCGACGGCTGATAGTTAGGCGTACCGGGCGGGGGATAGTTCGACGGGGGGGGATAGTTCGACATGTTTTGAGTCTCCTTAAAATAAAGAATGTCCGTTGTCCGCTGTCAGTTGTCCGTGGTCGGTTGTCAGTTGTTGAAATCAATATTTAGTAACTCGGGTGTTGGCCACATGCAACTGACAACCGACCACGGACGACGGACAAATTTTTACTGTTCGTCGCTTCTCGTTTCGCGCGGCGACGACGGCGCGGCCTCTGCGGCGAGGCCGACGCCGAGGTGGTCGTAGTTGAGTGCGGCGTTGAAGAGGAGGAAAAATTCCCCCTGCGTCTGGTGTCGCCACATGGGGTTCGTGGCGAACAGGAGGACGTGGCCGCGTCCGAGCGGCACGTCAACGATGGCCGCGCGGTTCGCGAGTTCCGAGCCGTTCGCCAGCATGCCGCTGACGAGCAGGTCGCGCTCCTCGCGCGCGAAACGCAGCACGACGCGCGGGCGTTCCGCCTGTGGCACGTAGAAAGGGCCGAGTTGGAGGCGTTGCTCCTCCGTGATCTGTTCCTCGCCGGGACGCGCGGGCGCGCGCTGCGGCGCGGGCGCGGCCTGCGGCATTCCCTGCACGATGTCGGGGTCGTTCACGCCGCCGCGCCCCGAAGGACGCCCGCTGCCCGTTGCGCCGCCACCACCGCCGCCCGGCACGCCCGTCGCCACTTGAAAGAGCGGGGCTTGGTTGAAATAGATCGGCAGCGTCTCGCCGTAGCCGTAACTGATCGGGCTTTTGCGGTCAGCGAAAGTGGCGTTGAAGATCGACCCGGCGGCTTGCAGTTGGCGCGGCGTCTCAATCGTGACGCCGTTCGTCATGCCGTATTCGACAGGGACGCGCGCGGTGTTTTGAATCGTGACGAAGAGGCCGCCCTCCGAGACGAAGCGTTGCAGGTTGGCGACGCCCGTGAGTCCCATGCCGCCGCGAATGTCGTCCGACTGGTCGGGCGAGTTGCCGAAGTTCGGCGTGACCGTTGAGACCTTCCAGGGGATCGGATCGCCGCGGCGCGGGATGCCGTTGACGATTGATTGCGCCGTGCCGCCGACGGGCGGGAAGATGATCACGTCATACTTCTCGCGCAGGTTCGCCGTGTCGCGGATGGTGTGCTCGGAAATGTAGCTGTAAGGGACGCCGAGGCGGTCGAACTCGATGCGATACCAGCCCTCGTTCTGCGTGTTCTGCCACGTGTGCAGGATGGCGATGCGCGGCGTGCCGATCTCGTGCGTCTTGACCGCAGGTTGATCGTTGAAGCCGACGGCGTTCAAGCCCAACTCGGTGACGGCCGCTTCGAGACGCCCGCGCAGGTCGGCCGGGTTGCCTTCCGTCTTGATGACGAACGAACCCGCGTTGAAGTCCTGCGTGCCGACTTTGAAACTGCTCTCGGCGACGCTCACGCGCACGTCCTGCAAACGATAACGAAGCGTCGCGAGCGTGTTCTCCGTGTTGTGGTTGACGACGAAGACTTTCGCGCCCGACGCGCCCGAAAGTTTCCCGCGCACCGTCGCGTCCGCAGTCAACAGTTCCATCGGCGCAGCGAGCACGGCGCGGTCTTTGACGCGCACCGTCGGGACGTTACGCATCGCGCCGAGCGTCCAGCCCGTGTCGTCGTAGGGGCGCGGGTCGCTCGCGTTGTAATACTGCGTGTCGAGCATCATGTCGGCCATGCGCGAGTAAGGCTGATCCATGCGGATGATGTATGACCCGGCCGGGTAGCGTCGCTCGACCGGCTTCGCATCCGTCGCTTTAGAGTCCGCGCCCGTCGCGGCGCGTTCCCTCGGCGCGTCGCCGCTTCCCGACTGTTCCGCTCTTCGCTGTGCAGGCGTCTGTGCAGGCGTCGGCCGCGCCGTGCTGCCTTCCTCCTTCAACGTAAACTCGCGCGTCGCGCGATGCACTTCGACGCCCATCAGTCTGAGCAAGTTCACCATGTCGGCCGCCTCGACGGGGCGCGTCGTGTCGCCCGGCACGACGTAGGCCGACGGCCCTTCGTTTGCCCCCTTCGCCACGGCGCGTTTGCTCTTGAGATAAAAGTTATTGAGAAACCGCTCGCGGTTGTTGGCCGTGAAATTCATCGCGAGCAGGATGGCCGACTGTTGCAGGTTGACGTTGTTGCGAAGCGACCACTTGACGCGCGGCAGCGGCGGGTTCGGCCGATACCAATCGCGCCCGGCCTGTTGCGTGACGGTGCGATCCATCGTGTCCGCGCC
The DNA here is from genome assembly GCA_030838445.1 of Pyrinomonadaceae bacterium. Taxonomy (GTDB): domain Bacteria; phylum Acidobacteriota; class Blastocatellia; order Pyrinomonadales; family Pyrinomonadaceae; genus JAIVJZ01. The sequence continues at coordinate 9,957 of JAUZFQ010000106.1, read as the reverse complement.
GCCGTTGCCGAACGTCTCGTAGAAACGCCCGATGGAGTTGTGGCCGTTGGCGACGTAGAACATGTAGTTGGGTGCCCAGCCGTCGTAGAAGCCGTGCGTCCACACGCCGGGCACGCCACGCTTCGTCATCTCCTCGACTTCGTGATAGGCGAGCAGATGCCACTCGTCAATCACGATTGGATCGAGCCACGCGTTGTACGGCCCCGTGCCCGTCGAGGTGTAGAGGAACGGCACGGACTCGTGCAGATCGTGCAATACCTGCGGGTGATACTCCAGAAAAGTCTTCATCATGTTGCGCGTCAGCGCGAGCGCCATGCCGAGGCCGTCGCGGTTGTTGTCATGCGCGACGTACTTGCCCCAGTACAACAGCGACGGCGCGTTTTTGCCGGGGTTGGCCTTGCGGTAGTTGTAGAGGTCAACCATGCGGTCGCGGCCGTCAACTTCGAGCGTCGGCGTGATGAGCACGATGAGGTTGCGGCGGATGTCCTGTATGAACGGCGTCTCTTCGACGGCGAGGCGATAGGCCATCTCCATCAGCATTTCGGGCGAGCCGGTTTCGGTCGAGTGAATTGAACCCGAAGCCCAGTAGAACGCCTTGCCCTCGCCGATCAACTGTTTCGCCTCGGCGTCGGAAGTGCGGCGCGGGTCGGCGAGACGCGCCGTGATCTCTTTGTAGCGGTCGAGTTGTTTGAGGTTCGCTTCGTCGCTGACGGCGACGAGCAACTGTTCTCTCCCCTCCTCCGATTTCTCCGGCGCGACGAAGACGCGCACGCGCGGGCTGGCGCGCTCCAACTCGCGCATGTAGCGATGAAGGTCTTTCGTGTAGGTCAACCTGTTAGGCGTGCCGACGGCGTAGCCGAGCACCTTCTCCGGCGTGGGCACGCGGTCTGACGCGGGCAGGTGATCCACGAGTTCGGTCAGAAAATATTTCTCCGTCGTATACTCTTTGATCTTGGCGGTGTAGGCTTCGTCATTGCGCGCGGCACTCGCGGCAGCCGGAGCGGCGGCGGGCGGCGATGATTTCTTGACGGCCTTCTGCGCCGAAACTGAAAACGAGAGCATCACGGCGCAGACGAAGGCACACGCCCACAACGGGATCGAGCATCCGGGTTTCATCCAATTCCTCCATTGAGTAGAGACAAATGCAAGTGCGGCACGATCATTTGAAATGAAAGCGGGGGGATGATAAATCATCAACGCGCAAATTTCATAACTTTTAGTCAACTCTCAAAAAATGATCTTGAAAAAACTTCTCTTCGCGTCGGCACTCGCACTCTTGAGCGTCGCACCCGCGCAGATGCAAACGAGCGCGCCGCAGAACACAAGGCCGCGCGCCAGAGACGTCGGCGTCAAAGTCGGCGTCCTTCAGCCGGGCGCGCTGAACGCCATCACGGACGTAGCGGGCGTGCGCGTCGGCCACGCGACCATCGTGCGCGGCACGGACATCCGCACGGGCGTCACGGCCGTCCTGCCGCACGCGGGCAATTTGTTCCGCGAGAAGGTGGCGGGCGCGGTCTTCGTCGGCAACGGCTTCGGCAAACTCACAGGCTCGACGCAAGTCAACGAACTCGGCGAGATCGAAACGCCGATCCTGTTGACCTCGACTTTGAGCGTGCCGCGCGTCGCCGACGCCCTCGTCGAATACATGCTCGCGCTCCCCGGCAACGCGGATGTACGCAGCGTCAACCCGCTCGTTGCAGAGACGAACGACGGCGCGTTGAACGACATTCGCGGCCGCCACGTCACGCGCGAAGACGTGCTCGCCGCCATCAAGAACGCGGCGGGCGGCGCGGTCGAAGAGGGCGCGGTCGGCGCGGGCACGGGCACAGTCGCCTTCGGCTTCAAGGGCGGCATCGGCACGTCTTCGCGCAAGCTCCCGTCCACGCTCGGCGGCTACACCGTCGGCGTGCTAGTCCAGACGAACTACGGCGGCGTGCTCACCGTAAACGGCGCGCCCGTCGGCCGCGAACTCGGAAAGTTTTACCTCAAGGCGGAACTCGAACGCGCCGCAGCGGCCGACGCCTCTCCGCGCGCGCGGGGCGAGCGCACGCAGGCGGTTGCCGACGACACGGCGGACGGCTCGATCATCATCATCGTCGCGACGGACGCGCCCGTTGACGCGCGCAACCTGCAACGCATGGCGGCGCGTGCGATGATGGGTCTGGGTCGCACAGGCGCTTCGGGGTCGAACGGCAGCGGCGATTACGTCATAGCCTTTTCCACCGCGCCCGAAGTGCGGATTCACGCCAACAGCGACCCGAAGCCGGGCGGACTTTTCGCGCCGCGCGAGTTGAAGTTGTTATCGAACGAGGCGATGTCGCCACTCTTCCTCGCCTGCATCGAAGCGACGGAAGAGGCGATCTACAACTCGCTCTTTCGCGCGCAGACGACGACGGGCTACGGCAAGCTCACCGTCGAGGCGTTGCCGCTCGAACGCACGCTCGACATCCTGCGCAAGTACAACGCGCTCGCGCCGAAACCTTGAACGGACAGAGACGATCACGTTGGACACTCTGACGAAATATCTCGCGGTGGCGGCGGGCAGCGCGCTCGGCGGGATGCTGCGCTACTTTCTCGGCAGCACGATCCTCGCGCGCACGGCCGCGCCGTTTCCCACGGCGACTTTCGTCATCAACGTCACCGGCTCTTTCATCGTCGGCTTCTTCCTGACGCTCGCCACCGAGCGCATGCACATGAGCGCGCACCTGCGGCTCGCCGTCGCCGTCGGCTTCGTCGGCGCGTACACGACCTTCTCCACCTTCGAGTACGAGACGCTCCGCCTCGCCGAAGAACACGGTTTCCAACTCGCGCTCCTCAACGTGATTTTAAGCGTCGTCGTCGGCTTCGCCGCCGTCTGGGGCGGGGCGCGACTGGCGCGCTCCTTCGAGTCTCAAACGCCCACGCCACGGCGCGCGGAACAAAGGCTTTTCGGGCGACCGTTCGACAAGCCCGACGCGGTGACGGAAGGCGCGGCGCAACGCGACATCGTAGATTCAAACGTCGAGCCGCCGCCCGGTGAGGTATAATCGCGCGGAGCACCTTTCGCGCGGGCGTCGGCATCTTAACCGGCACACGTCGCGCGCTAGCGCGTGCGGTAATTTGCAACCGGAATTTTTCGCTAAGGAAGGATTTCAATGAACGACTTTCAGCCCCCGAATCAACGCTACAACCCCCAACAGCCGCAGGCGTGGCCGCCGCAAAGCGCGGACGGTAGTTGGGGCAGTCTACAGGCGCAGACGGCGGCGCAGGCGACCGTCGCCGAACGGATGGGCTTCATCCGCAAAGTCTACGCGCTCTTTTTCGCGGCGACGCTGTTCGCCATCGGCGGCGTCGCGCTCGGCCTCTCGTTCGAGCCGCTGCTCGTCTTCGCTTTCGAGCATCGACTCATCATGTTTCTGATGATGCTCGGCGCGGTGATGGGCGCGACGGCCGTGCGGCACGTTCCCGTCGTCAACGTGCTCGCGCTCTTCGCCTTCACGACGTTCACGGGTCTGGTCATCTCGCCGCTGATGTACCTCGTCGCGCGTAGCAACCCGGCCTCGATCTGGCAGGCGGGCGTGCTGACGGTCGGCATCTTCGGCGGCCTGACGGCCTACGTCTTCATCTCGAAACGCGACTTTAGTTTCCTGCGCGGGATGCTCTGGACGGGCTTGATCGTGATGATCCTCGGCGGGCTGCTGAACATCTTCATCGTCGGCTCAAGCGCGCTCGGCTTCGGGCTGGCGGCGGCGACGCTCTTGCTCTTCGCGGGCTTCGTCCTCTACGACACGTCGAACATCATGCGCCGCTACCCGACCAACGAATACATCGCGGGCGCGCTCGACCTCTACCTCGACGCCTTCAACATCTTCCTCGCGCTCATCCGCATCCTGAACGCGGGACGACGCTAACGCAAGCTCTCGACAAACGACGAAACTAAAGCGGCGCGGCACTCAACAAGAGTGCCGCGCCGCTTTTTCAGTTCCGACGGGCGATCAGTTTTAGAAGTCGAACTTGATCGCGAGTTGGAGTTCGCGCGGCGTGAGGAAGGCGCGCGGCAGACCGTAGGCGGCTGCGGCCGCGGGCGTCGTGAGCGTCAGCGTCGGCACGTTGTTGACGATGGTCGCCGTGCGGCTGGCGAAGAGGTTGGTGTTGACCGTCGCCACGTTGGCGCGGTTGAAGAGGTTGAAGCCTTCGAGGATCAGGCGCAGGCGCATGCTCTCGCCGAAGTGGATGCTGCGCGTCAAGCGCGCGTCGAACTGGTAAGTGGCGGGTGTGTAAAACGCGTTGCGGCGCGTGCCGGGCGCGCGGTCGTTGCGCGCATTGCCGTCGCGGTTCAAGTCCGCGCCGACGGTCTGCGAGAAGGCGAAGCCCGATTGCAGTTGGACGATGCTCGACAGCGTGTAGTCGCTGAAGAGAGCGCGCAAGAACGAGTTGTCGCTCGCCGTGAACTTGCCGAAGTCGTAGACGGGGCTGAAGACGAAGCGGTGGCGCAGGTCAGAGTCGGCGGCGGCGTAGTCTGCGCGGATGTTGAGTTGGTTCTGGACGATCTTGGCGTCGTCGCCGCCGCCGGGCACGACCGCCGTCTGGTCTGGCTTGTCGTCCTTCGCCTTCGAGAAGGTGTAAGAGGCGAGGAACTGTAGGCGGCGCGTGAAGCGTCGCTGCGCTTGGAAGGCGAGGCCGTCGTAGCGCGAATTGGCGTTGCTCTCGAAGAGATTGATGCGGCCGTAGTTGGGGAACGGGCGGTCGGGCGCGGCGGAGGTGAAGCGCGCGTTCGGGTTCGCGCCCGTGCCGGGGAAACGCTCGACCGTATACGTCTGGCCGCTCGCGTCCGTCGCGGTGACGAGTTCGGGCGCGCGCAAGTTGATGTCGCGCGTGCGCGACAGGTGCACGCCCTTGAAGAAAAGATAAGTGACGGAGACGCTCGTGTTCTTGAACAGTTCGTGCTCGAAGCCGAGACGCGCCTGCTGGACGTAAGGCTGCGTGTAATCTTCTGCGAAGACGAAGATGTCGGGCGTCGGGCGCGTGCCGCCGGTGGAGGGCGGCGCGGCGAGCGTGTTCGGGTAGATGAGACCGGCGTTGGCGATGGCGGCCGTGCCGGTGAAGTTGACGCCCGTCGTTTGGACGCCGTTGCCGGTGTGCGCCGTGCCGAGCATGATGGCGGTGGTGCGGCCGTAGAAGATGCCGTAGCCGCCGCGCACCACGGTCTTGCCGTCGCCGCGCACGTCGTAGGCGAAGCCGAAGCGCGGCGCGAAGTTGTTCGAGTCACGCGGCTGCGTGCTGGTGTCGAAGCCGGTCTCACTCAAGAACAGATCGTTGCGAAGGGGCGGCGCGGCGAGCGTCTGACGGTCGTAGCGGACGCCGAGGTTGAGCGTGAGTTTCGGTGTGGCGCGCCAGTCGTCCTGAAAGAAGACTGCGTAGTCGCGACTGTTCGGATCGCTCGACGCGCCCGACGTGCCGGGGAGCGCGAAGCGTTGCGTGAAGGCGGAGGGGCAGTTCGGGAGCACCGCGCCGCCGGGCGTGCGCAACGCCGCGCAGTTGGCGTTCGAGGCGAAGTCGGCGTAAGAGTTGAAGGTGTACTGCCCGGAGAAGAAGCCGGGGAAGAAGTTGAAGATGTTGTCGAAGTTGAGGTCAACGCCCGCCTTGAAGTTGTGCTGGCCGCGCACGTAGGAGAGGTTGTTGATGAATTGCGCGCGCTTGATGGTCGTCTCGCGCGGGCTGAAGTTGTTGCGACCAAGCAGCAGGAAGCCATTGCCGGTTTGAATCTGCGTCTCAGGGAGATCGCTATTGGCCGTGCCCGGTTCGGCGTCGCGCGCGAACTGGAAGCGGAACTCGTTGACGATGGACGAGGTGATGGTCGAGGCGAGCGTGCCGGAGAAGGTGGTCGTGCGCGCGAGGCTGTCGCCGGAATGCTCCTCGGCGGCGAGCGCGCCCGTGAACTCGTTGTTGACGCCCGTGAAGTTCTGCCGGTTGAAGCGCAAGGAAAGTTGGTTGCTCGAATTGACGAGGATGTCGCTCTTGATGAGGAACACGTCCTGATTGCGACTGATCTGGTAGGCGTCGAGGCGCGGGCGGAGCAAGTTCTGGACAGCCGCCGACTGTGTGCCGAGGTTGGGCGGCTCGACGACGTTCGGGAGATCTTGCCGCTGGCCGTCGTAAGTGCCGAAGAAGAAGGCGCGGTTTTTGACGATGGGGCCGCCGAGGCGAAAGCCGAACTGGTTGATCTGCTGCGGCGGTCGCTTGTTGCGGTCGCGGCGGCGGCCGAGGTCGAAGTCCACGCCCTGCTGCCCCTTGATGTTCGGCGCGTTGGCGTTCAAAGACTCGTCGCGGAAATACTCGAACGCGCCGCCGTGGAAGTTGTTCGTGCCCGACTTCGTGACGACGTTGATGACCGCGCCGCCCGCGCGCCCGAACTCCGCCGAGAAGCCGTTCTGGTTGACCTGAAACTCCTTCACGGACTCTTCCGAGAATTGGTAAGGCGGGCGCACGCCCGTGCGACCGAACGCCTGACCGAAGAAGGTGTTGTTGTTGTCCGCGCCGTCAACCTGCAAGCTGTTGAGCGTGCCCTTCTGGCCGCCGACGGAGAGGTCGCCCTGCCGCGTGGGGTCGCGGATGACGCCGGGCGTGAGCGTGGCGAAGTCGAGATAGTTGCGACCGCTGACGGGCAAGTTTTCGATGTCGCGTTCGTTGACCGTGGTCGAGACTGACGTGCGCGTCGTCTCGACGACGGGCGCGTCGGCCGACACGTCAACGGTCGTCGTCGCGCCGCCGACGCCGAGGTTGATGTCGAGGTTCGTCTGGCCGCCGACGCTGACGACGGCGTTCTCAAGCGTCGCCGCCTGGAAGCCTTGCGCGCCGGTGGCGACGATCCGGTACGTGCCGGGCGGGAGCAGGATGAGGCGGTAGTTGCCTTCGTCGTCGGAGGTGGCCGTCTTCTCGAAGCCGGTCTGCTGGTTGGTCGCCGTCACGGTGACGCCGGGCACGGCCGCGCCGTTCGGGTCGAGCACGCGCCCTTCGATGTTGCCCGTGGTGGCCTGCGACTGCGGGAATGCGAAGGTGGCCGCGAGCGCGAGCGACGCGCACAACAAGAGAACTCGGTTGAAACCAAGGAGGGGATTTTTAAACATGACATCCTTTCGACTGGGAACTGGCTAGCATGTAGCGGGTGATGTGCGAGACGCCCTCACGCTCACTCTCGCGCGCGCGGCGGGCGTCGGCCAAACTGACGATGTTGACTTGAATTATTTCGAGGACTCGAATCCCTGTGGCTCGTCGGACGGCGAGATATTAAATGAGGTGCGGGAGGCGGTCAAGGAAACTGTCAACGCGCGCAGAAGAGTCGAATAAAAAAATCGGAGGGGCTACGAGTTGAACTCGTCGCCCCTCCGATTTTAGTTATGCTGTTTGAACGTTAAGCCCTGCGGCCGAGTGCGAGGGGACGCCGCCACGATTGGATGCGTTTGCCGCCCGCGGTTTGCAGGATGCTCATCAGGCCGATGTAGCCGTAGCCGAAGAAGAAGAGCAGGAGGAACGGGATCGTGCCCCACATGCGCATGTGCGCGGCGTACCAGACGGCGCAGAAGAAGTAGGCGGCGAAGCCGAGTTCGAGGAGCGGCAACAGCCCGCGCTTGCGCTTGTACTTCTTCGCCTTCCACGTCGCGTCCGTCGCCTTCTCCACCTGATACTTTGGCGTCCGCACGAACTCCGACTGCACGCCCATCAACGCCTCGATGACGGCGCGCGCGTTCGAGAAGGCCAGCCCGATGCCGACCGCCATCACGAGCGGCAGGTGCAGGAGTCGCCTGCTGCGCCCCGCTTCCTTGTCCAGATACCAGATGGCCGAGCCGTAGAAGAGTATGACCGAGACGGTCGAGAAAAACAGGAGCGGCACGTCGAACGCCATCAGGTGATAGAAGCCCTGATTGTAGCGCACGAGCAGGAGCGGGAATTGCAGGAAGCTCGCCACGATCATCAACGGGTAACTGATGTTGCCCGTCAGGCGGAAGAACATTTCCAGACGCACGCGCAAGGGGAGCGCGGCGCGCCAGATGCGCGGGTAGAGTTTGATGCCGACCTGCATCACGCCCTTCGCCCAGCGACGCTGCTGCGCCTTGAAGGCGTTGATCTCGACCGGGATTTCCGAGGGCGCGTCTTCGTCCAAGAGATAAATGAACCGCCAGCCCATGAGTTGCGCGCGGAAACTCAAGTCCGTGTCTTCCGTCAAAGTGTCGTGCTGCCAACCACCACTGAGTTCAATCGCGCGGCGACGCCAGATGCCGGCCGTGCCGTTGAAGTTGAAGAAGCCGCCCGTGCGATTGCGAACGGTCTGCTCGATGACGAAGTGGCCGTCGAGCATGATGGTTTGCAGCCGCGTCAGAAGGTTGTACGCGCCGTTGATGTGCGACCAGCGCATCTGCGCGCAGCCGACGAGCGGGTCGGTGAAGTAGTCAACGAGTTTGCGCAGGCAGTCGGGCTTGGGCACGAAGTCGGCGTCGAAGATGGCGAGCAGTTCGCCTTTGGCGGTCTGCGTGCCGTTGGCGAGCGCGCCCGCTTTGAAGCCGGTGCGGTCGCTGCGGTGGATGTAGTGGATGTCGAAGCCTTCAGCACGATACTCCTCAACGGTGCGGCGCGCGAGCGCGACCGTCTCGTCGGTCGAATCGTCCAAGACCTGTATCTCAAACTTGTCGCGCGGGTAGTCGAACGCCGTGACGGCGCGCAGCAGGCGCTCTACGACGTACACCTCGTTGAAGAGCGGGAGTTGCACTGTGATGATGGGCAACTCGCTCTCACTGAAGCGCGCCTTCGGGGCGGGCTGGATGTGGCGGTAACGCCAGAAGTCTGCGACCTGCTTGATGCGATACGCGCCGTAGATGGCGAGCACGAGGAGGATGCTGAAATAGAGTATGAGCACCGTCCAGTCGAAGGCGTCGAGTTGATAGAGGACGCTGATGTTCGACTGCGTGCGCCAGTGCCACGCGTCCACAAAATCACTCTGGAGAGCGCCGTATTCGCGCCACAACTCTTCCGGCGTTTTCGACACAGGCTCGGTTAAAAAAAGGAACATTTCGATATTTCTCGTCCGGGGAAAATTACAACGACCGGCGGCTCACGAAAGCGGCGGCGCAGACCAAGCGATTGACTCGACGCGACGCGCACCCTCCACATAAAACGAGCAGCGCCCTTGCCGGACGCTGCCCCTGTTAAGTCGCGCACATTGTAACCGAACGGGCGCGCGCGAACAAACCCGTAGGTGATTGCGGAATGCGGATTTCGGATTGCGGATTTAAGGACGAAACGGTTCTGTCTGTAGATTCCGCACTCCGAAATCCGCATTCCGCAATTTAACCAAAGTTGGGCGGCGGCGGGGGCGCGGCGTTATTGATAGTCATCTGCCGCTTCTCGAAGAGTTTGACGCCGAGCAGCCCGCCGAGCGTGGCGAAGGCGATGTAGATGATGCTGTTGAAGGCGGCGGTCGCGAGGATGACGGGGAGTTTTTGCGCGAAGGTCTGCGCCTGCGCGATCTCGACCTGCTTGCGCACCTCTTCGGCCACCTGCGGGTTGAAGTTTTGAAACGCCTTCAACAGAAATTGGTTGAACGAGTTGCCCAGAATCAGGCCGAGCGGGATGCCGATGGAGTGCGACACGATTGTCCCGGCGACCCCGGCCAGCACGCCGAGTTCCGCGCCCTGTCCGAGCAACACCGGCTCCGGCGAGCGCCGCACGTAGAGGTAAGAGGCCAGCGCGCCGCCGCCGATCACCCACACGCAACAGCACATGTTCATGAAGCTGATCGGCGGGATCGAGGAGAGCAGCCCCAGCGTCACGCCGCCGGTCAGGGCGGCGCGCATCTTGTCAGTCATATAGTTTGGATTTGACGAAAGGAGTCAGGGCGCGCGACGGACGGCGGCGGGCGCGGCGGCCGTCTGGAAACCACCACCGCGCCAGCCCCCCCCCCACTCGAAACGTCGGCGCGCGAGT
>JAUZFQ010000060.1 GCA_030838445.1 Pyrinomonadaceae bacterium | reverse complement strand
CGCTCTGGTTGGGTGCGAGTGTCGGCACGTTGCCCTTCAGGATGTTGGTCAAGACGGTGACGGGATTGCCCGCGCCGTCCGTGACCGTGCCGAAGGGGTTGTTGGAACTGTCCACCACCGAGGGCGCGGGGACGATGACCTGCGTCGTGTAGGTCGCCCAGTTGTTGCCGCCGAGATTGCCGTCTTCGGTGATGACGATGTTGGTCGCCGTCAGGGCGGAACTGTTCGAGCCGAGGTCGGGCGCGGTCATCACGTTCGAGAAATTGATCTCGTAGATGATGGTCGCGCCGGGGATGGTGGCGGACGGGTTGCCCGCCGCGTCAACCACGGTGGCCGTCTTGTCGAGCCGGACGAAGCCCGTGTAGAGACGGTCAATCGTGCGGTTCGTGCTGGCGGGCGTGTTGCCGGAGGCAGCCTGAATGATGCTGTCGAAGCCCGTCAGGATTTGCTGCCCGGCCGGGGCTTGGACGCGCACGTAGACGTTCGCGTCGGCGTTTCTGGCGAGCGGCGCGAGCACGAACGTGCCCCCGCCGGAGATGGTGGTGAACGGCCCGGCAATGTTCGTGCCGACGCCGACGGTGAAGCCCGCGGGCACGGTCGGCGCGCTCAGGGTGAACGTGTCGGTGGAGTTGCCGGTGTTGCGGACGGTGTTGGAGAAGACGTAGAAGCCGAGGGCGGTCGTCGAGCAGGTAGGAATGACCGGCCCCGCGCAGGGCGGCACTCCGGCGATGCCCGTCGTCACGCTGCGGTTCGTGAAGTCGGTGTTGTTGCTGTTGCCGGGGCCGGTTGCGGCGGGTTGGCCGAACGGCCCGATGAGGACGCTGCCCACCTGTTGGAGCAGGGTCGGTTGGCGGATACCTTTCCCGGTGTCCACGGGGTCGAGGCCGAGACGCGGCTCGTCGAAGTTGGCGTTGCGGTCACCACGGTTGGTGACTTCCGCGCCCGGCGAGTCGGACTGATCGTTCAAGACCGTGCCGATGGTGTTGGTGGCGAACGCGTCCACGACGGCGTAGATGGGCGTGGTGGCGTCGGCCGTGGTGATGGTGACGACGACCGGGATGTTCGCGCTGCACGTGCCGCCGCCCGCAAGCGACGCGCCCACGTTGAAGGCGACGCGCGTGACGGTGGCGAGACTGCCCGGCGCGGTGTTGCTCCACGTCGCCGCTTCCGGCGCGACCGTCAGCGGGCTGGCCGGGGTCGTCGCGTAGAGCGTCCCGGCGGGGAACGTGTTGCTGGCCGAGAGCACGGTGTCCACGGGTATGGGCATCACGATGTAGACGCCGGTGAACGCGCCGAGGGTCATCGAGGTGGCCGGGCGGTTGCCGTCGTTGCAAAGCTGCGTGCTGTAGCTGATGTTGCCGCCGAGCGCGACGGGGCCGGGCGGGACGGTCAGGACGGCGCGCAGTTGCGCATCGTTCTGCACGGTGACGCGGATGTCGCCGCGCGCCTCGCGCACGCCGTTGACGGACGTAGCGGAGACGGTGCGGACTTCGTGCGCCGACGGCGTGGCCGGGTTGTCGGGCGTCTGGTTGTCGTAGCCTTGCGCCGCGCCGGTGGCCGCGTCGCCGAGGAAGACCTGCACGGTGTCGCCCGGAGAAGCCGCCGCGCTGATCGTGGCGCGCACGACGACGGTCGCCGTCGCGTTCTGCGCGAGCGCGTGCAGCACGTCCGCGCCGTTCGAGAAGATGTTGATGTCGCCGGCCGTGATCGTGTTGCTGCCGTCCATATCAATGACGGCGGCGGTGATCGTGCCGGGGCCGGTCAGGCTCAAGCTCTGGCCGCTGGCAAGGAAGCGCACTTGATCGGCGAAGTTGCCCGTGTTGGTCACGGTGAACAGGAAGAAGGTGTTCGTGTCGCCGGGGACGACCGCGGAGTTGACGGCGTTGTCGGGCAGGATGCGCAGACCCGAAACGTTGGCGACCGTGACGGTGACAGTGTTCGAGACCGTGCTGTAGTCGTTGTTGTCGGTGTCCTTATAGACGGCGCTCGCCTGGTTGGAGATGACGGTGTTGCCGCTGGTTTGCGCAAGCGCGGGCGTGAGAAATGCGCAAAAGATCGCCAGAAGGGCGAAGAGCGCGCGCGGCAGTGAGCGGCGCGTGGCCGCATGGTGGCGGGTGTAACTTATCTTCATATCAATCCTCAAGTTGGTATTTGTGAGAGACTCGCCGGTGACGTTCACGACCGACGGAGAAGTCCGAAGGAGTTAGTGGGAGGGACAAGGCGGGTGTCGCTTCCCATCAGATCGCGCGGCTTACTTGACGCGCACCTTGTATGAGGCGGAGAGCGTCGAGCCGGCCGCGAGCGGGTCGCTCCACTCGTAGCGCACCTGCGTGTACATCGAAGAGGGCGCGGGCACGCGCTTCATCGTGCCGTCCGCTTGCTTCTCTTCGACCGTGGGCTGCGCGTCGAAGTTCTTGCCGCCGTCAATGCTGTAGCTGACGGCCGCGCCATACTCGGCGACCGCGCTTCCGGCGACGTAGGACGTGCCCTGCGGAATCTGGCCGATGGTCTTGTACTGGCGCGCGGGCGCGTTACCTTCGTTTGCGCTCGTGATCGTCCAGTCGAGAATCTCGCCGGGGTGAACTGCGCTCACCTTTTCCAGCGCGAGGCTCTCGTCGTTGCGTTTGAGCGAACCGGCGAGTTTGACTTTCACTTCCGGCGCTCCGGCGGACTTGCGCGCCGCGGCGATCTGTTTCTGCGCGAACGCGGCGGCCGTGCCGACGAGTAACAGGCAGAGCGCGGCGACGACGGGCGCGGTCATTTTTTTCTTCGCTGTCTTCATGAGGTATCTCCTTCGGGTGGTCTAAAAAGTTTGCTAATGAGGTCGGCTCTTCCGCCGCGGATGTTCGAGCTAGAGGGCTTCCTGTTTGACAGGCCGCCTCCGGCGGGGGGTTGTGGTTTCGCTGAGCGCGCACGCGACGGCGTACATGAAATCTTCGACGGCGAAGGAGCGCGGCAGCACGGCGGCGAACTGGGCGCGCGACGAAGCGCGCATGATTTCGGAGGGACGCGCGTGCAGGGCGATGAGCGGGACGCGCGGGGCGATCTCTAACAAGGCTTCGACCGCGCCCGCGCGCCCGAACCCGGCCATGTCGAGACCGAAGGCGATGAGATCGAAACGACCCTCCGCCGCGTCTCTGAGCACGTCCATGGTGTGGCGACACGTCTCGGCCTCGTAACCGGCGGCGCGCAGCGCGGCCACCAGCCCCTCGGCCATCACGCGGTCATCGTCACAAATCATTACCTTCGCCATCCTCGCGGCTCTCGCTTCCTGTCCCTGTCTTCGGCTCGACCGGGCAAAACACACACCCGGTCGAACCTCACCAAGTCAATTCACATGCCGCGCCCCACGCGCCCCCGCGCGCGACGACTAACTAATGAAATGTTAAGAGTTACTCGAACACAGGCGGGCACGAACGCGACGCGCGTCCGCGTGGTATGACAAACCCGACTGACGTTTTGTCAGCCAACCGACAAAATGGCAGGAAGGGGAGTTGGTAAATGGTGAACGGAAGGTAAATGGTAAATGGTAAATGGTGCATGGAAGGAAGGCCGCGAATGGTGAATGGAAGAAAGCAGTGAATGGTAAGTCGTGAATAGAAGGAAAGTAGAGAATGGTAAATCGTGAACAGTGGAGAACGGTCTTTCACCATTCACCATTTACCATTCACCAACCACCATTCACTATTTACCATCCTCCTCGTATTCGCGGAGCTTGCGATAGAGGGTGCGGGCGGAGATGCCGAGGATGATGGCGGCGCGTTCGCGGTTGCCGCCGGTTTCTTCGAGGACGCGGAGGATGTGTTGGCGTTCGAGTTCTTCGAGCGTGCGGGTGGGGACGTCGGCGTCCGCCTCGCGCGCCCGGACGGGCGCGGCGGCGGTCGTCGTTTCCCGGCCGGCGAGTTGGGCGAACTGCGCGGCTTCGATCTCGTCCGTCTCGGAGAGGGCGGCGGCGCGCTCGATGGTGTTGCGCAGTTCGCGCACGTTGCCCGGCCAGTCGGATGATTCGAGCAGGCGACGTGCCGCTTCGGAGAGCGTCAGCGCGGGTCGCTGGAAACGCTCGCGGTAGAGCGCGAGAAAATGATCGAGGAGTGCGGGGATGTCTTCGCGCCGGTCGCGCAGCGGCGGGACGTGGAGCGAGATGACGTTGAGGCGATAGAAGAGGTCTATGCGGAAGCGACCCTGTTGCACGTCTTCGGCGAGGCGGCGGTTGGTGGCGGCGATGATGCGCACGTCCGAGGCGCGGTCGCGCGTCGAGCCGACGCGGCGGAAGCGCCCCTGTTCGAGGAAGTGCAAAAGTTTGACCTGCATCGGCGCGGGCAGGTCGCCGATCTCGTCGAGAAAGAGCGTCGAGCCGTCGGCCGCTTCGATGAGGCCGCGCTTCATCGCGGTCGCGCCCGTGAACGCGCCCTTCTCGTGGCCGAAGAACTCCGACTCGAAGAGTGCTTCGGGCAACGCGCCGCAGTTGATCGTGATGAGCGGCGAGTCACCGCGCGCGCTGCGCGAGTGGATGAAGCGCGCGAGCACGTCCTTGCCCGTGCCCGACTCGCCCGTGAGGATGACCGTGGAGTCGAGCCGCGCCGCCGACTCGGCGATGGAGACCAGACCGCGCATCGCCTCGCTCGCATGGACGAGCGTGTGCGCGCCCTCTTCGCCCGACGACGTGCCGCGCGTCGCCGCCGCGCGCAGTCCGGCGTTCTGCCGGACGAGCCGCCGCTTCTCGTCGGCCTTGCGGATGACGGCCTCCATCTCGTCGAGCGTGGCGGGCTTGGTCAGGTAGTCGTACGCGCCGAGCCGCATCGCCTCGATGCCCGTGCCGAGCGACGTGTCGGCCGTCAGCATGATCACTTCGGGCGGATCGTCGAGCCGCCTGATCTCGCGCAGGGCGTCGAGTCCGGTCATGCCGGTCATGCGCATGTCGAGCAGCACGACGTCGTAGTCCGTCGCCTGCAACGCCTCGATGGCCTCCTCGCCCGACACGGCCGCCGCCATCTCGAACCCCGAACGCGACAACTGCTCCGTCACGAGCCGACGCAACAGAGGATCATCATCAACCAAGAGGACGCTAATCTTTCGAGTCATAGTTTTAGGAAATGATGGATGAAGGACTGTTCTTTGTCAGTTGTCCGTGGTCAGTTGTCAGTTGTTCAAGACAGTCTTTAGTAACTCGTGTGATAACCACAGGCAACTGACAACTGACCACGGACAACTGACGGCTTTCCTTTCACCATTTCTTCTTCATCCTTCATCCCTTGTTTCCGGCGCGCGGCGCGGCAGCCAGAGGCGGAAGCGGCTGCCCGCGCCGGGTTTGGATTCGACGGTGAGCGCGCCGCCGAGTGCTTCGGCGAGCGTGGCCGAGATGGCAAGGCCGAGTCCCGAACCTCTGCCCGCTTCTTTCGTGGTGTAGAACGGATCGAAGATGCGCACGAGCGTCTCCGCCGGGATGCCCGCGCCCGTGTCGGCCACTTCGATGCGGGTGCGCTCGCCGTCGAGCGCGGTCGAGACGCTGATCGAGCCGCCGCCTTCCACTGCGTCGAGCGCGTTCGTCAACAAGTTGTCGAGAATTTGACGCACGAGCACTTCGTCGGTCGCCACCTCGCCGATCTGCGGGTCGAGTTCGGTGGTGACTGAGATGCCTTGCGCCTCCTCGCGCTGCGACAGCAGCAGCACGCCGCGTTCGACGAGCGCGTTGATGTCGCAAGGCTCGCGGCGCGCGCGTCGCTGGCGCGACAGGTCGAGCAAGCCGCGCGTGATCGCCTTGCAGCGCAAAGCCTGACGCACGATCTCTTCGAGGTAAAAATTCCAAGAGCGTTCGGCGGCGACGGCGGCGAGGTCGGGCGTCGAGCGGATGTCTCTGAGCGTGGCCTCGGCGCAGGTCGTGATGGCGGCGAGCGGGTTGTTGATCTCGTGCGCGACCCCGGCGGCGAGTTGGCCGACGGTGGCGAGACGGCGCGAGCGCGAGAGTTGTTCCTGCATCTCCGAAATCTGCGTCACGTCGCTCCACGTGATGACGCTCGAACCGCGCCCGCCTTCCGTCCCGTCGAGCGGCGCGACGGCGACGAGGTAGCGGCGCGAGTCCTCGGCCTGAATCTCGAAAGAGGTGGCCGCGCCGCCCGCGCTTGAGTTCATGTGGAAGGCGGCGGCGCGCTCGCCGAAGAGACGCGCGAACGCCGCGTCGCAGGCGAGACCGATGGCCTCGGCCGGTTGCTCGAAGCCCATCATCTCGGCGGCCATCGCGTTGCAGCGCGTCAGCCGCATCGAGGCGTCGTGGACGATGATGCCGTCGGGCATTGCGTCGAAGGTCTGCTCCCAGATTTTTTTACCCGCGCTGACCGTCTCCAACAGGCGCGCGTTGTCGAGCGCGAGCGCGGCCATCTCCGCGAGGCTTTCGAGCAACTCCTTCTCGTCGGGGGTGAGGCGGTGCGCGTTGCGGTAGCCGATGCCGAGCAGGCCGAGCGTTTCGCCGCGCGCGCTGAGGCGCACGAGCGCCAGATCGCGCAAGCCCTCCGCGCTGTGCAGCGGAAACTCGCTGGCCGGGAGTTCGCCGCCCACGTTGCGCACTTCGATGATGGACATGTCTTTGCTTGAGGCGGCGTGCTCGGCGAACATGCCGCGCAGGGGGTTGACGATCTCTTCGTCCGACGCGCCAAGCGAGTTGAAGCCGCTCGTCGCCTTCCACGTCACCGTGCCTTCGGCGACGGAGAGCGTTGCGACGCTCGCCGTGTCCGAGCGCATGACGCGCCGCACCATCTCGACCACGCCGCGCAACGTCGCCGCGCTCTCCGTGTGCGCGCTCGCCTTCGCCACCGCGCCGGAGGGCGTCGCTTCGGACGACGGCGTCCGGGCGTTCGTCTCCGCTTGCGCGTTCGTCGCCTCTGTCCGGTTATTCGACGGATCGATCATGTGAATTCAATTGAGCGGTCGGGGGCGGTCTCAAGTTTGGTGGACGTGGAAAAGCTGCCTCGCGGCTCGGATGCCTGCAATCTTCCACGCGCGCCGCCCGTCCGTCAAGCAGAAAATGACTTCAAGGAAACTGCCCGCCAGCCGCCGCCGCGATTTTCTTTCAGGTGACGGGCGCGCATGACAGTTCTTCCGCCGCGGCTCTTAACTTTCCGGCTTTTATCGCGGCACAAAGCACGGCACACGCGTTGCCATGTGAGGCGGTGACGGTCAGTGTAATTTCAAAGTTCACCGGAGAAGAAGTCTCATGCGAAAAATATCAAACGCTCTACTCATCCTCACACGCGTGCGCCACGGCGCGCTCTCCTTCGTCGTGCTCGTCGCCTGCGCCGCCACGGGCGCGCACGCGCAAACGTCGCGCGCCTCGGAGCGCGTCTACTCCGACTCGGACGCCGCGCCCGCCGCGTCGCGCACGCGCACGACGGCGACTGCCGACAACAGCAGGGGCGCGCCCGGCGACACGCCGACCGACATCCTGCGCGCCGCCCGCACCATCTACATCTGCCCGAACCAGCACATCAACTCTGACTATCTCGAATACAAACTCGACAAGCTGCCGGAGTTCGGCCAGTGGCAACTCTCCATCGTCAAAAACCGCGACCGCGCCGACCTCGTCTTGGAGATCAAGAAGACCGCGCTCAACTACATCTTCAGCATCGTCGAACCCGAATCCAGCATCGTCGTCGCCAAGGGCAAGGTCGTCGCCATCAACGGGCGCGTCGCGGCCGAAGACATCTCGCACCAGATCGTCAAACGCATGCGCGACATCCGCGCCCTGCCCGCGAACTAGCGTCGGCGAATTTTACGGGGCGACTTCTCACGGCCGACTGAAAGGAATTTTTATGAAGAAACTTTTATACGCGATCTGCTGTTGCCTCTTCATCACCTGCGGCGTCGCACGCGCGCAGGATCAGAAAAATGAGTTCAGCGTGACGGCCGGTGGCGGAAGCCTGCGGGGCGACAACGACAGCGTCGCGGCCGCGCCCGTGTTCACCGTCGCCTACACGCGAGGCTTGACGGACAGGATCGCCGTCGAAGGCTCGATTGACGGTTACTACGTCAAACAACCGGGCATCTCTCGCCGTGACGATTTCTTAGACGTGCAGGTGGCGGGGCTGTTTCACTTCGCCCCGATGACCGCGAGCAAGCGCGTGATCCCGTACCTGACGGCGGGCGTCGGGAGAGTGTCAACCGACGCGACCGAGATTCCCGCCGAGACCATCACGCGGCTCGGCGGCGGAATCAAATACTACCCTTCGGAGAACCACAACGTCGGGCTGCGCGTGGAAGTGCGCGACGAGATCACGCGCCGCGGCGGGCAGGGCTATCCGGTCTCCGGCGACCGCATCAACATCATCAGCATACGCGCGGGCGTCACCTTCCGCTTCTGAACGTAGGTCGGGAATGATCCGAATGGACACGGTTCGGGTCGTTCGGAAGGGAAGACAACCGCTGCCGTCGTCGTGCCTACAGACGCCGGACAAAAAAAGAGGGCGACCGCGCAACATGCGGTCGCCCTCAACTTCTATAAAGTCCCGACTCGCTCAGTCGGCCTTCGGCGCGACGGCGCGCACTTCGGGGGAAACTCCGTCGGCATACTTCGTGAAGTTCTGGTTGAAACGCCCGGCGAGTTCTTTCGCCTTGCGGTCATAGGCTTCGGGGTCTTTCCACGTGTTGCGCGGGCTGAGGACTTCGGCCGGGACTTCGGGACAGGAGACGGGCACGCCGACGCCGAAGATCGGATCGGGTTGCGTTTCGACTTCCGCGAGCGAGCCGTTCAGGATGGCGCGGATCATGGCGCGCGTGTACTTGATCTTCATGCGCTGGCCTTCGCCGTAAGGGCCGCCCGACCAGCCCGTGTTGACGAGCCAGCAGTTGGCCTTGTGCTCCTTCAACTTTTCGCCGAGCAGCTTGGCGTAGGTGCCGGGGTGCAAGACCATGAAGGGCGCGCCGAAGCAGGTGGAGAAGGTCGCCTCAGGTTCGGTGACGCCGCGCTCCGTGCCCGCGATCTTCGCCGTGTAGCCGGAGAGGAAGTGGTACATCGCCTGTTCGGGCGTGAGTCGCGCGACGGGCGGGAGCACGCCGAAGGCGTCGGCCGTGAGCATGATGATGTTCTGCGGGTGTCCGGCGTGCCCTTCCGGCACGATGTTCGGGATGCTCGTCAGAGGGTATGCGGCGCGCGTGTTCTCGGTCTTCGCCGCGTCGTCGAGATCGAGAGCGCGCGTCTCTTCGTCGTAGACGACGTTCTCCAAGACCGTGCCGAACATGCGCGTGGTGCGATAGATGTCCGGCTCGGCTTCGGGCGAGAGGCGAATGACTTTGGCGTAGCAGCCGCCCTCGAAATTGAAGACGCCGTCGTCCGACCAGCCGTGCTCGTCGTCGCCGATGAGTTGGCGTTCGGGGTCTGCGGAGAGCGTGGTCTTGCCCGTGCCGGAGAGGCCGAAGAAGATCGCCACGTCGCCCGCGTCGCCGACGTTGGCGGAGCAGTGCATGCTCATCACGCCGCGCTGCGGAAGCAGGTAGTTGAGAATCGTGAAGACCGACTTCTTGGTCTCGCCCGCGTAAGACGTGCCGCCGATGAGTACGAGCCGCTGCGTGAAGTCCATCAGGATGAACGTCTGCGCGCGCGTGCCGTCGCGTTCGGGGTCGGCCTTGAAACTCGGGATGTTGACGATGGTGAACTCAGGCACGTGGTTGCCGACTTCGCGGCCGCCGTCAATGAACATGGTGCGCGCAAACAGCGAGTGCCACGCCAGTTCAGTGACGACGCGGATGGGCAGTTGGTAACGCTTGTCAGCCCCGGCGAAAGTGTCCTGCACGAAGAGGTCTCGGCCTGCGGTGTGCGCCATCATGCGGTCGCGCAGGGCGTTGAACTTCTCGGTCGTGAACTCTTTGTTGACCTCGCCCCAGAACACTTTGTCGTCGCTGTTCTCGTCGCGCACGATGGCCTTGTCTTTGGCCGCGCGGCCGGTGTGCTCGCCGGTGTCCACGATGAGCGCGCCGTGATCCGAAAAAATGGCCTCGCCGCGCCGCGCGATCTCTTCGTAGAGTTCGGGCGTCGAGAGATTCCAGTAGACGCCGCTGGCCTGCGTGATGCCGAGGGTGTCCAGCCCCACGTCGTTGCGCCTGCGGCCGTGATCCTGCGAGCCGGATTCTTTCGTCAGAACAGATGCTGCCATCTTCGATACTCCTTATCAATCAAACGATGAAGTAGGAACGCGGAATGATGAAAGACAGTTGCTTTCATTCATCATTCCGCGTTCCTACTTCATCGTTTTATTCATCCTCGGTGTTGCGTCTGCGTCGTGCCAACTCGCGCAGCGCGACGGAGAGGTCGCGCGCGGAGCGTTCGATACGGTCAGCGTAGGCTTCGAGTTCGCCCGCGTCGTCCGGGTTGCGCGTGGCAACGCTGGCGAGCGCGGCTTCGATCTGCGTGTTCAGACGTTCGGCGGCCGCTTCGGTTTCCTGCTCGGCGTTAGATAGTTGCGGGGGCGTGCGTTCGGGTTTGGTGCTCACAAAAATAGTCCTGCTTGTCGGTTGCTCGACCGTCTCTGAGATTGCTGAAGTGAGACGCGGCCGACGGTTTGGGTTTCGCGCGAACAAGAGTTCTCGACGCGCGTTGTCAATCGGGAAGTTTTGTTTCGATAAACTAATTTCATACAACATGATTGCGTTTGAATCAAGTCGGACGCGGGCGGCTGACTAATGCCCGCGCGCCCGCGGCGCAGGCTTAATGTTCTCGCGCCGCGACTTGCGCCGCCCGCCGGACGTTTGCTACAAGCTGAAAATCTTATGTGGACGAAACCGGGGAGGGAACTCTTCACGCCGCGCGAGCGGAAACTGATCGAAACGCACCGCACGCCCGAACGGGTGCAGCGTTACCTCTCGTCGCTCTCGTACAACCGCGAGACGCAGGGCGGGACGCTGCGTTCGTTCCGCACCGCGCTACGGTTGGGAGAAGTTCACTGTCTCGAAGCCGCGCTCGTCGCCGCCGCCGTCCTCGAACAGCACGGCCACCCGCCGCTTTTGCTCAGCCTCGAATCGCAGGACAAACTCGATCACGTCGTCTTCCCGTTTCGCCGCGGCAAGCTGTGGGGCGCGTTGGCGCGTTCGCGCGACATGGGGCTGCACGGCCGCCGCCCGGTCTTCCGCAATCTGCGCCAACTGGCCTGGAGTTATTTCGATCCTTACGTTGACTACACCGCGCGCCTCACCGGCTACGGCCTCGGCGACCTGCGCGAGTTGGGCAATTGCGACTGGCGTTTTTCCGCGCGCAACGTCTGGAAGGTCGAACGCTACCTGCAAGAGTTGCCGCACCGCGAACTCAAATCTTCCGAGCGCAGATACCAACAACTGCTCGCGCGCTTCGACGCCTTCCGGCAGACGCACCCGACGGGCGCGCCGACGTATTTCGAGAACCGGGACGTGTGGATGAGGTGATGGGGAATTGCGGAATTCGGATTGCGGAATGCGGATTGAAAAATAAGTTAGTGCTTTTCAATCCGCAATCCGAATTCCGCAATTATTGCACGGTGGCGGGCAGGAGCGAGCCGCGGCGGTCGGTGGCGACGGCCGAACCGTCTTCGCTGATGATGCCGATCATGCCGTGGAAGTGAATGTCCGTGCCGGAGAGCACGAGCAGCACGTCGCCGGCCTTCACTTCGGGGTTCTTCAATTCGAAGCGCACCACGGTGGCGCGGCCGTTCGTCTGTTCGAGCGTCTCAAAAGTAAATTCGTCGCTGTCCACGACGAGCGTCTGCGAGTTGTTCGTATAATTCGCGGGTTCGGCCATAGTAAAAAATTCCTCTGCGATATGTCACACGCGCTTTTAGCGTGAGAGTCTAAATCAATAATTGCCCGGTTGAAAAGGTCTGCCGTAAAGTTGTTGATATACCCAGCCGAGCACGCGCACCTCGGCGGTGCAGAGGGCTTCGAGCCAGCAGCACGTGAGGAAGATGGCGCGCCCGCGCTCGGTCGGAATCTTCGCCGCCTCGCCCACGGTCGAAGCCTCGCCGCCCGTGTCGAGACGGTAGGCGTGCGACACTTCCTCGTTCGTCTTCGTGGCGTCGTCGAGCGCGTTCAGGAGTTGGCTGATCCAGCCGTGGAGTTCGGCCTCGCCTTCGTTCTCGACGATGGCCTGCATGATGCCGATGGCGAGCCGCTCCTCGGCGTTCGTGAACTCGTAAACTTCCTCGCCCGCGCGGCGGCTCTCCGCCTGCTTCCACTGAAAGACTTCCTCGACCTTCTGGTGGCGGATTGTGTTGACGCGCGGGTCGTGGTCGAGAAACCACTGGATCAGGTCGGCGAGCGAAGACGGTTCGATGCGGCCGAGTTCGTCGCGGGCGAGCGGCGGCGGCTGTCCCTCCGTCGCTGCCGCGTTGCCGCTGCTTTGAGTTCCGCCGTTTGATTTTGAAGTGCTCATAAAATTACTGCGAGATCGAAATTACTGCGAGACCGCCTGCGCTCCCTGCGACGCTTCCGCCGCTTCCTCTTCACGCAGGCGGCGCAGGTATTTGCCGAAGACGCCGTTCCACGTCGGGATGACGATTGAGACCGCGCCCTCGCCCTGCGCCTGACACGCGAGGCGGATGGTGGGCTGCGGGTCGTCCGTGTCAACGTAGCCGAAGAGTTGCATGGCCTTGCGCTCGCGCGGGCTGACCGGGGTCAACTTCTCCGCGCCGCCGAGCACGCCCACCCAGCACGTGCCGCACGAAGCCGAACGACACTGGACGGGGATCGGCCCTTCGTCCACGGTGCAGCGCGGGTCAACCTGCGACCAGTCGCGCTTGTCGGTCGCGGCGGCCGAGGCCACCTCCTGATGGTGAATCATCTGGAAGCGCGCCGTCGGGTCGCGCTCGTTCCAAGTCACCGTCCAACGCTTGTCGGTTGTGCGGAGGAACGCGCCGAGCAAGCCCTGACTGTCGTCTTTCGCGCGCTCGCGCAAAATCTTTTCGGGCGACTGCCGCGCAGTCTTGCCGTCGAGCCGCACTTCACCCGGCGACGCCGCGAAGGCCGCTAGCCCGACCTGCCGCAAGGTCATAAACGCGACCGCCGTGATGCCGACGAGAAGCGACTCTTCGACCTTCAACTGCGTCGCCACCTCGCGCGCCACTTGTCGGACGTGCGCGGCGAGCATGGCGGAGTCGGCCGCCGCAGTCTCTTCTGTAAATTGTGTGGCGTGCGCGGCGACGGCGCGTTTCACTTCCGGCCAGTGGCGGTGGCCGTAGAGGAACGCGTGCGACGAGTCAATCTGATCATCGAGGCGATAGTTGCCCTGCATCAACAGGCGCGCGGCCAGTTGCTCCGGTTCGTTCGATTGCTCGAAGGCGCGCGCGAGCGCGAGGGGGAAGAAGGCGAACCAGATGGAGGTCGCGTTGCGGTCAACTTCGTGGACGGCGGGGAGCAAACTTTCGAGCGCGCCAGCCCACGCCGCCTCGTCGTGCCGGCGCAAAAAATTCTCAAACACACTCTCGCTATTTCTACTCATGGCTACCTCTGGATAATTTGCGTGTAAGTCAAACCTCAAAGTGTAGCCGCTCGCGCCGAAAGTCTCAAATGCGCAAGAGTGGCCGGGCGTGGGCGGCGTGCTCCGACGCCCGCACGCAAGGGGCGAAAGTGGGCGTCGGGGCGCGGCAACCCGTCTGCCGGGGCGGATGACGGCGCAACAACTCTAATGCAGACGCGTGCGCGGCGACGGCCGCCAAACAGGGCGGGGGCGGGAGTTGATGCGTCAACTCCCGCCCCCGTCTTGCTCTTGCGTACGACGCCCGTGCGGCACGCACGGGCGTCGTCTTCGTTTACGGCTTGTTCGGTGCGGATGTGACGCCGCCGCTACTTGCGCCACCCGCCGCTGCACCCGCCGCGCCACCGCTCGCTGCGCCACCACCGCCCGCGCCGCCGGTCGCCGGTTTAGCGCCGAGCGCGCCGGTCGGCTCGGTGGATTTGCCGAAGAGGTAAGTGCCGCTGCTGATGCCCATCAGCGTGAGCAACGTGGTGCTGAACTCCGGCATGGCGAGGCGGCTCAGCACTTCGTGGATGAAGATGATGCCGAGCACGACCGTCCACACGACCATCTGGAAGCGGTGAAAGTTGACGCCGTTCGCGTCCGAGAGGATGTCGATGTGGAAACTGGTGTGGTTCCAGCCGAGCGCATCCGGAAACTTCGTCCTGATCGTCTGAATCAAATCCTCGTACACCTTCCACTTCGCGTCGAAGCCGGGTTTCCCTTTCAAGTCCGACAACTCGCGTTCGAGGGCGTCCTTCTGTTGCAGCAGCGTCGTGAGTTCGCTGCTGTCTGTGACTTCCGTGTTGAGTGGGGCGCTGGTGCGGCTCTGGTCGATGACGGTCGAGCCGAGAGCCGTCGCAAAGCCGATGCCGAGCAGCACCAGCACCGACGGCGAGAGATCTCGTTGACCCGTCACCAGCCAGATGAAGATGAACCCGATGATGACGAAGAAGAACCACCACGCCGCCTGCGAACGGCTCAGGCTGTAAGGCTTTTCATGCCCCCACAGGATGGGCTTGCGGTCGCGGACGATGTCGCTGCGTTTCGCCAGTTGCCAGAAGGCGAGCAGGCAGGCGAGCAGTAGAATCCCCCAAGTGAGCAGTCGCCACTGGCGCGCGCGCAGGAGGTGAAACTTATTGTTCTCTTTGATGTCGGACGCGATGGGATACTCGTCTTCCAGCCCGACGCTCAGAGACACGTCGCGCGTCGCCTCGAATAACTCGAAGATGTTGTTGAGGCCGAGCAGGTCTGCCCAGTGCTCCTTGGCGTCGGCGTAGTCCGGGCTGGTTTCCGGCGGGCGTTTGAGGTGATAGCGCAGCGTCCCGTTCACGCCGTCCGGCAGTTCCGGCGCGCCCGACTCCGGCTCCATGCCCTTGAGCGGGCGGCCTTCGATGAACAGAAGGATGTTCTTCGGGCGGCAGGTCGGGACGGCTCCCGCGCCGGTCTTACACTTCGCCCGGTCGAGCAGCGACTTGAGTCCCTTCACCTCCACGATAACGATGTCGTTCAGCCCCGCCATCATACTGTCTTTTTGCCACTCCGGTAGTTTCTGACTGTCGCCGGGCGGCGTCTCCTGCCCCATCCTGTAAGCTCTGGTGACTCTCTCCTCAAGCGTGGCGGGCAGCGTAGCGGCGGCTGCTCCGGGCGCGGATTGTTGGGCGGCGTTGGCGGGCGGCGTGGCGTTGTTCGGGGCGACGGTCGGCGACACGACGGGGACAGCGGCGGCGGGAGTGGGCGTCGCGCGCGGCGGCGCGGTCGCGGTCGGGACAGCGGTGGCGGCGGGCGTGGCGTCCGGGGTGGGCGTCTGGGCAAACGCCGGAAGGGCGCAGCCGAGCGAACAGGCAAGGCTCACGGCTAACACTACGGCGCGGCGACTCAAGCGGCCGGGGGCGCGACGCGGCCGGGACGCGGACGAGCCGGAGCGGTCGCGGCCGGACAGTTTTACGCAGACAACTTCGGGGGTAACTGGGGGTCTCATTTTTTGTCCTCGTTGATGGTGAGAAGCAGAGCCGGTTGGTTGCGTCGGCCGCGCTTGCGGAATCACGGCTGCCGGCTATCGTTGTTGAAGGTGCGGACGGAAACTCGTCGGGGGCGGTCGAGAGGAAAATTCTCATCCGCGGCGACGCCCGCGCGTGCGGCAACGCGCTTCGCGCCTCGCTGATGAATTCCTGACGCCCGCATGAAGGTCGCGCCGGTCGGTCAATAGCAAAAATCAAAAAGAACGCGGCGGCGTCTCCGGTTAAAGAATGCGGCGGCGTCTCCGGTTGACGCGGCCGTCGTCCCGCTTGCCGTCCTCTACTTGTGATATGAGACAACGGGGCAGGACGTGTCAACGGCGGCGCGCGCCGGTGCACCGGGAGACCGGAACGCTTTGCTTCAAACTGACCCGCTGCCCGGCCGTTCTATATCACAGGTCGCGCGCCGCGTGGCAAAAAAATTCGATGGGCGACGCGCGGACGGCCGCCGCATGGCGACGGGCAAACAGAAGCGCCGCCAGCCTTCATTTCAGTTTTTTGATCCACGCGGCGATGTCGTCAATGACGTAGCGGGGGATGTTGCGCGGGCGGTCGTAGTCCGCGCCGCTGGCCGCGCCCTCGCCTTCGTAGAAGAGGTGGTCGAGCTTCGGGTAGGTTTTCAACTCGACCTCTTTCTGCGCGGCGAGCGTCGTCTGCCAGTTGCGGAAGTCGTCGAGGGTGACGTTGTAGTCGCGCTCGCCCTGCAAGATGAGCATGGGGCGTTTGAGCGTGCGAGCGGTCTGCGGCGGGTCGTAGCCGCGCAGGTCGAGCCAGTAACTCGGCGGCGCGTAAAGAAGCAACTCGCCCGCGGCGTTGGCAGCATCGCCCGCCTTGAGTTGCTTGATGTGCGCGGCCTGTCGCTTGGCGTCTTCGATCTGCGCGCGCTCGACGTCGTTGATCTGGCCGTCGAGCATCGCGGCGTATTCGTACTGGCGCGCGAAGGCGTCTTCGAGCGGGCGCGTCGGCCCGGCCAGGACGACGAAGCCCGCGACCTGTGAATCGGCCGCGCCGATGCGCGGCACGAGCATCCCGCCGAGGCTGTGGCCGAGCACGTAAATCCGCTTCGCGTCAACGCCCGCCGTTTGTCGTAGCAAACGGACGGCGGCGAGCGCGTCGTCCGTCGTCTCCTCTTTGACGGTGAGGTTACGCATGCCGACGATCTTGTCCGGGTAGCGGCGCGTGCGCTTCTCGTAGCGCAGGACGGCGACGCCCTGCGAGGCCAGCCCCCACGCGAGATCGCGGAAGGGCTTGTTCGCGCCGAGCGTCTCGTCGCGGTCGTTCGGCCCCGACCCGTGGACGAGCACGACGGCCGGGAACGTCCCCTTGCCCGCCGGGAGCGTGAGCGTCGCGGGCAGCGGCCACTCGCCGCCCGCGCCCACCGTCAACTCCTGTTCCGAGAACGACGCGGGCACGACGTAGGCGGGCGACTTGTACTCGGCGGGCGCGGCGAACGCGACCTCGGCCAGACCCTCGAAGCCCTGCCGCACGACCCTGATCTTCTGCGACTCCATCTGAAACAGCAGCGGCACGCGCGCCTCGTCCGTCCACAGGTCGAGCGCGAGCGCGCCCGCCGCCAGCACCTTGTAGCGGCGCGTCGCCACCGCCGTTGTCCCGTTCTTCGGCGTGTAAGTTTGCGCGGGCGCGGACTCGATCCTGATCGGGTATTCGACGCCCTGCGACGGCAGAAAGGCCGTGAACTCCTGCCGCCCGCCGCGCGCCTCGTCGTACTGGCTGAGCAGGAAGACGAACTGATGCCAGACGAGATTTTCCAGCACGACCGTCGCCTTCGTTTGCACCTCACGTTCGGGGCGACCCGCGACGTTTAGTTTGACCACGCCGCCCTCGCCGAACTTCACTTCGAGCGCAAGCGCGCCGCCGATCTCGATGGAGAAAATCTCCGGCTTCGACTTCGTCGCCGTCGTCGAGAGTTTCTGCTTCGCGCCCCCTGCGGCGGGCGTGATCTCGCCTTCGGCCGTCGTCGCGCCGTCGGGCTTCGACGTGACGCGGTAGCTCTCAGTCACGACGAGTCGGTCGCTGATGTAGGTCAGGTAAGTCCCCTCCGCCGTCGGCGGTTGTTGCTGCTGTTGTGCGTGTGCGGGCATGAGAAAAAGGAGCAGCAGGCAAGTTGCCGGGTAAAGAATTTTGCGCGTCATAGTTCCTCCTGAGAGCGGGCGCGGAAGGAAAGTTTCATCGCGAGCCATTCAGTCATTCAGTCAGCCTGTCTGTGTTTGCTTGCGCGCGGAGGTAGGACAAACACTCAGCCGCGACTCACAGGGGTGTTGCCGACCGTGAGCCTGCGGCGCATGCGCTCTTGCCAGCGACTGAGCGGGGCTTCCACGTTGTCGAATTGTTCGAGCGTCTCTTTGAACGTCTCGCCGCCGAGTTGCCGCATCTTCAAATAGAGCAGCGCGGTGGTGATGGAGATGAGCGGCACGGTGATGATGTTGAAGAGCGGCGCGAAATGGCCTAACGCTTTGGAGCCGCTATTGATGTGCAAATCGCCGCCCTTCATTTTGAACGAGAGGAATCCGACGATAGCGCCCATGATGAACGGCAGCGTTAACTGGATGAACAACAGCGCGATGACGGTGCGGCGCGAGCGGCGCGAAAGCTCGTTGGCGCGTTTGAGCGCGGCGCGTTTCTCCAAACTCTCCATCAAGACGACCGGCGCATAGAGGGCGTACCTGATCATCATGACGATGCCGGGGATGACGAAAAGTGCGAGGCCGATCACGACCGTGAGCGTGGGCTTGCCGCCCGTCATCATCATGTAGATGAGGGGGATGATCAGAAGTGCGAAGCCGGCTATGATCGTGAGCGTGACCCTGATACTCGTTCGCAGAAACGGCCGCCAGCGTCGCTTCAAGACTGCGAGGGCGTCGCGGATCGAAAGCGGTCGCATCGGCGCGACGTGCAGTTGCGTCACCATGAGCGCGGTCATGGCCGTGATGACGGAGGTGGACAGGAAGCTGACGACGACGTTGAGCAGCCCGAAGACGCCCGCCAGCACCAGCGTCAGCCACTTGGGCAACACCTCGGCGCGCTGCATGGCGTCGAAGCCGAGCATCACGAAGACCATAGCGATAACGGGCGCGTGCGCCAGGAGCGAAATGCGAAGGAACTTCGGGAAGTGCTCGCTGTAGAGCGCGAAGGCGCGCGTCAACAAAAACCCGATGCCTTCGGAACTGCCGCGCAGCGCGGACGCGAAACCGGCCGCACTTGCGGGTCGCTCCGCAGGGTTCTTCCTGAGCGCGGCCATCACCTGCCGCGCCACCTTCTTCGACACCTTCCGGTTGCGTTCGCGCAAAGGCGGCGGCGGCGTCTCCATGTGTTGCCGCATCACCGCGACCATGTCGCCCGCGAAAGGCGTCTCGCCCGTGAGCATCTGGTAGGCGATGACGCCGAGCGAGTAGATGTCCGAGCGCGCGTCGAGCCGACGGCCGCGACACTGTTCGGGCGACATGTAGAGCGGCGTGCCGAGGATCGCGCCGACGCGCGTCACGCCCGCCGCGGCCGCGGTCTGCAATTCGTTTGTCTGCCGCCGCCCGGCTGTCGCTTGGTCGAAGATGCGCGTCTGGTCTGCGTCGTGGTCGGCCTGCGTCGCGCGCGGCATCTGCCCGACGGCCGTCGGGTCATGCGGCGACGGCGACGACTGCTGCTGCTGCTGTTGCTGCGACGGTCGCACGCTCGGCGGCGCGAAAATTAACGTCTGCGGCTGCTCCCCCTCGCTCTCATCAACGGAGAGTTGCAACTGCGTCGCGGCCTCGGACGAGCCTTGCTGAGACGAGCCGCTGTGAGACGAAGCACCTTGTGACGAAGTAGCTTGTGATGAACTGCCTTGCGCCGCACCGCTGCCCGCCGAACCTCCGCGTCCGACCGAAGAGGCCGCGCGCGCGATTGACGCCTGCACGACATCGAGTTGCGACTGCTGTTGCTCCTCTTGCGCTCCCGTCTGCGACGCGGGTTGCTCCTGCGTCGTCCCGGCCGCGGCGGGCAGTTCGTCGGCAGCCGCGGCGGCGTAGTCGCCCGTCCCGTCCGCGAGTTTGGCGATGCCGAAGTCGAGCACCTTGACGCGGTAGCCGCCGAAGCGGTTCGGCTCTAACCAGATGTTGTCCGGCTTGAGGTCTCGATGCACGACGCCCTGCTGGTGCGCCTCGTCCACCGCCGAACAGGTCTGCTCCAAAATATCCACCACCCAGTCAAGCGGCAGGCGCGACTCTTCGGCCAGCACGTCGCCGAGCGTGCAGCCGTCCAAGTACTCCATCACGAGGTAGGCCACGCGCTGCGCGCCCACTTGCGCGAACCCGAAGTCGGTCACGTCCACCACGTTCGGGTGACGCAAGCGCCCCGCCGCGCGCGCCTCGCGCTTGAAACGCTCGACGAACTCGTCGTTGCGCATGAACTCCGGCGTGATCAGTTTCAACGCGACGGGGCGTTCCGTGCCGAGGTGCGTCGCCAGATAGACCGCGCCCATCCCGCCCTGCCCCAGCAGGCGCTCCAGCCGGTACTTCCCGTCCAGCACCTCCCCGATGAAACGCTCCAAGTTAAACATGCGTGCCAAAGCATCCATGCGCCCACGCCCAAAGTCAAGCGCGACGCCGAAATCGAGCCGCCGCTAGGCCGTGGATTCAAAACTGCACGTCGCCCCGCCGTCACCCCTCCGCCCGTCGGGTTCTACTAACCGCCGAGACCATGCCGTCGTCTACTTAAAATGCCGGAATGCGTGCGTCAGGCCGCCAGCCCCTCTCACCTGTCAAGCGGTGTCCTGTTGGCCTTCCTTAATTTCGCCACCCTCGCCGGAATCTTCCGCGGGCGCGGCTTCACTTGTTTGTACGTTGGCGGGCGTGTTTTTGATTCTCCTTCTGATGACGATGGGGAGCGCGAGTAAGAGGAAAAGCAAGCCGTGCAGCGACAACTGTATCGTGGAGATGAGCGGCTGCGTGCCGACGCTCTTACTGTTGAATAGCCTGTCGGCCAAAACCTCCGCAGCCGACAGGCTGGAAGCGATGGCGAGAGCGATGATGAACAACTCTTTCATGGAGCGCGGCCGCGCCGCCCCGTTGTGCTGCGCCAACTTGAAAAGCAGGATTGTGTTGATGATGGTAAATAAAACTATGAAGTAGATCGACCACCCGCGATGATTTATCTTAACTTTTAAAAACCACAGCTTTTCGCTCGCCCGCATGGACGTAGACTGCCGTGCGAACGGCGCGGGGCATTTGACGCCCGCGACGCGGCAAGTCCATGTGATCTCCGGAAGCGCGGATTTGGTCGTGTCGTTAATCTCCGGAGTTGGACTCACGGGAGTCTTCGACTTTTGAGCGACGGGATTGTTGGCGGCTGTATAAATTTCGATTTTGAACCAGTCGCCGGGGTTCATCATCGCCGGCACTACTTCAAACCTCTGGTCATCCAACTTTTTGATTTCGACCGGGGTCAGTGATTCCTGACCCGCTTCTTCGATGTGGCCGCTTTCTTTAACCAGCCTCAGCGGGCCTTTGGTATCCCCCCCCCTTTGGACGGCAATTATTTTCCTGTCCTGAGGCACGACCCCGCTAACAGGTGTTTTAAAGTCTTCCTCGCGTAAGGGTTGCTGGCCGCTATACTCCACGAAGTAGATAAAAAGTCTTACGTCACGCTCCTCATGCCCGTTGAGCGTGAGACGCGTCCGCGATCTGAGCGGCTCCGGGAAATCAAGAAACGCCTGGCGGGTTGTGGAATAGATCATCAACTTCTGTGAGTCCAATAAACTGGGCGGCGCGTCGCCCGCAAAAGAATTAAACATCCATGGTAACAGGGCAATAATCACGCCGATGAATTGCCAGATTGGGTCTCTCACCTTTTCAGATAACCAGTCTCGTCGTCTTCTCCGAGTCATTACGTGTCTCCCATTGAATTCAACATCCCCGCCCGCACCCGTGGTCTGATTCCGAGAGCCGTTCGCGCGATCAGGCTTTGCGACGATCAGAACGATAACGGAGCACGTCGAGTTGTGTCCTGAACTTAGACCGCGCGAATCGCCTAATCCTAAAGAAGTTGATTTTACCACTTCGTGGCCAAGTAAAAAGGGGGGAGCCGCGGCTCCCCCCTTTTTACTTCGTTAGGGTAATTGGCGCTCGACACGGCGTTGGCGCGTGTCGCAACGGAAATCAGGATTGTGGTGGGTCTAACATATCAAAAGCATCGTCTCCGGCCGCTATGCTGTATGCGATCCCCGCGCAGTTTATGTTGTCGGGAACATTAACAACTTCGGCATCCCCGTTCGCGTCGGTGGTGAAATTGCCGTAGTGGTATATCTGACTATTCGGATCACTGTAGCTGTAATTGTACGTCGTGTTGCGTTGAAGGGCGACCATGGGGCAGATCTGCTCGCAGGCGATCAACGTGCTTGCGATCAGGAAGAGGGCGCAGATATGTATTTTCCTCACGCCGACCTCCTCTCTTCGAGGCGATCAAGCAAACGGTTCACCAGTTGCTCGTCAAGAATTATGTCGAGCGGCGACGAGAAGATGTATCCATTAACCCCGTATGCCCGATGCCCGTCGGGGCTGGGATAGGGTTGTCCGGTTAACTTAGCCAGACTCTTTTGCGCATCTCTCATCCGCTTTTCGAGAGCAGCCTCATTGTCAGATAAGTAATCGTCGCTGGCGAGCGAGTAAGTGATGAGAACAGCCTGTAGCGGCGTGATGCCGCCGTTGGCCGTGCTTCGCTCCTCGTCGTTGATCGTGTCCCACATGTTTCCGAACTTCTCCGGAATCGCCTCGCTTAAATACTGCGCGCGGTTCTGCACACGCTCTTTGACGAATTTGCGGGTCATGCCACGGAAGACATCGCCGGAGGGGGTGGCGAGTTGATCCCGGACGGCGCGCAGGCGCGCCTCCGTTTTGTCGGGCGGCGTCCCGATGAACACGATGCCGCCGGGGAGTTTGAAGTCGCGTGAAAAGTTCTTAGGCAGATGGGGGGCGTTGAATCCACGGAGTCTGTCGTCTACGCGGGATATGTCCTGATCGGAGAGTGTGGCTAATCTGTCCAGAGTGATTCCCGCGATAGCGTCGCTCAGTTCTGAGACGGTAAAGCGCCGTTGCGCGCCATTCAGGGCGCTCTCCTCCATCGCCGCCAATCTGTTTTTCGTCGCCCCGCTGACTTGGACGCCGGAACGTCTCTCGATGAAGTTCGCGACAGAATTCACGGACGCATGAACCTGGCCGAAAGAGCTTCCGGACGCCGGTAACACTACCTCTCGCCCGACGCCTTCACGCACGCGCGCGTGAAACTGCCGCTTGCTCGCTACTTTGTCGCTATCCTTTAACGCCGACGAGCGCCACGCAGTTACCGTCAAAGCGGCGCAAGCTATTACGAGCGCGGCGACGACGTAACGCATATATCTGCGCAGAGATATATACTTCGTCAGGCTGTACTTGATCATTGGAGGTGGGTCCTTTCGGTGGTGAAGTGGAATGACTGGCCGACCATGTGCATGATGTGATGGGTAGGCTTGTTAGTGAGAAACCCAACCAACATGCTGCCAGCGTGATAAGGCAGGTCAAGCAATATAAAATTACAGCTATCGCCATAATGATGTCAACCAAATTTCAGGGGCGTTCTTTTGGAGAACCGTCCGGCGCGGCGTAGGACGGTAGTGCCCGAATAGCTTCCCAAGAACAGAAGCCAAGACAAAACGAGCGAGAGTGAGGTCGTAAGAACTACACTGGTAAAGCGCGGGGAAGATATAACTTTGCCGTGCAGGGTGTCAACAGTTAATTTGCGGCCGGGTCGGACGCGCCCCGAACAAATGCCGGTAGCTTGCTTGTCCAGATAAGTAATTCTATTCAAGATCAAAAGTTATCAAGTCCGCTAACAGGCACAAAATGCGACGCTTAAAGACGCGCTTGATGCTGCCTCATCTCAAGGCTACTTGAGCTTCTAAGACAGCCTCTCGGAAACTGCCTTACCTTGTGTAGCTTTGTTTAGTGCGTGCGACCGCACCGGGTTTATTCGGGAGGCGGAGACGAACTTGGCGCAGACGCCCGTCTCTTCCTTTATTGGTCGGGTTGAAGGAGAGACTGTAGACCGTGCCCAGATCGCTGATAACTTTTTCATAAATTCCGGCCAGGTCTTCCAACTTTTCCACTTCATAGAAAAGCCCGCTTCCGGCTTCGGTCAGATCGTATAACTGGTCGTAAGCTAAATCGAAAGTTTCGGGCTGAATATCGAGCGGGCTGTGGGCTTCGTATTCCGTGTTCGTCCAGATGGAATAGATCATGCCGTCAAACTCTTGGGCGCGGCTATAGATGGCCTTGTAACTAAGCGTCGAACCGACCCCGGTGACGTTAGGTAAATTGCTGTCGAGACCGTCGCTCATCACGATGATGGCTTTGCGCCGCGTGCTGACCGATTCCTTGTCTACGTAGTCGAGCGCATAATTTATCCCGTCGTACAGCTTGGTATCGCCCTTGGGCGATTGCATCGAATTGATGGCGGTCGTGAGGGCGGCTTTGTTGGCCGTGAAGGGCGAGACGAGGGTGGTCGTGCCGGAAAACGCGATGATCGCCACGCGGTCTTGCGGGCGTGTGGCGGCGACGAAACGCGCGGTCGCGGCGCGTATGATGTCTGTGACTTTAGCGGTCGAGCCGGACAAGTCTATGAGCAGAAGCAAATCGAAAGGCGCGTTAGTGGTTTCAAAGTGAACAATTTTTTGTTCGACCCCATCTTCTTCGAGTTTAAAATCCTTCTGAGTCAATCCCGTGATCACTCGCCCGGTGGAGCGCTCCACGACGCTCGCATTTAACGTCACCAGATCGGTCTCAACTCTGACAACCTCATCCTCGTCAACTTCAAGGGGGGCGGTCGCGGACGGCTGACCGGCAGGCTGGTTCGAGCGCGAAACAGCGGAAGCGTCATTTTTTAAAACTGGCGGAAGTGCCGTTTCCGTTTGCGAAAGCCCATCATTTTTCAAAGCTGCATTTTCTGGCGTGGAGGACATTTCTGTAGCGAGTTTGATGGATGAAAGACGAATGATACCCGCATCGGAGTACAAGCTGACCTGTGCAGCGCCAGTGCCCCGTAGAGCTTGATACTTCGCTCTGGTTTCTTTGTTGTCGGCAGAGATAACCGACCCGTTTAGAGAATGAGCCGTGATGGAGATATTCGGATTTTCCGGCAAATAAAAATTGATGTCTCCCGACCCACTTCGCGCGGCGAGAGACGAGGGCAGGCCGTTTATCTTAATTGTTCCTTTGGTGGTCGAGACCTGTAGTTTGCTATTCAACGGAACTTTCAATTTCAGGGCAAACGGGTATTGATTCCCAATGAGAACGTCAGACACCTTGATGCGCAAGTCTCTTTCTGAACGCTCCAACTCTAAAGGGGATATTTTGACGTTCGAGGGTAAGGCGGAAGTTGAAACCTCTATATAAGTTTCTCGCCAGACGTCCACTTCAATGTCGCCAACTGGATTTTCTAAACGTATTTCTCCACTCGCGGGAGGGAATATCTTGAGCGCGGGAGACTCCTGAGCAGAGGCTATGGTAGCCATACAAAGAATAGCAATAACCATCTGAAGTAGTGTTTTTGAATAAAGGTAGTTCATAAGTAACCTGTGCTCTTAATTGTTAGAGTCCCGCCAAACCCCCACCCGGCGGCTCATACTTGGATGAGCTTTCTCGTCGTGTGTACGCCTCATCGTTGAAATATACGATTTATTTCTTCCTCCTTCCCCTAGATTTTCAGACCCCGCACGCCAACGGCACACAACGCAAAAACGGGCAGCCCGTGAGCTGCCCGTAACTGTTTGATTTTAATGGTGCACCCGGCAAGATTCGAACTTGCGACCCCATGATTCGTAGTCATGTACTCTATCCAACTGAGCTACGGGTGCATAAGGGGTTGAATACGATAGGGACGAATATACGGATGGCTCCCGCGGGTGTCAAGCGGGCGTTCGGCGCGCGTCTGAGGGGGCGCGGGGCAACGGTTGGAAGCGCGTCGCGGCGTGGGTCAGCGCGCGTAGTAGCCGGGGCGCGTGCGGGCGATGAGTTCGGGGCGCGCGACCTGAATTTGGATGGCACGCCAGCGGCCGTCGCGCGGGCGCGAACCGGCGGACTGGTAGGCGATGCTGTAGAGCGTGCGCATCTCGGCGGCCACTTCGGCGTAGATGCGCGCCATGTCTTCAAGGCGGTTGATTTCGTGCAGGCGACCGCCGGTGCGTGCGGCGAGCGTGTCGAGACGCGCGCGGGCAGCGGCGTAGATGGCGGCCTGTTGGGGCGTCGGTTCGGTGAGCCGTTTCATCTCTTCGGGCGGCGTGCCCTTGTTCGACGTAATGCTCAGGGTGGCGCGGTCGGCCAGTCGCTTGAGGTCGCCGGAGGGCAGCGCGAGCGGGTAGACGGTGACGCCCTGCGCGTCGGCCGCGTTGAGCACGGCGGCGAGCGTCGGGTTCGCGTCGGGCTTGATCGACTTGATGGCAGCCTCGGCCGTCGTGGCCGAGATGGAGGCGGCGCGATCCTGTTTGCGCACGTCGCTGTCAATGCCGTCGGTGAGGACGACGATAGCCTTGCGGCGCGCGCCTTCGCCGCGCAGCGAGTTGAGCGCGTGGCGCAACGCTTTGTAGAGGTTGGTGTCGCCGCCGCCGCGCGCCTGTTCGATGGCGAAGGCGATCTGCGGGCGGCTGCTCGTAAAGTCGGTGAGCGTCTCGATGTGGTCAACCGCCTTGACCGTTCGCTTCTGCTCCTTCATCTCCGTCCAGAAGGAGACGACTGAAACGCGGTCGGCGGGCGAGAGCGCGTCTATGAAACGCATGGCCGCCTGTTTGAGTTGCGTGCGGAAACTGAGAGTCGAGCCGGACATGTCGAGCAGGAGCACGAGGCTGAACGGCTGCTCGGTCGTCTCGAAGTTGAGGATCGTCTGCGGCACGCCGTCCTCGAAGACGGCGAAGTCTGTGCGCGATAGGTTGGTGACGGCGCGGCCTCTGGCGTCGGCGACGCCGACGTTGAGACGGATGAGGTTCGATTCGACCGTCACCTTCTCGTCGTCGTCTTGCTGCGCGAGCGCGGGCGCGGCGACCAGCACGCACAGCAGGAGGGCGGCGAGCGCGCGGCGGATGTGTTGGCACAGGGGGCGCGGGAACAAACGTTGATGAGTCATCGCTTCAGAAATAGCACTGGGCATAAGTTATAGATGCCGTAGTTACAGATGCCGTCAGTATGCAAAGCCGCGCCCGTGTTTGCAAGCGGCGCGGCTTTGCTCGCGCGTGGCGTGAGAAGCACGGTGGGCGCACACCCGGCGGGCACGAATCGCCTTCAAAATAGCAAACAAGCCTCGCACGGCCGCCCGCGTGGGGCGACCGTTGCGAGACTTGTTTGGTGCTCG
>JAUZFQ010000023.1 GCA_030838445.1 Pyrinomonadaceae bacterium | reverse complement strand
CGCATCCGGGACATCGAACAACCGGCGGTCTTCCTCTGCTCCGACGCCGCCTCCTTCATCAACGGCGCGATCATCGTCGTTGACGGCGGCCAGTGGCTCGCCTCAGGCGGTCTTCTCGGAAGCGAGTAGTTTTTTAGTAAATGGTAAATGGTAAATGGTGAATGGTGAAAATCAGTTCTGATCCATTCACTATTCGCTATTCACCATTTACCATTCACTATTTACCATTCACCCTCTCTTATGCTTGAGCTACAGCCCGCGACATTTGAGGAGTTTGAGCGCGAGGCGGCGCGGGGCAACGTCGTGCCGGTGGTGCGCCGCGTGCTGGCGGATTTGCAGACGCCGGTGGGCGCATTCTTGCGTCTGGCGAAGGATGCGCGTTACGCGTTTCTGCTCGAATCGGTGGAGGGCGGCGAGCGCGTGGCGCGTTATTCGTTCCTCGGCGTCGAGCCGGAGATGATCGTGCGCGGTCGCGGGGCGGACACGTTCGTCGAGCGCGGCGGCGAGACGGAGGAGTTGCGCGACGTGCGCGCGACAGATTTTTTGCGCGACTACTTCCGACGGCACGCGCTGGCGCGGCGCGATCATCTCGCCCCGTTCGCGGGCGGCGCGGTCGGCTATCTGGCGTATGACGCGGTGCGCTGGTTTGAGCCGTCGGTGGAAGAGGCGGGCGCGGCGGTTGTGGGCGACGAGGCAGGCGACGAAGCGGTGTTGATGTTCTTTCGCACCGTGCTCGCTTTTGATCGCGTGCGGCAGCAGGTCGAGATCAGTTCGATTGTGTTCACAGAAGAGGCGGGCGAGAACCGCGCGCGCCTGAGGGAACTTTACGAAGACGCCGTGCGCCGCACCGAGTCAATCGAGCGCGAGTTGCTCGGCAGCGTGCCCGCGCCTGAAGCTGCGCGGCGTGCGACGCAGGACGCCCCGCCGCACTTCGTTTCAAACTGGGCGCGTGCGGACTTCGAGCGAGCGGTTGACACTATCAAAGAGCACATCGCGGCGGGCGACTGTTATCAGGCCGTGCTGTCGCAGCGCTTCACGACGGAAGTCGCCGCGTCGCCGCTCGAAATTTATCGCGCCCTGCGCGCGACGAACCCTTCGCCCTACATGTACTTCCTGCGGCTCGGCGAAGAGTCAATCGTCGGCGCGTCGCCGGAGATGCTCGTGCGTTGTCGCGGGGCGGAGCTTGAGTATCGCCCGATTGCGGGCACGCGCCCGCGCGGCGCGAACGAGGCCGAGGACGCGCGGCTCGGCGCTGAGTTGCGCGCGGATGAGAAGGAAGTGGCGGAGCATCTGATGCTCGTTGATTTAGGGCGCAACGACCTCGGCCGCGTCGCACGCTTCGGCTCGGTCGAAGTCAGAGAGTTGATGACCGTCGAACGCTACTCGCACGTGCAACATCTGGTGACGAGTCTCTTCGCGCGTTTGAGAGACGACGCAGACTGTTTCGACGCGCTCGCCGCGTGCTTCCCGGCGGGGACGGTGACGGGTGCGCCGAAGGTGCGTGCGATGCAGATCATCGGCGCGCTCGAACCCGACCGACGCGGCCTCTACGCGGGCGCGGTGCTCTATCTCGATTACGCGGGCAACCTCGATTCCTGCATCGCCATCCGCACCGTCCGCATTCGCGGCGGGCGCGCGGAGGTGCAGGCCGGGGCGGGCGTCGTGGCCGACTCCGTGCCCGCGCGCGAGTATGAAGAGACGGTCAATAAGGCGCGCGCGATGCTGCGCGCGATTGAGTTGGCCGAGCGCGGTTTGTGAACGGGCGTCGGCCGCGCGTGAAAGTGTGTGATAGTCGAGAGCGAAGGGCGTTCAGTTAATGAGTTATAAATTTTTCTTGCGACGGACGGCGCGCGGCGTGTTTATGTTCGCGCTCTTGGCCGCGTGCGCCGGATGCATGCGACAGCCGAGCGAGAAGGTGAACCCGGAGACGGCGCGGCGCGAGTTGGCTCTGCGCGGCATAGACTACAAAGAGGCGGAGTTCGTGAGCCGCGCGGGCGACGGCGACTTGTGGGCGGTCAAACTTTTTCTCGCCGCGGGCATGAGTCCGGACGTGCGCGGCGAGCGCGGCGACAGGCCGCTCACGGCGGCGATCATCAACTCGCATAAGGGCATCGCCAAACTCCTGCTCGAACGAAACGCAGACCCGAACGTGCTCGACCGCGACGGGAAGACGCCCCTCATCCGCGCCGCGCAAGCGGGCGACAAAGAACTCGTCCGCGCCCTGCTCGACCGGCGGGCGGATGTGAACCTGCGCGGCATAGACAACTTCACGCCCTTCGCCTACGCGCTGCGCCACACGGACACGGAGGTCGCACAAGTCCTACTCGAACACGGCGCGGACATCAACGCGACGGACGATTCGGGCGGCACGCCGCTGTCGTGGGCGGTCTTCTACGAGCGCGCGCCGCTGGTCGAGACGTTGTTGGCGAAAGGCGTTGACGCGAACGCGACCAACAAAGTCGGCGGCACGTCGCTGATGATCGCCGCCGCGAAGGGCAACGCGCAACTCGTGAGCCTCTTGCTGAAAAGCGGCGCGAAGCCGAACGCGAAAGACAAGCAAGGCCGCACGGCGCGGCAGTTCGCGCTCGACAATAACCACGCGGAAGTGGCGGAGTTGCTGGCGGAGAAGAGATAATAGGCCGTCAGGGGCAACGGAAAGAGCGTCAGTTATCCGTGGTCAGTTGTCCGTTGCCAGTGGTTATCAAGCAGCTTGCTGAAGATTAAGTTAAACGATTGAGAACGAGTAAAAAACAACTGACAACTGACAACTGATTAAGAACAACTGACCACGGACAACTGACAACGGACAGTCTCCTTATGATCTTCGTCATAGACAACTACGATTCGTTCACCTACAACCTCGTGCAGTAT
>JAUZFQ010000013.1 GCA_030838445.1 Pyrinomonadaceae bacterium | reverse complement strand
TTGATCCCTCCGAGTTTTTTCTGTAGAGGCTTATCGCAATCGTCAATTAGAAAGCTGACGTTGAGGCCGGAGAACTGCCCCTTACAGATACGGATGCTTCCCCTCTTACCATCCATGCGCCAGAAATAGATGTAACCGGCTCCGTTCATAATTCCTCCTATGGTTGGATTCGTGACTCGTCACTGAGATCGAGGATATCGCCGATGGTGGGCGACATGGTGGTCTGCGCGAAGATGATGCTCTGCTGCGTGACGGCGGCCTTGCCCGTCCTTCTCACGAACCAGCCGAGGATGGGCACTCTGTCCATGCCGGGGAGGTCTTTGATGATGGGAATGCCGCCGGCGGTGCGCACCGGCAGACCCAGGCGCGCGTTCGAGTCGAAACGCGAAACTTCCCTGATCTCCATGTTCGAGAGCTGCACCTCGGTATTGACCGTGTGACGCTCGATGCGCGGCAGGCGCGGATTAACCGTGTCATTCGGGTCGCGGATGCGCGTCGAGCCGACGAAGTCGAACCTGAAGCGCAACGCCTGCCCGGTCGGGTCGAAGATGGGCGTGACCTGGAAAGTGTTGCCGGTCGTCAGTCCGTAAACTTCGGGCGGGCGCTCGTCGCCTTGCTGCGCGCCGAACGTGCCGAGGACGCCGAGCGGGCCGCCGGTCTGCGCGGCCATCGTCAACTGTGCGAGTTGCTGCACGGCTTGCAGGATATTGGTCTCTTCGCCCAACTCTAGTTCGGCCGTGGCGCGCGGATCGACGCGCGCGATCAAGCGGTTCGTCGCCAGCACGGAGGTGCGCTGGATAACTCCGACGCCGACCCCCTTGCTCCGCAGTTTAGCTCGCAGACGCTCAAGCATCGGCTCGATAAACTCGCGGTGCAGGTCGTCTTCAAATGCCTTCGTGAACTCGTTGAGCAGTCCGTCGGCGGCGGCCACGCGCGCGTTAGTTGATTTGAAACTGCAAGCCGTTACGCGCCCGTCCGCTCTGATAAAGTTAATCGAAGATCCGTCGGACTCAATTCGCTCGTATTTACCGCTTAAAATATCCTGTGGAGGAATGTTGCACTCCTCGAAGAAAACTCCGAGGATTTTTTGCAGCCTGTCTTCCGCATTCTCGAAGGCCAGGCGGTCACGATCCGTCAGGGTTTTACTCCGCAGGCGGCGGTAGTCGTCGAGCGAGTCCTGAACCTCCGGGAGGAAAGACAGGATTCTTTGAAGAACCTTGCCGCGCAGGGCATAGATGAGTTCCCCCTGCGGGCGGGTCAGCTCAATCGAGGAGTTGGGAGGGGCAGAGCCGGACGGCCTCGGCTTGCCGTGCTCCAAGTCGTCGCCGAGCATGTTGTGTAAGCGCGTAAACCACCTCTTGCCGCGAGGCTGAAAGGTTGCCGGTTCATCTTTATTCAAAGGCGTCGTCACATCTTCCAGCCTATCCGACATGCGACGCTCGAAGTTGTAGAGAATATTTTGGCGAGCCTCGCGCCTGCTCAGGAGCAGAACCAGCAACGCTTCGTTTAAGGTAGTTGCCTTGGCAGGGTCTTTGAGACCCAGAGTCTTGGGATTGATCTGGCCGCCCAAGTCACCCGCCACTCCCAGCTCACTGAGCACCTGTGGCGAGTATAAAAAATAGCGGGCGGTGCGCGCGTTTGTGACTGTGTTCTTACGCGCGTCGGCCTCGTAGTTGGAAGCCTCGTTGATGGTGTCTAAAAGGAGCGAGAGCGAGCCGGCTATTTTGGCGCGCGTATTCGCCAACTCCGCCTCGATGATCTGGAGCGCCTCGTTGAACTTCTTCGTCCCGGAGTTGCTCGCGTCGCTGCTCAGTTCGAGTTTCCAGAGCGTCATGCGCGCTTGCGGGGCAGGTTCGTCCAGAATGGCGATGAACTGCTTGACTTTGGCGACATCGTCCTTCGTGCCGTACAAGGTGAGTGTGTTTTCCCCGCTCGTCGAAGAGGTAATTTCGACGCGCTTGCGCGGGTCGGGATCTGAGGCGACGGGGGCGGCGTACCAGAAAGGGGCGTTGTCGCGCGCCCGGGCGAAGGCGGCCGACTCGGTCTGCGCGCTGATCAGAAGGCGACTGCTCAACCGCTCGGCCTCGGTCTGCGCCGCGTCGCGCCGCTGGCGCGCCTCGCGCAGTTTGGCCGGTAGTCCAGATTGCTCGTCGCTTAACTCGTCGAAGCGTTGCTGCGCCTTGCTCCTGTCCTCCTCCCTACGCGCCTCCTCCTCCTGCGCGCGGGCGAGCCTTTCCGGGGGCACGTCCGCCTGCGGTCGCCGTCTCAACTCGGCGAGGGTGCGCGTCGAAGCCTGCTTCAAGAGGTTCGCGGCGTTCAGGTCTGCGCGGGCGTCGTCGAGTTGCCTGCTCAGGGCGAGTTCTCTGGCTCTGAACTTGGCGGCCTCGGCGTCGGCCTCGCGAAACGCGGCTTCCGCCTCCATCAGCCGTTGCGCTTCTTCGCCGAGTCGAGCCTGTGCCGCCTCGTCGCCGCCCTTCCGATACGCCGTGTCGTTCAGCGTCTTGATCAGGCGAGGGATGTCGGTGAAGTAATAAAGCCGCACCTTCTCTGTCACGAACTGCGAGAAATCTCCGGCGAGACTGGATTGGAGCGTGGAAACCGATGTGCTTAGTACGCGTGCCGATTTGAGCATCTTTTGCTGCGCCGCACGCGCCGTCTCTGCCTTGTCGGCAGGGAAGCCGGGCACTCCCACATTCGCCACCTGCGTCGCCAACACGTCCCAGGTGGCGCTCACACGGTCGAGGCCGCTCGTGATGAGTGTCCCTTCCCTACCCCGGTCGCGCGCCTCTTCGGCCTTCGCCGCTGGCTGCAATTTGACCTGCTCGATCAGGCTGGCGATGTTGCCGCTATTCAGCGCGGCGTAGTCGGTCAGCGAATTCATCCGCGCTTCCATCAGCCCGAGGACTGAGGCGATTGAAGCATCAAGCGCAGTGAGAGCGGCCTCTGCCCTCACCACGTCGGTCGCGTGTTGCGGGTAAACCTCGCTCAGGGCAGCGGACAGCCCCGCCCATCCCTTCTTTAAATCCGCGGTGAGTCGCATGGTGTCGGCTAACGTGGGCAACTCTCTGGGCAAAAGCGTCAGCAAGTCTGCCGCCGGAACGTCCGTCTTCTTGAGAGGTGTCAGACTCGTATCGGCGCGCATGCTCAGCGCCGCGATGTATCCGTAGACAGCCTTCAGAGCTTGAATCAGTTCGGCATTCGCTTTTGTCAGGCTGGCCTTCGTCTCTGTGACGGCGGTCGAGGCGGCATTGATGTTTTGCTTGGCACGCGCGGTATCGTCCGTCTGCGGAGTAACCGCCGTGAGGCTCGTTTTCGCGGCCTCCAATTTCGTCTCCTCCGCGGTGAGATTAGCCAGCGCGGTCGTTATTTCGGCTGCCAAATCCGAATCGCCAATCCTGCGCACAAGTGTCGTTAACCGGGCAACGTTATTGAGCGCCTCACGGCTCAACGCGCCGCCCGCGCTCCGGCGCTTTATCTCTGACGTGAACTCCAACACTTTGAGTCGCGTCAAGTCGGCCGCGGT
The DNA here is from genome assembly GCA_030838445.1 of Pyrinomonadaceae bacterium. Lineage (GTDB taxonomy): Bacteria > Acidobacteriota > Blastocatellia > Pyrinomonadales > Pyrinomonadaceae > JAIVJZ01. The sequence continues at coordinate 14,909 of JAUZFQ010000013.1, read as the reverse complement.
GGCCGTCTGATTGGCGACATTCGCTACCTTATTCGCCGCTCCGGCGGTGTCTGGCGTGGCGGCGGCGACAGCCTGCGGCGTGGGAATGGCCGTAGCTTGCGGCGTAGGGGTGGCGGTAGCCTCCGGCGTGGCTTGGGCGTATGACTTGGAAGCACAGACGGAAGTCAGCACTAAAAGGAGTGTGAGTTGCAGCGTCAAGTTAAGTCCGCTGAGTCGAGAGAAAGGCGCAAGGAGGGTAGCTCTAATCATGAAGACCTCAAAATGTCATGTGTCGCCACACAACAAGGGTTGTCAAACTAAAATCTACGTCTGAGAGTGGATAGCGTCGAAGTTGTAAGAAACTTGGTCGCTCTGGGTGCGACCGGAATGTTGATTTGAAGACTACTTTCTCGCTCGGGAGCGGCATAAATTAGACTCTCGGCTTATTTTTGTCAACAATCATTTTCGGCTGTTGATAGAAGAATTATAAAAACGGCCTAACTCCCCGTCCGGTTAATGCGTCTGTGCCCCTCCATTTCACCTTCCATTCTCTAACTGCGTATGAGAAACGGGGCAAAATATTTCACGGGCAGCATGGGGTTGGAGAAATAGAGTTTTTTTTGCTCCAAACTGAGCCGCTGTTTTTCGACTTGAGAGGATACCGCTCTTCGCCGACGCCGCTCTTAACCTCTGGCCTCTGACCTCTCCTTTATGATACTTTCACAGTCGCTTTTGCTTCCAGCTTCAGACACACACCGCCTAACTATGCGCCGAGCCATTTATCCCGGTTCTTTCGATCCAGTGACGAACGGCCACCTCGACATCATCGCGCGCGGCTGCAAACTCTTCGACGAGATCATCATCGCCGTCGTCGTTAACCCGGAGAAGAATCCGCTGTTCACGCTCGACGAACGACGCGAGATGCTGTCGGAGGTGTTGGGCGAACTCGACGGCGGCTCGTGCCATCTGGTGGTGGACAATTTTCAAGGGCTGCTGATGCAGTACGCCGTCGAGCGCGAGGCCGACGCGGTGGTGCGCGGCATCCGCGCCTTCTCCGATTACGAGTACGAGTTGCAGATGGCTCTGATGAACCGGCGGCTTGAGCCGCGCATCGAGACGGTCTTCATGATGCCCGCCGAAGCTTATTCTTACGTCAGTTCGCGGCTCGTCAAAGAGGTCTATCACCTCGGCGGCGCGATCAAGGGACTCGTGCCCGCGTCGGTCGAAGCGCGCATGCGGCAGAAGTTCGGCAAGAGTTGATTTCGCAGCGGGCGCGCGTGCGTCCGGTGTTATACTGACGACCGTTCCAACACATACATCCGGCGCGAGCGACGACAGCAACGAACGCATTTCGCGTCGAACACAGACACGGGAGGGCGAAGATATGCCGAGGGGTGATAAGGGCGCGTACACGGACAAGCAGAAGCGGCAGGCCGAGCACATCGAAGACGGTTACGAGGAACGCGGCTTGACGGAGGAAGAGGCGGAGCGGCGCGCGTGGGCGACCGTCAACAAGGTTTCCGGCGGCGGCAAGAAGAGCGGGTCGGGGCGCGGCAAGGCGGAGAACAAAGCCCCTCTGAAGAAGGGCGGTAAGAAGGGCGGCGCGGCCTCGGCCAAACGTCCGGCCGCCGCGCGGTCGGCCTCTGCGAAGAAGGCCGCGAAGACGCGCGCCAGCAAAGGCGGCACGAAGAGGGGCGGCGCAAAGAAAGGCGGCACGAAGAAAGGTGCTGCGAAGAAGGGCGGCGCGAAGAAGGGATGACGAAACCGGCACTCGAAAGTTTCCCGCGCTCCGAGCGGGTGGCGCAGATGCAAGCCTCCTCGACGCTCGCGGCGATGCAGAAGGCACAGGCTCTGCGCGCCTCCGGCGTGGACGTGGTTGATCTCGGCGCGGGCGAACCCGACTTCGACACGCCCGATCACATCAAACGTGCCGCCGCCGAGGCCATGCGCGCGGGCGAGACCAAGTACACGGCGACGGGCGGCACGCGCGCGTTGCAAGAGGCTGTCGTCAACTATTACGCGCGTGAGTTCGGCGCGCGCTACGACACCTCGGAGGTGATGGCGACGGCGGGCGGCAAGCAGGCTCTCTTCAACGCCATCGTGTCGCTCGTCAACGCGGGCGACGAGGTTTTGATCGCCAAGCCTTACTGGGTGACGTTCCCCGAGATCGTGAAGTTCGCGGGCGGCACGCCCGTCTTCATCGAGACCGAAGAGACTGGCTTTCAACTGACCGCCGAACAGGTGCGCCGCGCCATCACGCCGCGCACGAAACTGATCATCATCAACTCGCCCTCGAACCCTTCGGGGCGTGTCGTCGCGCCCGCGGAGTTTCGCCGGATCATGGAAACGCTCGCCGAGCACGGCGTCTACGTCGTCTCGGACGAGTGCTATCTGCGTTTCGTCTACGCGCCCGCTGAGGTGTTCAGCGCGTCGAGCCTCGCGCCGGAGTTGCGCGCGCGTCTGTGCATCGCCGGGTCGTTCTCCAAGACCTATGCGATGACGGGCTGGCGCATGGGCTACGCGCTCGCGCCGCGCGAGTGGACGAAGGCGATGCTGCTCGTGCAGGGTCATTCGACGAGCAACCCGAACTCCATCGCGCAACGCGCGGCCACGGAAGCCTTCAACGGTTCGCAGGACTGCGTGGGCGAGATGCTCAAGGAATACGGCGCGCGGCGCGAGTGGCTCATCAAGGCTCTGGCCGACGTGCCGGGCTTCGCGTGCGTCGCTCCCGAAGGCGCGTTCTATGCCTTCCCGAACGTGCGCGGCTGTCTGGGCGGCAAGGTGAAAACCTCCGGCGAGTTGGCCGACAAACTGCTCAACGACGAGCAGACGGTGGTGACGGACGGCGCGGGCTTCGGAGCCGACGGCTACCTGCGCATCTCTTACGCGACCTCGCTCGAACGTCTCGAAGAAGGCGTGCGGCGCATCCGCCGCGTGGCCGAAGAGTGCGCGGCGGGTTGACGTAACGATTTGACGATTCAGTCGGCGGCGAAAAGCAAAGCGGCGACTCACTATCAAGTGAGTCGCCGCTTTGACTTTGGCTAAGGATGCTGTGGCCTTAGTAGATGTTGAAGTTGTACTCGATGACGATCCACTGCGAGACTTTGCGCCCGTCCTTCTCGGCAGGTTGGAAGGAGATCCTGCGCGCCGCCTCAATCGCCTTTTCCGTCAGCCCGTCGGGGAGGCGCGACACGGGCGAGATGCTTGAGATCGAGCCGGACGCTCCGAGCACGAGGCGCAGGCGCACCGTGCCGGTCACTTGATTCTTGCGCGCCTCTTCGGTATAGAGCGGTTCGGGCTTGCCCGTGATGATCGCCTTGCGCGTCACTTCCTTCGCCGCGAACGTGCGGCTGTAGTCTGTGCCGCCGCCGCCACCGCCGGGGCCGCCGCCGCCGTCGTTACGGTCGCCACCGCCGGTGTTGCCGCCGCGGCCGGGGCCGACGCCGCCACCGCTGCCCGAACCGACGCCGCCGCCCGTGCCCGTGCCGATGCCGTTACCCGTACCGGGGCCGGAACTCGTCTCGGTCGAACGCGACTTCGGATCGCCGTAAGCGATCTGGCGATTGTCGGGCGGGAAGAGGGTCGGGTCTGCGACGATGCTGGCCGGGACGGGCAGACTCGGATTCTTGATGGTCGGCGGGTGCGGATCGGGAGCGCGCACCTGCGGAACTTCTAGAGAGGCCGGGGGGAGTTTGCCGAACGACGCGGGCTTCTCTTCCTGTCGTCCGCCGCCGCCGCCGCCGCCCGGTTTCTCTTGTTTCGGTTTCGAGCCGCCGCCCTTGCCTTTGGCGTTGCCGGCCGTGCCTTCGTCGGGCTTCTTCTGTTCCTCCGGAATGTCCGTGACGAGTCCCTGTAACTCTAGGTCTTCGCGCACCGCGTCGAGCGAGGCCACGTGCCTGTCCTGCATGCGGAGCAGCAGGGTGATGAGCACGCCCGCCGTCATCATCAACACGAGCGCGGACATGATGCCGAGAGCCACGTTACGCTGCGACAGCACGCGCCACGAAGCCTTACCGTAAGCGGTCGTCCCGCGCTTCACAAAACCGCCCGGATCGCGTTTGAACTCCGGCCACGTCAACTCCGCATCGTGCCCGACCTCGCGCACCTCTTTCGTCAGACGACGAACCAACCCTTCGTCTTCCAAAAACGTCAGGTGATACTCGCCGCGCTGGTAGGACGGAACAATCGCCGCCGACTCGCCTTCCGACGACATGCTCGCGGCCGGAATCTGTGCGGCGGCGATGGTGGCAGTCGTCGCGTCCGCGGCGGCCGAACCGTTTCCGGCGTCGGTCGAAACGGCGCGCGCGTGTGCGTTATTGCCGGGTGCGGAATGGCTAATCGTAGCGGTGTCTGTGTCTGCGGGATGGTGGCCGTTCGGCAGGGGCGTGCCGTCCACCGGGCAGAATTCAAACTGTAGAGGGACTACCTCATTGCACTTCGGGCAGCTCTTTGTCGTCATACTTCGCGCCTCAATTGGGGACAATAAATCTTCAAACTGTTGGGTGACTCGACTTTAGGGCACGCGCCTTCGAGCATCGTGAGATGCCCGGTCGGCTTGAAGAGTTTACTACCGGAAATAAAAATATCCTAGTTTCCGGGCGGTTGACCTCGTAACTGACGACCCATAAAATGCACGGGCATCTCCCGCAACCGTTTTGATGCATCTAAAACAGGCCGTGTCGAAATTATTCCGCCGCCGCTACAAGCGGCCGCTTGTAGTTGCCGCCGCCCCGTCAGACTCGCGAGTCTCTTTATGAAACGCCAACCCCTTTCGCTCCACGCCCCGCGCACGACGTGCCGGACTGTCGCAGTCGCCGCCCTGCTCCTCGTCTCGCTCTGCCTGCTTCCGGCGCGCGCCGCAACGCAAAACTCAGTCTCGCCCGCGCCGCGCCGCGAACAACTGCTCAACGGCTTGCGTCTCCTGCTCATCAGTCGCCCCGGCGATTCGCAGGTCTTGCTCAAAGTCAGAATCAATAACGGGGCGGCCTTCGACCTCGCCGGTAAAGAGGGCTTGATGACGCTCCTCAGCGACGCCCTGTTCCCCGACGCGGAGACGCGCCAGTACGTCGCCGAAGAGTTGAACGGGCGACTCGAAGTCAACACTTCATACGACAACATCGAAATTCTACTGAGCGGCCGGGCGACCGACTTTGAACGGCTCGTCGAAATCCTGCGCACCGCCGTGCTGCAAATGCGCCTCGCCGCCGACGACGTGAACCGCCTGCGCGAAGCGCGTCTCAAGGGCGCGCGCGAGGCCGTGGGGCAGCCCGCACTCCTCGCCGACCGCTCCGCCGCCGCCAGACTCTACGGTTCATACCCTTACGGGCGCGCGCTCGCGGGCACGCCCGACAGCCTCGCGCGCATCGAGCGTGCCGACATGATGCTCGCGCGCGACCGCTTCATCAATCCCAACAACTCGACGCTCGTCCTCGTCGGCGGCGTCGAAGCCCCGCGCGCTCTGCGCGCCTTCCGGCAGTTTCTCGGCGCGTGGCGCAAGAGCGATTCCATTCCGCCCTCGACTTTCCGCCAGCCCGACGCGCCCGACGCGCGCACGCTCATCGTCAACTTCGCGAGCGCGAACGAAGTCGAGGTGCGTCTGGCCGCGCGCGGCCTGTCGCGCGCCGACCGTGACCGCGCCGTCGCGCCCGTCGTCGCCGCGCTCGCGCACGAACGTCTGAATGCCGCGCTCAAAGAGTTTCAGCCGAAGTCTGCCTTCGCGCGCCACGACGCGCACAACCTTGCGGGCGTCGTGCTGCTCGGCGCGACCGTCCCGGCGGGTGCGGCCGCGCAGACGCTCGAAGCGGCGCGCACAATCGTCGCGAATCTCGCTGCGTCGCCCGTCTCCACCGCCGAACTTGAGAACGCGAGACGCGCCGCCCTCGCCGCCATCAACGAGCGCAGGCAACGCCCCGAAGCGCTCGCCGACCAATGGCTCGACACGACCACTTACAACTCCACGCTCGCGGACGACGAGCGCGCCTTGAACGCACTGACGCCCGCCGACGTGCAACGCGTGGCCGCGCGACTCTTCGGCGGCGAGGCGAAACTGGCGAGCGTCGTCGTGGGCGACGTGGCGCAACTGCGCAGCGAACTCGCGCGTCTGAGCGGCGGCATCGAAGTGGCGGGCGCGACCAACGCCCCGCCTGCGTCTGTCTCCGAGCCGAAGACGCCGAAGCGTCCGTAGTCAATTTACAAAATAATCGCAAGCTGCCTGCAACCTATCATCCCTCCACAATCATTTAAGGTGTCCACGCCAACAAGTCCGAACGAGAATGAACGCCGGCAGGAGCACGCGCGTCGAGTCAACTCGATGTTCGCGGGCATCGCGCGCCGCTATGATCTTTTAAATCACCTGCTCTCGGCGAACATAGATCGCCGCTGGCGCAGACTCGTGGCCGAACGCTTGCGCCCCGCGCTCACTGCTGGCACGCGCACGCTCGACGTAGCCTGCGGTACGGGCGACCTCGCGCTGACGCTGGCTGACGCCGGAGAGACGCACGTCACCGGGCTTGATTTCTGTCGCCCGATGCTTGAAGTCGCGGCGCGCAAGGCGACGCAGAGAGCGCGAGCGATCCCGTTCATCGAGGCCGACGCGTTGCGTTTGCCGTTCGCGGCCGAGACTTTCGACGTGGTGACCATTGCCTTCGGCCTGCGGAATCTGGCGAGCGTCGAGGGCGGACTTGCGGAGTTGTTTCGCGTGCTCAGGCCGGGCGGGAGCGTCGCGATACTTGAATTTTCGCACCCGGTCGTGCCGGGCTTTCGCGCTCTTTTTCAGTTTTACTTCACGCGCGTGTTGCCGCGAATCGGCGGTCTCGTGAGCGGCTCGCGCGGCGCGTATGAGTATCTGCCGGATTCCGTCTCGCGCTTTCCGGATCAGCGGCGGCTGGCCGAATTGATGCGCGAAGTCGGCTTCGGCGAGGTGACGTATCAGAATTTGACCGGCGGCATCGCGGCGCTGCATCTGGGCACACGCCCCGGCCGCTAAGTCAGGCGAACTTGGCTTGCGCTACCTTTTGTGAGCGCAAACCGAAAACGTAGTCCGATGGTTTTTGCTCGTTCCCGCGCGACGGTTGTCGGGGCTGTTCGCGCGACGAAAGATGCAACTTCCATCGGGCTACGTTTTTTGGTGAATGGTAAATAGTAAATGGTGAATGGATCAGAAGCCGGTTCCTTCCATTTACCATTCACTATTTACCATTCACCACGCTTCCCTGCTATCATCCTCCGCGTTGTTCCAAACTAAACATTCTTCCGAACATTCGCAGCCCGCTCGCCGAAGATGAAGCACAAGCTACTCGATCTCTCGCGGCGCATCTTGATCCTGCTCCTCGTGGTGTGGACGGTGGTGTCGCTCGTCACGCTCCTGATCGAACTCGTGCCGGGCGACCCGGCGACGGCCACGCTCGGCGAAGACGCCACGGCCGCGCAGATCGAACAGTTTCGCCAGAAGCACAACCTCGACCGCCCCGCCTTCTTCTTCTCCTACGCGCGCGACGCCGAGAGCGGCGAACGTGATTTCCGCTGGCACGGATTGAACAACCGCTACATTGACTACTGGGGCACGATCCTGCGCGGCGACATGGGTCGCTCGTTTCGCACCGACCGCCCCGTCATCGAACTGATCATGCAGCGTTACCCGGCGACCATCGAACTCGCCGTCGTCGCGCTGCTCGTCGCCGTCAGCATCGCGATCCCGCTCGGCGTCGTCGCGGGAAAAAATCGCGGCACGTGGCTCGACAATCTGTTATCTGTCGTCGCACTCATCGGCATCAGTTTACCCGGTTTCGTTCTGGGGCCGCTCCTCGTCTACGTCTTCGCTATTCAACTCGGCTGGGTCGCACCCTCCGGTCGCTTCGAGTGGTACGACATCATCCTGCCCGCCGTGACGCTCGGCGCGGCGCTCTCCGCGCTCCTGACGCGCATGGTGCGCTCGTCCGTCATCGAAGAGATGGGCGAAGACTACGTGCGCACGGCGCGCGCGAAAGGTTTGAGCGAGCGGACGGTCGTCTACAAGCACGTACTCAAAAACGGCCTCATCCCGGTGGTCACGATCCTCGGCCTCCAACTCGGCGTCCTGCTGGCCGGGGCGATCATCACGGAGAAAATTTTCAACTGGCCGGGTTTGGGTCTCCTGCTCATTGACGACGGCATCGGCAAACGCGACTACCGCCTCGTGCAAGGCTGCGTCCTCGTCATCAGCGTCACCTACATCTTCGCCAACACGCTCACGGACATTATTTATCGCTGGCTCGATCCCAGAATACGGATACAGTGACGAGTGACAAGTTAAAAGCTAAAAACTTGTCTTGATTCTTACTCGTCACTCGTCACTTGTCACTTGTCACTGCTTTATGAATCGCCTCTCAAAATTCGGTCTCGTCGTCGTCGGGTTGTTCGTCTTGATGGCGGTCTTTGCGCCGCTCATCGCGACGCATAACGTGGGGGAGACTGATTTGCTCAACCGCTACGCCGCGCCTTCGGCGGCGCACTGGCTCGGCACTGATGCGACGGGGCGCGACGTGTTCTCGCGCGTCATCTACGGCGCGCGCATTTCCTTGCGCGTCGGCCTCGTGGTGGTCTTCGTCTCGACGTTCGTCGGGACGATCATCGGCGCGCTCGCGGGCTACTACGGCGGCTGGATCGACCGCATCGTCAACGGCTATCTCTTCAACGTCTTCCTCGCCTTCCCCGGCCTGTTGCTCGCCATCGCGATGGTCGCGTTTCTCGGCGCGGGGCTGAACAAACTCATACTCGCGCTCTGCATCATCGGCTGGGTCGGTTACGCGCGCGTGATTCGCGGGCAGGTGTTGAAGGTGCGCGAGTACGACTTCGTGCAGGCGGCGCGCGCGCTCGGCGCGAGCGACATGCGAATTCTCTTCGTCCACATTCTGCCGAACGCCATCCAGCCGCTCATCGTGCAGGCGAGCCTCGGCATGGCGGGCGCGGTGCTGGCGGAAGCGACGCTCTCGTTTTTAGGCTTGGGCGTGCCGCCGCCCGCGCCCTCTTGGGGCGTGATGCTCGAAGAGGCGCGCGACCTCTCGACGCTGCAAGCCGCGCCGCACGCGCTGCTCGTCCCCGGCATCGCCATCGCGCTCTCCGTACTCGCCTTCAACTTCATCGGCGACGGCCTGCGCGAATATCTCGACCCGCGACAGCGTAAGCGCTAACTCACCTCACGGGAAAAGCATTACTTTATAGTGACTGTTCAAACTCCACCCCTACAACACGAGCACGACGAGGACGCGCGCGAAACGACGACGCAGGGCGTCGCCATCTCGATCAGGCAACTCTCGAAGACTTACCCGGTCGCGCTCGCGCGCCTCAAGAAGTTTTTCCGGCGCAAGGCGACGCACCCGGTCGAAGCATTGCGCGACGTGAGTTTCGACGTGCGCGAAGGCGAAATCTTCGGCCTCATCGGCCGCAACGGCGCGGGCAAGACCACGCTCACCAAGATCATCGCGACGCTTGTCCAACCCACTTCCGGCGCGGTCACGGTACATGGCTTCGACAGCGTGCAGGACGAGGTGCGCGTGCGCGCCCACATCGGCCTCGCCACCGCAGAGGAACGCAGCTTCTACTGGCGTCTGACCATCGAACAAAACCTCACCTTCTTCGCGCGCCTCTACGGTCTCACCGACGCGGCGGCGCGTTCGCGCATCGGTGAACTACTCGCGCGGCTCGAACTCGAACCGCTCGCGCGTCGCCGCTTTGGCGAACTCTCGACGGGCAACAAGCAGCGCGTCGCCGTCGCCCGCGCAATGCTCAGTTCGCCGCCCGTCCTCCTGCTCGACGAGCCGACGCGCTCGCTCGACCCGCTCGCCGCGGCCACGACGCGCGCTCTCATCAACTCGCTTGCGCGCGACACAGATAAACCCGTGACCGTGCTCCTCACCTCGCACAACCTCGCAGAGATCGAGGAGTTGTGCGCCCGCGTCGCAGTCATCTCGCGCGGGCAGATTCGCGCCGTGGACACGCCCGAACGCCTGCGCGCCGTCCATAAAAACGCCGAGCGCGTGCGGCTCAAGGCGCGCGGCCTCTCGATGGAAGAGGCGCGCGGCGCGCTGTCCGGGGCGTTGACGGAGTTTGAAGTTGCCGAAGGCGGCAACGAGATCGTCGTCCAGTTCACGCGCGCGGTTGAAGATGACGCGCTCGACCGCGCGGTGCGCGCTTTGCACGCGGCGGGCGGGCGCATCCACTCGTGCGACTCGGAACGCGCGACGCTACTCGACGTGTTGGAAAAATATGAAAGCGAACCGCAGGAGGGTGTGGGAAAGTGAAACGTGTGAGCAGATTTTTCGGGCGGCTGCGCGCCTTCGTCGTGCGCGATTTCCAGTTGGCGTTGAGTTACCGCATCCAGTTTCTCTTTCGCACGCTGGAGATACTTTTCTTCGTCACGACGATGTTCTTCATCTCGAAGATTTTCACGGGCGGCGCGGTCACGTCCTACACGCAATGGACGAACCCGCTGGCCGCGTGGATCACGGGGCTGGCCGTGCTCAACTATTTCATGACGGGCTTCTCAAGTTTCGCCAACGCCATCCGGCAGGAGCAGGCGCAGGGCACGCTCGAAGGCGTGTTGATGACGCCCGTCAACATCCCCACGTTCATCGTCTCAAGTTCCGCCTACGACTTCGCGCAGGCCACCGTCTACTCGTCGCTCTACCTACTCTTCGGCTGGCTCTTCTTCGACGTGCGCTTTCAGGGAAACTTCCTGCTCGCGTTCCTCTTCCTGATCATCACGACGCTGGTGCTCGCCTCCGTCGGCATCCTCTCCGCGAGTTTCGCAGTGGTCTTCAAACGCGGCGACCCGTTCGGCATCCTGCTCGCCACTACTTCGACGCTCTTCTCCGGCGTCTTCTTCCCCACGCAACTCCTGAGCGAACACGGCGGGCGCATCCTCGGCGGCATCTCGCGTTTTCTCCCGCCCACATATGGACTCGACGGCATCCGCCGCGTCCTCATTCAAGGGCAGGGTTTTAACGAAGTGCGCGAGCCGCTCTTCACGCTCCTGCTCTTTCTCGTCGTCCTCATGCCCTTCTCCTTCTGGGTCTTCTCGCGCGCCGTCCGCCGCGCCAAACGCGAAGGCAGCCTCATTCAATACTGACGCACGGATTCCACTTTATGTCTTGTTTTGAAACGTCCCGATGTTCAGGCACGACGGTTTGAACTTTCAACCGCCTTCCTTAAACTTCAAACCGCGCGTTGAAAGTTTCAACCGGCTTCCTTAAAACTTCAACCGCGCTCCTTAAACTTTCAACCGTGCTCCTTGAAATTCAAACCGCCTTCCTTAAACTTTCAACCGCCCGCCTTAAAGTTCAAACTGTCTTCCTTAAAATTCAAACTATCTTCCTTAAACTTTCAACCGTCTTCCTTGAAGTTCAAACCATGCTCCTTGAAGTTCAAACCATGCTCCTTAAATTTTCAACTACCTTTCTGACAATTTAAGGAAGCCGGTTGAAAGTTTGAGCAGTGCGTCCCGAAGTTTGTGCGGGGTGGCTCAAAGTTCTCCACGAGTTTCTAGGATGGAGCGGGGCGGGTTGAAATAATCAGACGGACAGTTACAATCGCTTCCGGTAATCCGCAATCCGAAATCCGCATTCCGCAATGTACAAAGTTTTCTACACGCCGCGTTATTACGCGGACATCGGCGAGGGGCACGTCTTCCCGATTCGCAAGTTTGAACTCGTGCGCGACCGCCTGCTCGCAGAAGGGACGCTCGCGCCGTCGGAGTTGATTGAGCCGCAGCCCGCGCCCGTCGCAGACGTATTGCTCGTCCACACCGAAGACTACGTGACGCGCTTGCGCGCCGGGGCGTTGACCGCGCGCGAGTTGCGTCGGCTCGGTCTGCCTTGGTCGAAGGCGCTCGTGCGCCGTTCGTTTCTGGCAACGGGCGGCACGATTCGCGCCGCGCGCGCCGCCCTCTCGGAAGGCGTCGCCTCGAACCTCGCGGGCGGCACGCATCACGCCTTCCCCGATCACGGCGAGGGCTTTTGCGTGTTGAACGACGTGGCCGTCGCCATCCGCGTGCTGCGCCGCGACAGTTTGGTCGAGCGCGTCGCCGTCGTGGATTTGGACGTGCATCAGGGCAACGGCACGGCGACGATCTTCGAGCAAGATGCGGGCGTCTACACCTTCTCCATCCACGGCGCGAAAAATTATCCCGTCTTCAAAGCGCGTTCGACGCTCGACGTGGAACTGCCCGACGCGACAGGCGACGAAGAATATCTTCGCACTCTCGCCGAACACCTGCCGCGCGTCTTCGCCAGTCGCCCCGACATAGTTTTTTATCTCGGCGGCGCAGACCCGTACGCGGGCGACAAACTCGGACGCCTCTCGCTCTCGTTGACGGGCTTGCGCGCGCGCGACGAGTTCGTCCTCGGCGAATGTCGCGCGCGGGGCGTGCCGGTGGCGACGGTCATGTCCGGCGGTTACGCCGCCGACATCAACGACACGGTGGAGATACACTGCAACACGATCCGCGCGGCCAAGGCTTCGAGTGCAGCCCGGAGTGTCGGGCAGAATTCAGTTCGGCTATAATCGACGGGCGATGTTGAGGAAACTTTGGAAACTGATCCAGATGATCACGCTCGGCGTGGTCGCGTTCATCGTGTTCGCGTTGATCTACGAACTCATAACGTTCCCGCGCGTGTCGAAGTTGCGCGACAGCAACCCCGACACGACGGCGATGATCGAGACGCGGATGCAGGAGGCGCGCGAGCGTGGCGAGCCGCCGAAGCGCGTGCAGCAGTGGGTTCCGCTCGAACGGATTTCCGTCCACCTCTTGCGCGCCGTCCTCGCGGGCGAAGACAGCAACTTCGCCACGCACGACGGCTTCGACTACGAGGCCATCCAGAAGGCCTGGGATCAGGCGCAGCGCGACGCGGCCAAAGAGGCCAAGCAACAGGGCGAGGACGAACAGAGTTGGATTCCCGCGATGCCCAGTTTCAAACGCGGCGCTTCGACCATCTCGCAGCAGTTGGCGAAAAACCTCTACCTCTCCACGGAGCGTTCGTTCGTGCGTAAGGCGCGCGAGGCGGCGATCACTTATTTCATGGAGCGGAACCTGTCGAAGCGTCGCATCCTCGAAATCTATCTCAACGTCATCGAGTGGGGCGACGGCATCTACGGCGCGGAGGCCGCCGCGCGCACCTACTTCCGCAAGTCGGCCGCCGACTTGACCCCGCAGGAAGCAGCCTTTCTCTCGGCCATCATCCCCAACCCGCGCACGGAATTTAATCCACAACTCAAACCCAAGCGCGTCGCGCGCCGCCAGCGCATCATCGCGCGCGGCATGCCCTTCGTTAAGTTACCCTGACGTAAAAGCAAACGGTAGAACGCACAAAGGCGAAGGGCGAAAGTGAAGCGGTTTCCCGCCTGACTTTCGCCCTTCACCTTTCGGCGTTCTACTTGGCTTAGACCGCGAATTCGCGCGCGAGGTCGAGTTCGACTTTGCGTAGCTCGAAACGGCCGCGGCCGATGTTGCCGTCCTTGGCGAGTGCGAGCAGGACGAAGTATTCACGGTTGAAGAGACGCATGAGGACGTTCATGTCGTCGAAGCCGACGACGACTTCGCGCACCTGACCGAGTCCGATGTCACCGCCCGCGCGCTGTGCGTTGCGCAGGAGCGAAGTGAATTCGGCGGCGGCCACGTCGAGGTTGGCGTCGCGCCCCTCCGGCATCAAGACCTTCTCGACGGCGATGCCGTCCGTGCCCATGATGAGCGCGCCGACCGCGCCCTCCGTCCTCTCAACCATGCGTGTGAGTGTGTCTTTGAACATGATCGTGCTCCTTACAAGTTACGGGCGCTCGCCGCGGGTGGCGGCGGGGCGCGCCGTCGGGGCGTTGTCGTTTGAACCCGGCTGCGTCTGCTGCGTGCCGTCCTGCGTGGGCGCGGGCGTGTTGCTCTGCGGGTTGCCGAGCGGGACGGGCTGCGGGATGGTGGTCGAGCGCCCGCGGTCGGTCACCACCGTGCCGGAGATCGGCCGCCCGTTGTAGTCGGGGCGGTAGATGCGCGGCGTGATGAAGAACAGCAGCTCGTTGGTGTTGCGCGTGGTGGCCTTGCGCTTGAAGAGATTGCCGAGGACGGGGATGCCGGAGATGCCGGGCGTGCGCGTCTGCGTCTCGCCTTCGGTATCAAGGAGCACGCCGCCGACGACGGTCGTGCCGCCGTCGGGCACGAGCACTTCCGTCTGCATGCGCTGCGTGTCAATGCCCGGCGTGCCGAGCGAGTTGACCAGCGAGCGGTTGATACTGTTGTTCTCCGCCGTGACGCGCAGGACGACCGTACCCGCGTCCGTGATCTGCGGCGTGATAGAGAGACGCAGCGGGACGGAGACGAACGTGGTCGTGAAGACGGTCGAGCCGCCGAGGTTGTCGCTGTTGCCCCCGCCACCCGCTTGCGGGGTGACGACCGGAATCTGCGCGCCGCTTTCGATCTGCGCGGGGCGGTTGTTGAGCGCCGTCACGCGCGGGTTGGCGACGATCTTCGCCTGACCTTTGCTCTCGGCCGCCGTGATGAGCGCGCCGATTTGCGCCGTGCCGAAGATGCCCGTTGTGAGACCGATGACGGTTGAAGGAGCAGTGACGCCGAGGTCGCCGGTCGCCGGCGGGGTGTTGCTGAGTCCGCCGGGGAGGCCGCCGGGGCGTAGGCCGCCGTTGGCCGGGGCGGTCTCAAACGTGCCGCCCTGCCCGCGCGAACCAAAGACGGCCGCCTGCAACTGCACGCCGAGGTCGCGGCTGAAGCTGCGGCTGGCGACGACGATGCGCGTCTCGATTTCCACTTGCGGTTCGGGCTGGTCGAGCAGTTCGACGAGTTGACGGATGGAGGCGATGTTCTCGCGCACGTCCGTGACGATGAGCGTGTTGCTGCGGCCGTCGACTTCGACGCTGCCGCGCTTGGAGAGACGGCGCGAGATGATCGGGAGGATGCC
>JAUZFQ010000260.1 GCA_030838445.1 Pyrinomonadaceae bacterium | reverse complement strand
GGGCGGCGAGTTTAAGTTGAAGGCCGGATGGAATAGCAAAGCGAGGCGGGCGTTTGAAAAGCAAAGCGGCGAGAGACACAAGCCTCTCGCCGCGACTGCCGTTGATTCGATGCGTGGCTATTCGCCGTCCTCGGGCGGCGGCTCTTCCAGGATCGGCGGGTTTTCGAGCACCACCGTCGTTTCGGTCTTCGTGAAGTTGTCTTCTTTATTCAACTCTTCCGTGTAGCTCGTGACGTTCGTCGTCGCGTTACAGACCGTCCCCTCTCTGACCTCGCGGCTCACGTCGTAGTAGGCGTAGAGTCTGGCCGACTCGTCGAGCCGCATGCCCTTCGTGCTGCAATAGATTCTGCCGGTTTCGCCGCGCGCGGGCGTCTTGCATTCAAAGAGCGGCCCCGACGCCTGCTTGAGCGCGACGAAGGTCATGTTGGACGGCACTTCGGTCGTGAACTCGATCCCTTCGGCCGTGTCCGGCCCCGGATTGTAGATGGAGAGCGCGAACTCGACGCGTTGGCCGGCGTAGACCGACGAAGGCCCGTCCTTGTAGATGGAGAGGTCGGCGGTGATCGCACGCTCCCTTCGCACGACGAACTTCGCGTCGGCGTAGCGGCCGGATTCGACGTTGAGGGTCGTCACGTACCACGTCCCGGTGCTGCCACTGGCGGGGATCGCGATCCGGTCATAGTCCGGGTCAGACTTGACCTCCCGCTCCTCTATGATTTCGCGGCTGGGCGAGACCCAAGCGATGCGGCGATAGCGATAGCCCGCGTCTGGCGCGAGCGGAAAGTTGGCCGCCTGCACGCAGACGGTGTCGCCGGGGTTGAAGACAGTTTGCGGGGTGGAGCAATCACCGGCGTAGATCGTGACGGATTCGCCCACCGGCTGGAAGGCGGGGGCGGTGGAGGCGGAAATGGCTGTGGCGATGGTGAAGATTGAAAGAACGAACAGTGCGGTTGAGGTTCGTAAGAGTGAATATACAGGGGTGCGGCGCATTCAAAATCTCCCGGTTTGGTTGATGAAGGACGTGGGGGGACGGCCTTCGGTTAGACAAGGTGAATAGCAAGATGAACAGCGAGGACTCTTGCAAAGGCGTGGCATCCTACCCAAACCGCGGCCGTTGGTCAAGGAAATGTGTAGAGGTTAATTTTGGATTCAACTAAGATGGCGTGGAACCAACGCGGGGCGAGACCTGCGAGCATCGAGAACGTGAACGGGCGGGAGACGTGATGACCAAAGATAAAGACGACGAGCAGGCGAACGGCGACGGCAAGACGACCGCCGCGAAGAAAACGGGCGTCAAAAAAAGTGCGACCCGCAAGGCGGGCGCGAGTCGCAAAAGGGCAAGCAGTAAAAGTGCGAGCAGTAAAAGTGTAAGCAGTAAAAGCGCGGAGGGTAAAAGCGCGAACGGCGAGAGTGCGCTCAGTAAAACTTCGACGACGCGCGTTGTGGGTCGCAAGAAAGTGATTCTTGACGACGGCGTTGACCGCGAGACTATTCGCCGGCGTCCCGCCGGGTTGCCGTTGATGGAACATCACTGGGGCAAGCTGCTCTTCATGCACTGGCCGATCTCCGCCGAACGCCTGCGCTCGCTCGTCCCGCCGCAACTGGAGATTGACACCTTCGACGGCGAGGCGTGGGTCGGCGTCACGCCGTTCACAATGTGGGACGTGCGGCTCAGCTTCACGCCGCCCGTGCCTTACCTCAGCGACTTCCACGAGTTGAACGTTCGCACTTACGTGCTCTATCGCGGCGTCCCCGGCGTCTGGTTCTTCTCGCTCAACACGAACAGTTCGATGACAGTCCTCGGCGCGCGCACCTTCTACTTCCTGCCCTACTTCAACGCGCGGATCGATCTCCGGCAGGACGCCGACACCATCAACTATCGCCTGCGCCGCACCGACTCCGCGCGCCCCGCCGAGTTTGAAG
Source organism: Pyrinomonadaceae bacterium (assembly GCA_030838445.1). Classification (GTDB taxonomy): domain Bacteria; phylum Acidobacteriota; class Blastocatellia; order Pyrinomonadales; family Pyrinomonadaceae; genus JAIVJZ01. The sequence continues at coordinate 7,291 of JAUZFQ010000260.1, read as the reverse complement.
CGACGTGGGAGATCGGCGAGGAACTACCCGAAGCCGAACCCGGCACGCTCGAATTTTTCCTCACCGAGCGTTATTGCCTCTACTCCGCCTCCGGCGAAAGCATCTTCCGCGCGCGCATCCACCACCCGCCGTGGCCGCTCCGACAGGCCGCGCTCCGCTCGCACACGTCCGACATCGCCGAGTCCGACTACTTGCCCAAACTCAAAGGCAAGCCGCTCGTCCACTACGCCGAAGCCCTCGCCGTTGACGTGTGGACGCCGGAGAAAGCCTGAGCCGAAATTGTTAAGAAAATGAGGCGCATTTAAGCCGGCGGGACGAGTGTTCGGGCTAGTGGTGCCGAGGGAGGGACTCGAACCCTCACGACCTTACGGCCAACGGATTTTAAGTCCGTCGCGTCTGCCATTCCGCCACCCCGGCACCATGCGCGGAAAGATAGCACGAGGGCGGCGGCGCGGCCAACTTCTTCACACTTCCCGCGCGGTAATGTTAAAATCCCGTCGTGTCAACTATCACCGAGCCGGTTTCAGCCGAACCACGGAAGCAGGTTATGACTGAAGAGCAAGAAGTTTTTCATCGCCACATCCAGCGCGCGGGCTTGAAGCGCACGGCGCAGCGCGATCTCATCCTCGACGTCTTTCTGCGTACCGAGGAGCACCTGTCGAGCGAAGACCTCTACCGGCTCGTGCAGAAGGAAGACCCGGAGATCGGGCAGACCACCGTCTACCGCACGCTCAAACTTTTGACCGACGCGGGGCTGGCGCGCGAGGTGCGCTTCGGCGACGGCCGCACGCGCTACGAGCACAACTACAAACACCCGCACCACGATCACCTGATCTGCACCGAATGCGGGAAGACCATCGAGTTCTACTCCGAACAACTCGAAGCCCTTCAGGAGTCAATCGCCTCCAAGCACGGCTTCGAGTCCACGCACCACACGCTGCGCATGTTCGGTTCGTGCGCCGACTGCCGCCGCGACAGCAACGGCAAGCCGAAGAAAGAGGAGACGGCCGCCGAGCCGCGTGTCAGGTTCGCCAGCGCGCCGAGCACGCATTAGTTGAAGGGGAAAGGGAAAAGGGGAAAGGGGGAAAGGGAAACCGCAAACTGTTCCGTGCGTCGTCCCTTTCCTCCTTCACCTTTTCCCTTTTCCCTTTTTACATTTGCCCGCCGTTGTTGTAAGTTCCGATTTGTCTCCCGAAGGAAATTGAGCCAGACAGACCAGAGAACAGTGTGGGGGTGTGCGTATGAGCGTGAACGTGGAATTTGTGCCGGACGGACTGCACGGCGTGGTGGCGGAGGGGACATACCTGTGGGACGCGGCGAAGCGTCTGGGCTTGCGCCTGCCCGCCGAGTGTGAGGGACGCGGCGAGTGCGACACCTGCGCCGTGATCGTCCGTGAGGGCGCGACGCTGTTGTCCGGTCTGACCGAGGCGGAGCGCACGCGGCTCAGCCCCGAACGACTCGCCGCGGGCGAGCGGCTCGCCTGCCAGACGAAAATCGAGCGCGCGGGCGACCTCGTGATCGAACCCGTCCCCGTCACGGAGCGAGAGGAGACGGCCGAGGAAGTGAAGCAGGACTTGCGCGCCGAATTCCGCGAGATGCCCTTGCAGCAAAAACTCGCCACGCTCGTCGAACTCGAATACATCGCCGCCTCGCAAACGTTCAAGTCCATCACCGACGTGCCCGTCTCGTATTTCGAGAGGGGGCTGGATTACGTCGTCAACTTCGGACGTTCGCGCGCGCGCCGCGAGCGGCAGGCGCGACGCCCCGCCGAGCACGTCGCGGGCGCGCCGAAAAGTCCCGAAGCCGACAAGCCCTCTTCGTAAAAAACTTTTCCAACGCCGTCGCCCGCGCGCCGCTTGAAGCACGCGCCGCGCGCGTCGCCGCCGCCCGCTCACACATGGATCAGATGTCGCCCGAAACTCCGACCGCCGCGCCGCCTACGCCGCGCCGCGTCCCGACCGTCGCGCCGTCGAGTTACACGCTCGCGCTCCTGCTGCTTCTCACGCTCGCGCTCAACGGCTGCAACGGTAACAATGCGTCCAACCACAACGCGCAAGGCAACGCCGCGTCCTCTGCCTCCGCTACGCCTTCGGCGGCGACGCAGGCGACGGCGAAGGCTTTCGATGGCGAGCGTGCCTTCGCGCACGTGCGCCGGATGGTCGAGATCGGGGCGCGCCCCGCGGGTTCGGCGGAACTGGCGCGCACGCGCGAATACCTGTCGGGCGAACTGCAAGCCGCCGGGTTGAACGTGACGGCCGACGAGTTCACGGAGCAGACCCCCGGCGGCGCGCGCCGGATGGTGAACTTGACGGCGGAACTCGCGGGCGAGTCCCCGGACGTGATCATCGTCGCCAGCCACTACGACACGAAGCCCTTCAAAGAGTTTCGCTTCGTCGGCGCGAACGACGGCGGCTCTTCCACGGGCGCGCTCGTCGAGATCGCGCGCGCCGTCGCCGGTCGCGGCAAACCGCGCTTCACTTACCGGTTCGTCTTCTTCGACGGCGAAGAGGCTTTCTGTCTGGAATGGGAGCAATGCACGAACGCGGGCGCGCCCGACAACACTTACGGCAGCCGCCATTACGTCGCGCAACTTGCCGAACGCGGCGAGACGAAACGCGTGCGCGCCATGATCCTGCTCGACATGATCGGCTACACGAATCTCTCCATCCCGCGCGAAACGTACAGCACCCCGTGGCTCGTGGACGCTATCTGGACGACGGCGCGCGAACTCGGACACGCCGCCCAGTTTCCCAACACGCAGCAGACCGTGGAAGACGATCACCTCCCGTTCTTGCAAGCCGAGATTCCGGTCGTTGATCTGATCCAACTCAGCGACTACTCCTACTGGCACACGGCCGGGGACACGCTCGACAAAATCTCGCCGCGCAGTTTGCAGATCGTCGGAGAGACGGTCGTCGCCAGTCTGCCGCGCATCGAACAACGCCTCGCGCGCTGAAACCAAGTCTATGAACCTTAACCTTCGCATCCACGCCGCGCGACGTTGCGGCGGGCGCGTGCTGCTTGCCGTCTGCGCGCTCGCGTCGGTCGCCGCGCCGCAGAGTTTGGTCGTCGCTCCCAAGCCGCCGGAGACACGCGCCGAGGCTCTGGTCGAGACGCTGCACGGCGTCAAAGTGAGCGACCCTTACCGCTGGTTGGAGCAGGGCGACTCAAGCGAGGTGCGCGCGTGGACGGACGCGCAGAACGCGCACACGCGCCGCGCGCTCGACCCGCTCGTGGGGCGTGAGAAGATCGCGCAGCGTCTCTCGCAACTGCTCTCCATCGGCACGATCAGCGCGCCCACGCCGCGGCGCGGCCGCTACTTCTTCACGCGGCGCGAGGGGCAGCAGAACCAGCCCGTGCTCTACGTGCGCGAAGGCGCGCAGGGTAAAGACCGCCTGCTGCTCGATCCGAACGCGCTCTCGCCCGACGGCACCATCGCGCTCGACTGGTGGTACGAGTCGCACGACGGCAAGCGGCTCGCCTACGGCCTGTCCGAGAGCGGCAACGAACAGTCAACGCTCTACGTCCTGGACGTGGACACGGGGCGCAACCTCAAAGATAAAATTCCGTTCACGCGCGCCGCCTCGCTCGCGTGGCTGCCCGCCGGAGACGGCTTCTACTACACGCGTTTCCCCGCGCCCGGCACAGTCCCGAAGGGCGAGGAGAATTATCATCGCCGCGTCTTCCTGCACCAACTCGGCGACGATCCGGGGAAGGACGCGGAAGTCTTCCGGCGCGAGGAGAGGCCGACCGAGTGGCCGTCGGTCGGCCTCTCGCGCGACGGCCGCTGGCTCACCGTCAGCGTCTCGCGCGGGCCGGGCAAAAACGATCTCTACCTGCGCGACCTGCGCGACGAGACGGGCGGGTTCGTCGCCCTCGCCGAAGGCAAAGACGCGAGCTACACGGCGCGCGTCGTGAACGGGGTGGTCTACATTCTGACGACCGAAGACGCGGCGAAGGGGCGCATCTACGAGGCGGCGGCGGCCAACCCGAAGCGTTCCGCTTGGCGCGAGTTGATTCCCGAATCGCAGGACGTGGGCATCGGTTCGTTCACCGTCCTCGGCGAGCAGATTCTCGTCCACGGACTCGCGCGCGCCGCGTCGCGCGTCCGCGCCTTCACGCGCGCGGGCGAATTTGTGCGCGAGGTGAAACTGCCCACGCTCGGCACGGCCAGCGGGTTCGGCGGCGAGGAGGACGGCGGCGAGGCTTTCTTCACTTTCGCCTCCTACGCGCTGCCGCCCGTCGTCTACCGCTACGACGCGGCGACGGGCGCGCTCGCAGAGTGGGTGCGCGTTGACGCGCCGACCGTGGACGCGAAAGTGATCGAAGTCAAACAGGTCTTCTACCAGACGAAGGACGGCACGAACGTCTCAATGTTCGTCGTCCATCGCAAAGGGTTGAAGTACGACGGGAAGAACCCCACGTTGCTCTACGGCTACGGCGGCTTCAACGTCTCGCAGACGCCCGCGTTCAACCGCGGCCTCAATCTCTGGCTCGAACGCGGCGGCGTCTACGCGGTGGCGAACTTGCGCGGCGGCGGCGAATACGGCGAGGGCTGGCACAAGCGCGGCATGCTCGGCTTGAAGCAGAACGTCTTCGACGACTTCATCGCGGCGGCCGAGTATTTGATCGAGAAGAAGATCACTGCGCGCGAGCGACTCGCGATTCAAGGCGGCTCGAACGGCGGCCTGCTCGTCGCGGCGGCCATGACGCAGCGACCCGAACTCTTCCGCGCCGTCGTCTGCTCCGTGCCTTTGACGGACATGCTGCGCTACCAACGCTTCCTCATCGCGCGCCTCTGGATTCCCGAATACGGCACGGCCGACGACCCGCGCCACTTCGCCTACCTCCACGCCTACTCGCCCTATCACCGCGTCGCGGCGGGCACGAAATACCCTGCGACGCTCATCACGACGGCCGAGTCGGATTCGCGCGTTGACCCTTTGCACGCGCGCAAGTTCGCGGCGGCGTTGCAGGCGGCGAACGGCGGCGCGCATCCGATCCTGTTGCGCGTCGAGACGAAGGCGGGGCACGGCGCGGGCAAACCTTTGACGAAGCAGATCGCGGAGGCGACCGACGTGTGGAGTTTTCTGTTTTGGCAACTCGGCATGAGCGCGTGAGACGAGAGACGGCGGAGAAGATGATGACGACAACGAGAGACGTGAAGAGAATCGCGGTCGTGCCCGGCGACGGCATCGGCGCGGAGGTGACGAACGAGTCGCTCGCCGTGCTCGAACACTTGCGCGAGACGCACGGCGTCGCGGTCGAGTTACAACACTTCGACTGGGGCGCGGACAAGTTTTTGCGCGAGGGCGTGAGTTTACCCGAAGGCGCGTTGGAGATCCTCTCGAACGAGTTCGACGCCATCCTCGCGGGCGCGTTCGGCGACCCACGCGTGAAGTCGAACCAGCACGCCGAGGACATCCTGCTCGGCATGCGCCGCGGCCTCGACCTCTACATCAACCTGCGCCCCGTGCGCTTGCTCGACGCGCGCCTGACGCCTTTGAAAGATCGCACGACCGGAGAGATCAACTTCGTCGTCTTCCGCGAGAACACCGAAGGCTCTTACATCGGCGCGGGCGGCTTTCTCAAGCGCGGGACGCCGCACGAGATCGCGACGCAAGAGGAATTGAACACGCGCCACGGCGTCGAGCGCATCATCGTCGCAGCCTTCGAGTACGCGCGCGCGCACGGGCGGCGGAAGGTAACGATGGCTGATAAGTCGAACGTGCAGCGATACGGGGGCGACTTGTGGCAGCGCGTGTTCCGCGAAGTCGCGGCCGGTTACACGGAGATCGAAGCGAACCACCAGTACGTTGACGCGATGGCGATGTTCATGGTGCTCAACCCGGCGCAGTACGACGTGATCGTGACGAACAACTTGTTCGGCGACATCCTGACCGACCTCGGCGCGGCGTTGCAGGGCGGGTTGGGGATGGCCGCGTCGGGCAACATGCACCCCGGCCGCGTCTCTCTGTTCGAGCCGGTGCACGGCAGCGCGCCGCCGCTCGCGGGCAAGAACGTCGCGAATCCGATAGGCTCTATTCTGACTGCGGCGATGATGCTAGAATATCTGGGATTCACGGCGGCGGGAGAGGCGGTTGAGGCGGCGGTCGGAGCGTCAGTCACGGCGGGCGAGACGACGCGCGACCTCGGCGGCACGCTCTCCACGACGGAGGCCGGGGCGGCGATTCGTCGTCGCATCCGCGCGGGTTCGTGAGTCAAAGTTTCGGGTGAGCAGAACTTCCGGGCGGCAGGCAAGCGACGGGCGCGCGAAAGGTTTTATGGGCAGCAAGGGCAGAGACATGGGGCAGAAGTTAGTGGCGATCATCGTGATCCTCGCGATGCTCGCCTTGATGGGCATCCCGCCGACCGTCATCTTCTTTTTCGCCACCGTGGTCTACTTCGTCTGGCGCGCCGTGGATCGCTCAGAGCAGCACGAGACGCGCCGCATCTTCGACTTCTACCTCGCCGCCGGCGACGTCTTGCGCGAAGACGAACGACGCTGGTTCGGCTTCGAGATCACGGAAGTGATCGCTCAGGGCGAGTCGGTCGTCCACTCGATGGCGGACGCGCCGCCGCTCGTCTACTTCGCGCTCGGCGCGCTCTATCACCGCGCGGGCGACCACGAGGCCGCCGCCGAACACCTCGCCTACGTCGTCGAATCCGAAGAGGGCGACGAGCGGCAGCGCACCGCGCCTTCGCCCGAACTGCGCCGCTACGTGAGCGTGCTGCGCCGTCTGGAACGCGACCCCGCCGAAGGGCCGCAGACCGTCGCCGCCGTCCGCAAACTCGAACGCACGCGACGCGCCCACGCCGCCGCGCTGCTCGAAGAGAGCCGCCAACACCTCAACGCCGTGCACGCGGCGACGACCGCAAACTTGACGGCGCACAACTCCTACGCGGGCGCGTCGCACGCGACTCAGACCTCGTCGCAAGAAGCCCCGCACCGGCTGCCCCTCGCCGCCGAAGCCCGTGCCAACACGCCGCCGCTCTCGCCGCCGCCGAAGCCCGCGCCCATCTCCGAAGTCCTGCGCGACTTGTACGAGGAAGAGAAGAAGACAGCGTGAGAAGCTGTCCGTGGTCAGTGGTCACTGGTCAGTTGTTATTCGTCTGTTCCCGGTCGCTCGATTCAATCTTTAGTAAATTGTTTGATTGCCACATGCAACTGACAACTGACCACGGACAACTGACGGCCAACAATTCTTAATGGCGACTGAGACGATCATCGGCAGCTATCGCATCGAGGAACGCATCGGGCGCGGCGGGATGGGCGTCGTCTATCGCGGCC
>JAUZFQ010000258.1 GCA_030838445.1 Pyrinomonadaceae bacterium | reverse complement strand
CCCGCCCACGGCGAGCGGCGCGGCGGGGTCGTCCTTGAGGATTTCATCAACGCGGACTGTGAACTCGGTGTACACGCCGCTCTTGTCGCCTGACAGGTAAACTTGCGCGTCGGTCGTCTCGCCGATCACTACCACGTCGCTGGTTCCCGCAGGAAATGCCGGCACCTCACGCATCCAAGAGTCGAGTCGCTTCACATCCCCGCCCCCGGATTGAGGGGGTGGCTGCATTACCCAACTCTGCTTCTCATAACGCTTGCCTCTCTCCCGCCTCCGGGCGCGCTTTTCCGGGTCGTCCGATTCCGCCGCCGCATAGTCGGCCACGGGCTGTTGCTCCTCTTCGGCACTCTGCCGCCGGGGAGATGTCGCGCGCTCCTGTGCCGGGAGCGCGGCCAGAGTTGATAAAACCGTGACGGCAAACACGACCAGCAACAGCGGTAAGATTTTCTTGTGTCTATGCATTTTAAACTCCTCGCGTAGCCCTCAACGTCTCAGGCGCGTCAACACTCTCTAAGGAAATTTTCGCCGCGTGGGAGATTAACCGAACCGGTGAGGGTTCGCATTAACAGGATTGAGAGAGATAGACTCTTTATACGCCCCCCGATATGGTGAGTCAAGAACACCCACCGCGACGAGTTTTAGCTCGAAGGTGCAAGTAAATTTCGGGGCTGACCGCGTGGCGAGGCCAACTAAATTTCGCGCGCCGTGTCTATTGTATCGACGCACTTTGGGCGCGTGGCGGCGGAGAGAAAAGTTTTGAACGAGGCGACGAGCGAGAGCGAATTGATCGGGCGCGCGCAAGGCGGCGACGCGGAGGCGTTCGCCACGCTCGCGCACGCTTACGAGCGGCGCGTGTTGCTGCTCGCGCTCCACTACGCGCGCGACCGCCACGACGCCGAAGACCTCTCGCAGGAAGTGTGGCTCAAGGCGTTCCGCGCGATCAGGAGTTTTCGCGGCGAGTCGAGTTTCTACACGTGGCTGCGGCAGATCACGATCAACACGTTCCTCAACGAACGCCGCGCGCCGCCCGCAGCGGCGGGGCGGCAGGCGCGTGTCGTCGAGTTCGACGCGTGGGAAGCCTCGAAGCGCGGCGGCGCGGCGCAACAGCAGGAGGCTGCGACGCAAGAGGCCGCCCTCTCGCTCGCGCGGCCGTCGCGCGGCGTGGAAGAGAGTTTCGACCAGCAGTTCCTCGTCGCGCGCGTGCTCGACGCGCTCGGAGATTTGACGCCACAGCAACGCCTGATCTTCCTGCTCAAGCATCAGGAGGGGATGACCTACGAAGAGATTTCACAGGCCGTCGGCTGTTCGGCGGGCACGACGAAGAAAGCCCTGTTTCGCGCCGTCCTGAAATTGCGCGAGCGTCTGGGCGTCAACGCGTCGGCCGACGAAGACAACAACGCCGGGGCGTCGGCCGACGCCGCTGTAAAGCCCTTGCCCGTCAGAAAGAGTTGTTAAGCGGGAGTTGAAACGATGCACGATTGCCGTCAGACGCAAGACAGTTTGATTGATCTACTCTTCGACGAAGCGGACGGCGCGGCGCGCACGCGCCTGCTGGCGGAAGTCGGGCGGTGCGCCGCGTGCGAGGCCGAGTATCGTTCGTTGGCCGCGACGCTCGACGTCTGCGGAGAGGCTTCCGCCGCGCTCGCCCCGCGCGAGAACTACTGGCCTCAGTATCACGCCGCGCTCACGCGCAGACTGCGCGGCGCGGCAGCGACGAACGACGCGCACGCGGGGAGTGTGACTGACGATTCGCAAGCCGTGCGCGTGACGCCCGCACACGCGCCGTTCTCGCACGCGGCGTCTACGCATGCGACGTTCTGGAAGCGCCTGTTGACGACTTCGATCCGCGTGCCCGCGCCGCTCGCGGCCGCCGCCGCGCTCTTGTTGGTCGCCACGTCCGTCGCCACGGTCGCGCTCGTCGTGCGCCCCGCGCCCGAACCCATCGGCATCGCCGCCCCGCCCGCCGTGCAGCCGGAGGCCGCGCCGCAGATCAAGTTTGTCGAAGTGCCCGTCGTCGAGGAGAAGATCGTCACGCAGATAATCTACTTGCCGCGTCGCGTTGACGGCGGCAGCGACAACGCGCGCCAACTTGCGTCGCGCGAAAACCTCGCCGGGGTCAGACGGCAGAACGCGCCGCCCGCCGCAAATGCTTCGACGGCGACGACTCCGCGCGCGAACTTGTCGGGCTTCAAACCCGCGGGCGAGGTGAACCTGCGCATCATCAAGGGGAGCGACGCGCGTGAGCAATAAAGCGAAACTCTCAGCCTTCACCCGCCTCGCGCTGCTGCCGCTGCTGCTGTTCTTGCTGCACGGCGACGACGCGCGCACGACGACGCGTGCCCAAAGCGGTGCGGGCGGCGCGGCGTCACAGGCGCGACCCGAACAGTTCGTCATGCCGCTGCACGGCGAAGGCTTCATCGCCTTCAAGATCGAGGCCGCGCCGGTGGCGGGCGCGCCCAAAGTGTCGGTCAGGCTCGACGAGATACAAGCCTCTCTGACGCCGCAGGTGATGCTCGCCGACAACCACGTCGTCCATCGCGTGCTCGTGGATGCGGAGGGCGCGTTCGTCTTCGGCTACGACCTCGTGGTCGAACCCGTCGCCGCGTCGAAGCAGTTCAAAGTTTCGGTCAAACCCATGAGCGCGGAGTTTGAGGAACAACTGCGCGCGCGGCAGACGGCGGCAGGGGCACAGAGAGCGCCGCAGAACATCTCGACGCTGCCACGTCCCGCCGACGCGCAACTCATTGACGACGGCGACGCCTTCGCGCTCGACCTGCTCGTCAACCCGCAGACGGGCGTGAAGATCGTGGATGTCGTCAAAGTCTCTTTCGACCGGGCGCGTTTGTGGAGCGCGCCGCCGCGCCGCAGCGTCCCCTTGCGCGACTTCACGCTCGGCAACGTCGAACTCGCGATGCGCGATTACAAGTTGACCGTCAACGGCGAACTCGTCGGCGGCGGGCGCGGCAAGCACGCGCGCGGGTTCGCGGGCGCGCTCATCTGGTTCTACGTCCCCGAACGCGGCCGCTTCATCTTCTCGCTCATCCCGCACGAAGGCTACGACTTTCAGAAGGTCGGCCGCATCGAGAACAACAAGATTTCGTTCACGCTCGGCGGCGACGTCTACGAGTGGACTTCGAGCGCGCCCGTCGTCGGCGCGAGCGGCGGCAACTGGAATTTGTGGGTACTGCACGACGCCGCTTACGTCTCCGACTTCGATTCGCAGGAACAGATCGTGGCCGGGGCGGAAGTCAACAGCCCGCCCGCCGCGGGCAACGGCGCGTCCTCGCCCGAATGGATGCGCGACTCTCTGGAACGCATCCGGCGCGAGCGGCGCGCAGAGTTTGAGGCGCGCGTTGACAGCCGGAAGCGCGCCGAGCGACGACGCCCGCGCGTGCTCGCCGGAGGCGCGGATCGCATCGAGAACCTTTTACCCAAGCGTTGAGACGACGCCACCACGGCGGCGCGTGCGTAACATCAATGATGCGCGCGGTCGCACGATGAGCAGATGAGCAGTCGAGTTTTCCCGATGAGCAGATGAGCAGTCGAATTCACCGTTACTGTTTGCCACGCGTGAGGGGGATGATGAGTAAATCGCTGAGGTCAATTTTCGTCGCGTGTGTGTTGACGCTCGCGGCCGCGACGGCGGGGCTGGCCGACATCCGCCTGAAACTCAAGACCACGCACGACGCGCACGCGGGCGAGAGCCGCATCTACATCAAAGGCCGCCGCCAGCGCAACGAGTTTAAGGGGACGCGCCCGGACGGCACGCAGAGAGAGGTGGCCGTCATCTTCCAGTGCGACCTCGGCCGCCAGATCGTCCTCGACCCCGCGACGCGCGTCGTCTACGAGTACCCCTACGTGGGGCGCGAGGAGTTCTTCGCGCGCGCCGAAGCCGCGAGCGCGAAAGCGAGTCCGCCGAAGTCTCGGCCGGAGGCGCGCCTCGCGGGGCGCATCGTGGAAACGTTCACCGTCACCGACACGGGCGAGCGCCGGGAGATGTTCGGCTACACCGCGCGCCGCATCAAGACGACGCTCACGTGGGAGATCGCTCCCGCCTCCTGCCCCATCGCGCCGCTGCGCCGCGAGACCGACGGCTGGTACGTCGATCTGCTCTACGGCACGTTCTGCTCCTACGACATTTCCGGCGCAGACGAGAGCGAACTCCTCACGCTCGAACGGAGCAAGTGCGCGGAACACTATCTCGGCGGCGATCCCAAACGCCGTTACGGCATCGAGCACAAACAGGTGGGCACGGCGCGCTTCGGCTACCCGCTCGCGCTCACCGTCAAGTCTTACACGGACGACGGCCGCGCGAGCGTGCGGACGAGCGAGGTGTTGGAGATCGGCCACGACGTGCTCGACGCTTCCCTCTTCGAGCCGCCCGCCGATTACACCAAGTACAAACCGAAGAAGAAGTCGCTCGCCAGCCGCGCGCTCTCGCTCTTCGGCAAAGGATGAAACGCCTTCGAGTTTAACTGATCAAGCGGCGACGATGACGACGAGCAACCGTCCGTCGCGTCTGGGTCACGACACCTAAACTTACCTAAGCGCAAGGAGACAATTTCATGAACAGCAAAACCGGCTGCGCGGCAGCCCTCGTCCTTCTGTGCCTATTTTTCGCTCCCGGCGATGCGCGCGCGCAAGAGAAAGACGCGCCGAAGGTCGAAGTGGGCGTGCAGTTCACTTCGCTCACCATGAGCGACGGCTTTCGCGGGAGCAGTAGCGAACCGGGCTTCGGCGGGCGCATCACCTACAACCTTACGGACAGCGTCGCGCTCGAAACGCAGTTCGACTTCTTCCCGGACGGCGAGCGCTTTCGCGGCAGCCGCAGCGGCGGGCGGATCGCGCAAGGTCTGTTCGGCGTCAAGGCCGGGAAGCGCTTCGAGAAGTTCGGCGTTTTCGGCAAGGTGCGCCCCGGCTTCACGAGTTTCAGCGCGGGACGCGAAGAGGCGATCCTGATCTCGGCCGCGCCCAATTTCGTGCTCGACTTCCGGCCGCACCGCGAGACGCACTTCGCAACGGACGTGGGCGGGGTGCTCGAATTTTACCCGACGCGCCGCATCGTCACACGCTTCGACGCGGGCGACACCATCATCCGCTACCGCGACACGACCCGCACGTTCTTCGACTCGAACGGCACGCCGCAACCCGTCCCGTTCGGCAGCGAGACACGGCACAACTTCCAATTCAGCGCGGGCGTCGGCTTACGCTTCTGAGTCAAACTCCGACACGGCCGCGCTCATACGACGACACGCGGTTAACTGATCCTCTCTATGAATACTCTGCGACTACTCTATGGCTCTGTGATGAGTGCTGATAAAAGTCTCTCACCGCAGAGTCGCAGAGGACTCAGGGGAGGAGTAGAGAGGATCGGGATTCGCGTGGACGTGAATCAGGTTGAGTGGAAATAACCTTGCGGGTAGGTGACGCGTAGATTGCGCTTGCGCAACTCAGGGTTGACGATCTCGATCTTCAGTTTGCGTAAGACATCCTTGCCGCCTTTGCCTGCGGGGGTTGCGTAAGCGACGCGGTATTGTGCGCTCAGGTCGCTTTTAATCTGCGCGAACATCGGGTGCAGCTTGTCGCCCTCGTGCGGGAAGTAGGCGCGGCCGCCCGTGCGCTCCGCCAAATCGCGCAACACCTTTTTGTTAACGTCGCTGTAATACTTGTCGCCCACGCCGAGCACGTAAATCACGCACGCGGCTTTCAAGATGCTGTCGGTAGCTTCGCGCATTTTCTTCTCGCTCGAAGTGTCCGCCCCGTCGGTGATCAGGATCAGGACGCGACGCGTTTCGGGCGGGGTTTGCGGGAACAGGTCGTTGCCGATGACCCACAGGGCGTCGCGCAGTGAGGTCGAGCCGCCCTCTGTGATCCCGATAGTGCCGGGCGGCAAGACACTGACGCCCTCAATCGCTTTCGTCAGACGCTCAGGGTTGCCGGTGAAATCCTGTTCGAGCACGGTCTCCTTTGCGAAGGCGACGACGGCGGCGTGATCTTTCGGCGTGCGCAGCAGGTAAGGGAGAAGCGCCTGCGCCACTTTGCGCGTCGCGGGCAGCAAGCGTTCCTGCGACATACTGTTGTCCATGGCGATGACGGCCGACAACCCCATGTCCGCTTGCGGCGTGAACGTCTTGACGGCCTGCGTTACGCCGTCCTCCGACACGCGCACGTCTTCCTGTCGTAGCGAAGTGACGGGCTGATCGTTAGCGTCGCTGACGTTGAACAGCACGTTGGTGAGGGCGACTGCTGCGGCGGGTACGTCCGGCGGATTCTGTTCCCGCCCCTTCCGTGCGGACGCGTGCGCCGCCGCGAGCCAGAGGCTCAAGCCGACGCTGAACGTAAAGACCAAGCGCACGCGAATCGCGCGTCGCCTACGGCGGCCGTGCGTAAAAGTTCCTCGCATCAACTCATCCACGCATCAACTCAGTAGCCGCCGCCTCCTGTTGCCGCCGCCGCAGTCGCCGTCCGCATGCCCGAAGCCTCCTGCGCGATCTTCACGCCGACGCTCGCGCCGAGCCGCGTCGCACCCGCCTCGACCATCGCCCGCGCGTCGTCCAGCCCTTTGACGCCGCCCGCCGCCTTCACGCCCATCTCCTGCCCCACGGTGCGGCGCATCAACGCCACGTCGGCCACCGTCGCCCCGCCCTTCGCGAAGCCCGTCGAAGTCTTGACGAAATCCGCGCCCGCGCGTTTCGCCGCGAGACACGCGCGCACCTTCTCCTCGTCCGTCAACAGCGCGGCCTCGATGATCACCTTCACCAGCACGCCCTGCTCGTGCGCCGCCTCCGTCACCTGCCGGATGTCATACTCCACCGCGCAATCGTCGCCGCTCTTGAGCGCGCCGACGTTGATCACCATGTCCACCTCGCGCGCGCCGTCGAAGATCGCGCGCCTCGTCTCATACGCCTTCACGTCGGAGAGCGTCGCGCCGAGCGGGAAGCCGACGACCGTGCAGACCACCACGCCCGTCCCGCGCAGGTGACACGCCGACGCGCGCACCCACGTCGGGTTCACACACACGCTCGCGAAATGAAACTCGGCCGCCTCGCCGCACAGACGTTCGATGTCCGACTCGCTCGCCTCCGGCTTCAACAGCGTGTGATCCACCAGACTCGACCAGTCGCGCGCCGAGGCCGTCTCGCCCAAGACCAGCCCGATGCGCGACGCGCCCGCGTCCACCACCCGCTGCATCCGCTCCGGGCAGCGGTTGAAACAGGCCGACCCGCACCCGCACAACGCCGCCTGCTCCTCCGCATCACCATTGAGGCGCGCCACGATCACATCCGTGATCTGCTCAACGAGGTGCTCCAAATCGCCGTTATTTGAATATGCCATTCGCTTGCGTTCTCCGCATTAATGTTCTCAGTTAATCGCCCAATATCAAAAGTGCTAGGCGAGCATTAAACGTTGACCCTTCGGTTCGGGGACAAGATCGCCGAACTCTTCTGCTGTGTCTATCCATAGCTGGATCGCATCGTTGGCGTTTGCGAGAGCGGTCGCCTGAGTGTCGCCGTGCGCCATGCAGCCGGGAAGTTCGGGAACTTCGGCGACGAAGAGTTCATCTTCGTTGCTCCAGTAGATGATGATTTCATACTTGTGCATTACTACTGGTCAGATCAACTGTCCCGCTATTTATCGACCGCGATCTTTTCAGCCGCGACTAACACGACACGGCCGTCTCGCCAAGCGGCGACGGTGTTGCCCGCGCGTTTGTGCGTGAGCAGGGCTTGGCGCACGGCGCGGCGCATGGCGTGTTCGATTGATTTGGTCTGGTCGGACATCTTGGTCGGGCTGGTGTGTTTGTCTCTCATAGGGAACGCCTCTGGAACTCCTGCCACAAATCCGGTTGGAGTACTTTCGTGTATTCGTCACGGCGGCCGACGGCGACGGGGCGCGGCGCGTCGAGGGTGGAATTATCGTATATTCCCCACGTATCGGCTAGTGGGCGGTAGAGCCGGAAGAAGTTGCGCGCGCCGCCGAGGAAACGCCGGTGGACGACCGCCGGGGGGACGCCGTGGCCGCCGAGGCGCACGCGCGAACGCACGCGCTCGACGGCGAGTTCGGGGCTGCGCAAGGTGAGATAGAGCAGTTGAAATTCGTAACCCTCGCGCCGCAGGCGTGCGACGAACGAGGCATAGGAGCGCGTGGCGAGCGTCGTCTCGAAGGCGAAACTCTGACGCGCGCGGGCGAGGTCTGCGAGGCGCGAGAGCATGATGCGCCCGGCCTCGAAGGTCACGCTTTCGGGGCTGAAGGCCGAGAGGCCGAGCGCGATGGTGTCGGCGTTGACAAACTCGCCCACGCCGAACGTGTCGCGCAACAGATACGGCGCGAGCGTTGACTTCCCCGCCCCGTTCGGCCCGGCGATGATGAAGACTTGCGGGGATGATGGTGGCGGCGCACCTGACATTGCTGCCATCGGACTTCACGCGAGGTATTGACGCTCGACCGCCCCGATCTTCGCCACGCGCTTGCGGTGTCGCTCCTCCGTGATCTCGGTCGAGAGCCACGCGGAGACGATCTCGCGCATCTCGGCGGAGGTGATCGTGCCGCTGCCGAGCGTGAGCACGTTGGCGTCGTTGTGCTCGCGCGAGTTGACGGCGACCTTGACGGAGTAGCAGGCGGCGGCGCGCACGCCCGGCACTTTGTTGGCCGTCATTGCCGAGCCGACGCCCGCGCCGTCAATGACGATGCCGAGGTCGCATTCGCCGTCGGCGACGGCGCGCGCGACCGCGTGCGCGAAGTCGGGGTAGTCCACGGCGTCGGTCGAGTTCGTGCCGAAGTCGCGGACGCGGTGGCCGAGTTCGGCGAGGTAAGTTTTGAGTTCCTCTTTCAAAGGGTAGCCGCCGTGATCCGAGCCGACGCCGATTGACTTGCTCTCGCGCGAGCCGCGACGCGGGGCGCGGCGGACGAGTTCGATGCCCTGCTCGCGCACGATGTCGGCGGCGAGCGGGGTGAGCCGCGCGCCCTCTGCGACGCGCAGCCGCGCGCCACGTTCGAGGCCGCGCACGTCCGCTTCGGTGATGACCGTCTTCGCGGATTCGTCGCGCGCGATAGGCTGCTCGTCCGCCGCACTCGCCGCCGTCGCTTTAGCAACAGGGCGCGGCGGTGACGGAGGCGGCGGCGCGTTCGTCGCTTTGGCAGGCGGCGCGTTGGAAGTTGAAGGCGACGCGATTTGAGATGCACCCTCGCTCTCCTCTTCGGGCAGCGCGTTGTTGAGCACCTCGCGCACGAGGGCGCGGACGCGGTCGCGTGTTGATTCTTCTTCGGGCATAAGTTAGCGATCAGTTGTCAGCGTCAAACGATCAGCGGTCAGTTGTCACCAACCAACTATCGGCAGTCGGCCGTCGGCAAGCGACTCTCGAAGATCAGCAGTCGAACATTTTTTCCGGTCAACGACGTGCCATCAAACGGCGCAGGCGTGTGCCTCTTGACGGCTGACGGCTCATCATTCGAGACTTCATTGACCTGCGGCGAGCGGCTACTTTAGTATGTCGCACTAAGCGGCGCGCGTGCAAACGGCGTCGCCCCCGGTTCACACTTTTAAGCTCCGACATTTTACGTAACCCACGCAGACACCAGGAGGCCGCCCTTGTCAGCTTCAGCCGCTCCCGTCCCCAGCGAGTTCACCAACGACAACCTCGAACCGATGTTCAGCGCCGAACAGATCCAGACGCGTGTCAGCGAAATCGGCGCGGAGATCGCGCGCGACTACGCGGGGCGCAACCCGCTCTTGCTCGGCGTCCTCAAAGGCGCGTTCATCTTCCTCGGCGATCTGATGCGCGCGATTGACCTGCGCGTCGGCGTCGAGTTCATGGCGATTTCGAGTTACGGGGAACTGACGCGCTCATCGGGCGAGGTCAAGATCGTGAAGGACTTGGACGTGCCTATCGAGGGGCGCGACATCCTCATCGTCGAAGACATCGTTGACACGGGGCTGACGCTCTCTTACCTGATGGCGAACCTTCACTCGCGCGGCGCGTCGAGCGTCAAACTCGCCGCGCTCCTCAACAAGCAGGAGCGGCGTCTGCGCGAAGTGCAGATTGATTATCTCGGCTTCACCATCCCCGACGCCTTCGTCGTCGGCTACGGCCTCGACTTCGCCGAACGCTACCGCAACCTCCCCTACATCGCCGTCATCAAAGACCCCTCGAAACAGTGACGAGTGACAGGTGACAAGTGACGAGTTAATACAAAGAGACTTGTCTTAATCTCGTCACTTGTCACCTGTCACTCGTCACTATGCAGATATTTCTCGCAGAAAACTTTCTCCCGCCGCGAGTTTCAGGTTGAAATTTTCGGCGACGGTCTGACCCATGTCGGCGAGGGAGCGGCGCGTGCCGAGGTTGACGCCCGCGCGGGCGCGTTGCCCGTAGGCGAGGAGCGGGACGTATTCGCGCGTGTGATCCGTGCCGCGGTAGGTCGGGTCGTTGCCGTGGTCGGCGGTGAGGATGAAGAGGTCGCGCTCGTTCATCGCGGCTTCGATTTCGGGGAGGCGCGCGTCGAAGTGTTCGAGGGCGCGGGCGTAGCCTTCCACGTCGCGGCGGTGGCCGTAGAGCATGTCGAAGTCAACGAGGTTGGTGAAGATGAGACCTCGCGTGCTTCGGTCTCCGAGGGCGCGGATGG
Source organism: Pyrinomonadaceae bacterium (assembly GCA_030838445.1). GTDB lineage: Bacteria > Acidobacteriota > Blastocatellia > Pyrinomonadales > Pyrinomonadaceae > JAIVJZ01. Next base: position 19,483 of record JAUZFQ010000258.1, on the reverse strand, counting down.
TCTGGTCAATTGACTGGTCGTTGTTCTTGGCTTTCAAATCCTGCGTCGCGCCGAGCGAATCGTAGATGGAGGCGATCTTGCCGATGCACACCACGTCGAGTTTAGCGTCGCTCAAGGCGACGAGCAAATTTTCGCGAGGCGGCGGGACGGCGTAGTCGTGGCGGTTCTCGGTGCGCGTGAACGCGCCGGTCACGCCCGTGAAGGGACGCGCGATGACGCGGCCGACTTCGTGCTCGCCGCGCAGTATGCGCCGCGCAGCCTCGCAAATTTTGTAGAGACGCTCGACCGGGATCACCTCTTCGTGCGCGGCGATCTGGAAGACGGAATCGGCGGAGGTGTAGACGATGGGCTTGCCCGTGCGAACGTGTTCCGCGCCGAGTTCCTTGATGATCTCCGTCCCCGACGCAGGGTAGTTGCCGAGCACGCCGGGCACGCCCGTCTCCGCGACGAAGCGCGCGAGTACTTCTGCCGGGAAGCCTTCGGGGTAGGTGGGGAACGCCTCGTCGAGAATGATCCCGGCCATCTCCCAGTGCCCCGTCGTCGTGTCCTTGCCGTTCGACTGCAAGGCGCAGCGGCCGTATGAGCCGCGCGGATTCGCGACGGGCGGCACGTGTTCGAGCGGGCGGACGTTGCCGAGTCCGAGCGCTTGCAAGTTAGGCAGGCGCACCTCGCGCGACTCGCAGATGTGGCCGAGCGTGTCCGACCCGGCGTCGCCCCACGCGGCGGCGTCCGGCATCTCGCCCATGCCGAGACTGTCGAGGACGATTAAGACGATGCGATCAAAAGTTATAGGTTGATTCATAGGAAGTAGGTTGACTCATTAAGACGTAGTTGCTTGAGGCGTGAAAACTCGTTCGGTCGCTCATCCACACCAGACACCCGAAGCATAAAGGATGTTCCGCGGCGCGTCTAACTCTTCGGAGCCTGGTAGCCTTCGCGGGCGGTGACTTGCGCGCCTTGCAGGCCGCGCACTTCGACGCGTATCTGGCGGAAGCCGCCGTCGCGCGCCTTGTTGGTCGAGTAGTAGCCGAGGCTGTACTGCTTGCCGATGTCTGCGGCGACTTGGGCGAAGGCGGCGCGGGCGTCGCGCAGGTCGGCGGCGTTGAAGGTCTTGCCGCCGGAGTCGCGCGCGAGTTCCTGCATCTCGCGGCGGGCGAGTTGGTAGAGCGCGCGGCTGATCTGCATGCGCTCGAACGGCCCCATGCGGCAGAAGTTCGAGTAGTCGGCGGCCTCCGCGCGCGGGTCGAAGATTTTGCGATAGCGTTGCAGTTGCACGCGCGACAAACTGAGGCGGCCGTCGTCCTGACAGTCTTTCATCAGACGCTCTTCGACGAACTCCTCCGTGTTGACCTGTATGAAATAGGCGAGCGTGCCCGTCTGTTGCAGGCGCGCGCGCGCCTCCGCGAAGTCGGCCTCGCTCGTCGAATCAACTCCGTCGGTGAGGGCGACGAGGGCGCGCCGCCCGCGCAACTCCGGGCGCGGCGGCTCGCGAAAGACTTCCCTGGCGACGCGTTCGAGGGCGTCGTAGAAGGGCGTGCCGTTGCTCGCGCCGATGTTCTCGATGGCCTGTTGAAGGGCGTCGCGGTTGTCGGTCAGGTGCGTCATCAGTTCGACGGTGGCGAGTTTCGTCCCGGCGTCCTCCTGCGAGTTGAAGGCGAGGATACTGATGCGGTCGCCGGGGCGCAGGGCGTCTATGAAGACGTTGGCGGCGCGGCGGATAAGGCCGACTTCGGCGCGCGTCGAGCCGGAAGTGTCTAAGAGGAGCGCGACCTCGAAGGGCGCGTCGGTGGCGATGAAGTTGGCGACGCGTTGCGGCCGCCCGTCTTCGTAGAGGGCGAAGTTTTCGGCGCGCAAGTTCGTGAGCGTGCGCCCCGCGCGATCCGTCACGGTCACGGGCACTGTGACGAGTTGCGTCTCCACGCGCACCACATCGTCCTCGCCGACCTCTTCGGCGGCGGGGGGCGGGGCGGGCGTGGGCGTCGGGCGCGGCGTCACTTGCGCGGGCGTGGGCGACGGCTGGGTCGAACCGACGCGGCGCGGCCGCTGTCGCGGCTCACCTTGCGGCGTCTGCGCGAGGGAGACTGCGAGTTGTCCGACGCCCGCAACGAATAGAACAAGCAGGGGGAGTATGAGCGAGGCCAACGCCGCACGCCGCGCGCGTTTTTGCTTTGAGGGATGCTTCGGCATAGACTTACACTTCACAAGGGGACAGTCGGCACGGTTAAAGATAGCTAAATATAGCCGCAAACCCTTGATGACTGAAAGGAGCGACACGATGTCCGTCATCGGAAGACTCGACGATCAGGTCGAAGCCGTCCTCATCAACCCGCTCAAGGGGCGGCGCGCGCCCGACGACGAGGAGCGCGAGCCGCACGCGCCGCACGCGCCCGTCTCCGAAGAACGCGACAGCGCCGGCTCAGTTCCAAATAAACGCGAAGCCGAACCGGCGCTGCCCGTCTGGCTGCTGTAAACTCGCCCGCGCCATGCGCGCGGCCGCTCTGCTTGACACCGTGCAGGGCATCTTTTAGGATGAGTCTCGCTTCGGAACAACAAACTTTAGAGTCTGTATTTCAAACGGAGCGTCGGTCTTTGAAGCGGGCGTGAGAAGAGATCAAAGAGGTGCGCGCAGGGCTTGGCCTGTCACGGGCGAGAGCGTGCGCGATCCGTTTTCAAGGTGAGAGATGGTCGCCGTCGTTTGCGCGTCTCCACTAGAGGCACGTACTGTCAATGGTAGACGACCGCCCTTACAAGGCGGGGGTTGTGGGTTCGAGTCCCACCGTGCCTACCATTAGCGGCGAGTTGCCGGAAGTCTCCAACGCCCGGCGCGGTTCGAGTTTTAAAAGTTTTGCGGAGTCGTAGTTCAGTTGGTTAGAACGCCGGCCTGTCACGTCGGAGGTCGCGGGTTCGAGTCCCGTCGGCTCCGCCACTTAAATGTGGTGTCCGCAGCATCAATGGCCTTCCTTCGGGAAGGCCATTCGTGTTTTCAGGGCGCGCACTCTAGCCGCGCTTTTTATCCGGTCGCGGGGTGTAGCCGCGGCTCGTCGGCAGTTTCTTGGCGGGAGGGGTAAAACCCGGCTCCTTGGTTTTATCCGAACGCTCCGCGATCTCTTTCTGGATGGCTTCCTTGGCTCGTTTTTTCGCGCGTTTATTCATGGCGGAGATTATACATTAGGAAATAAGTTGTTATCATCCCGCCCATGAACAAGGACAACGGCAAGCTGGCGGTCAAACGCACCGCCACGGGGCTGGGGTTATTCGCCCTCAAAACAATCCCATTTAATAAACGGATCGTCGAATATGTAGGGCCGATTCTGACCAACGAGGAAGTGGATCAGAGGAGCGGGAAGTATTTCTTCGAGCTTAACGAGAAGAGTTCGATTGACGGCAGTTCCCGCGACAACATCGCCCGCTACATCAACCACTCGTGCCGCCCGAACGCCAAAGGGTACACCACCGGCAAGCGAATTTGGATCTGGTCTCTGAGAGAAATTAAGGCCGGTGAACAGATCACGATCAACTACGGCAAGTCGTATTTTGACGAACACATCAAGCCTGTCGGCTGCAAGTGCGAACCGTGTCTTAAGAAATCAAACAACGGATCAAAAAAACCTTGACCGGCTGTAAGGTCTAGCTATTGCCCGGATGATTCCAGTCCCCGAAGCCATCCGCATTGTCCTGGAGCAGACGCCGCGCCTGCCCGCCGAAGAGGTCGCGCTCGACGCGGCGCGCGGGCGTGTGCTGGCCGAAGACGTGATCGCGGACAGTGACTTGCCCCCCTTCGACCGCGCCATGATGGACGGCTACGCGGTGCGCGCGGCCGACACCGTGGGGGCGACGGCCGACGCGCCCGTGCGCCTGGCGATAGCCGGTGAAGCGGCGGCGGGCGCGGGTTGGCGCGGGGAGTTGCGGCCGGGCGAGGCCGTGCGGATCATGACGGGCGCGCCCGTGCCCGCGGGCGCGGACAGCGTGCAACAGGTCGAAGTGACGCGCGAGACGGAAGGCGGCGCGTGCGTCGAGATCGAGCGGGCGACTGTCGCAACGCAGTTCATCACGAAGCGCGCGACGGAGATCACGCGCGGCGAAACGGTGCTGCGCGCCGGTGAGACGTTAGGCGCGGCGTCGCTGGCCGCGCTGGCCTCTTTCGGTTACGCGCGCGTGCGGGTCGGGGCGCGGCCACGCGTCTCGGTGCTGGCGACGGGCACGGAGTTGGTCGAAGTCTCAGCACAACCCGGCGCGGATCAAATCCGCGACTCGAACACTTATTCGCTGCTCGGCTACGCGGAAGCGGCGGGCGCACGCGTGGAACGTCTGCCCTTCGCCGGGGACGACGCCGAACTCCTCGGACGCGTGATCGCAGAGAGTGCGGAACGCGCCGACGTGCTCGTGCTGTCGGGCGGCGTCTCGATGGGCGTCTACGATTTTACGAAGACGGCGTTGCGCGCACTCGGCGCGGAAATATTTTTCGAGCGGGTGAGTCTCAGACCGGGCAAGCCGACGGTCTTCGCGCGGCTCGGCCGCACGCTCGTCTTCGGGCTGCCCGGCAATCCCGTCTCGGTCTCCGTCACCTTCAACCTGTTCGCGCGCACGGCGATTCGCGCCATGCAGGGCGCGAAGGCGGCGGCTCTGGTCGAAGAACATGCCGTGCTCGGCCGCGACGTGCGGGGCGCAATCGAGCGCGCGAGTTATCTCCCCGCCGAACTCGGCACGGACGCGGCGGGGCGACTCGTCGCAGAGCCGTTACGCTGGGGCGGCTCGTCAGATTTCGTCGCCTTCACGCGCGCGGGCGCGCTCGTCATCGTCGAAGCGGGCGTGAAGACGTTGGAGGCGGGCGCAGTCGTGCGCGTCGTGCGCCTGCCCGAATAGATTAGAGTCTGAATCGTTCAAAGACGACGAAAGGCGTCCTCGCTTTTGAGAGCGAGGACGCCTTTGCCGCTTTGCTAAGGAGACTGCCGGGCGCGTCGGTTAGTTAGGCATCACGACGGTATCAATGACGTGGATGACACCGTTCGACTGGTACACGTCGGCGGTCGTCACCATCGCCGTGCCGCCTTTGGCATCGGTCAGCATCACGCCGTTGCCGTGCATCGTCGCGGTCAGCGTCGCGCCGTTCACGGTCTTCAAGGTGGCCTTGCCGCCGCCCTTCTTGATGGCCTTCGCGATGGCCTTCGAATCCATCTTCCCGGCGACGACGTGGTAGGTCAAAATGCCGGTCAGCATCGCCTTGTTCTCAGGCTTAACGAGCGTCTCGACCGTGCCCGCGGGCAGCTTGGCGAACGCGTCGTTGGTCGGGGCGAACACGGTGAAGGGGCCTTTGCCCGACAGGGTTTCGACGAGACCGGCGGCCTTGACGGCGGCCACGAGCGTCGTGTGGATGGGTGACTCGACGGCGTTCTCGACGATGTTCTTCGTCTTGTACATCGCCGCGCCGCCGACGGTCGGGTTGCCGTCCATCTTCTTATCGTTGCTCATCATCTGCGCCGAGGCGGTCGTGCCCGCTAAGGCAAACATGCCAAGCATCAAGGTCAGGAAAGTCTTCTTCATTTTTTGTCCCTTTCGATCTTCAAACTGTTTGGAATTGCTCTCGATGACACGCTTAAGTCTGCGGCTCAAACGTAAACGCCCGCGCGCTCCTTTGCCGCGACCGCGTCTCATCGAACGGAAAAATTTTCGTCGCGCAAAATTGTCGTTAATTGTCTGCGCGTCTGTCGGGATTTACGGAGGCGGGCGGCGCGGCGGTTTTACCCGCGACGCGCGAAAGGCGCGGCGTCTCTTGCTTAATGGTCACGTTTTGATGTTTAGTTTGTCCGCATGAAAAATTTCGGTGAGTCCCCCATAGCTACAGCGCCCGAAGCCGCACGCGAGCCGCGCGCGCCGACGGCGACGGGCGCGGAGACTTCGCGCGAGGCCGTGCCGCTCGCGCACGAAGCGATTCACGAGACGGTGGCCGAACTGCTCGGCGCGCAGGCGCGGCGCGGCCTGCTGCTCGACGTGCCCGCTGGCGAAGGCGCTCTCGCCGCGCGACTCCAACGCGCGGGCTTCGACGTGCGCTGCTGCGATCTCTACCCGCAGATTTTTCGCTTGCCCGGCGTCGAGATCAAAGGCGGCGATCTCTCAGCGACGCTTCCCTACCCGGACGCGTCGTTCGACTTCATCACCTGCGTCGAAGGGTTGGAGCACATCGAGAACCCACAACAGGCGGTGCGCGAGTTCGCGCGTCTGCTCGGCGCGGGCGGCCAACTCGTCGTCACCGTCCCCAACATTCTCAACATCGAGGAGCGCATCAAGTGGTTGCTCCACGGCTACACCTCGCACTTCAAACCCATCTCGCGCGAAGCCCTCGCGCGCGTCCGCGCACAACTCGGCACGATGGAGGAGATGGCGCTGCACATCAACCCGATCTCTTACGCCGAACTGCGCTACACGCTCGAAAAGTACGGCTTCGAGATCACACGTCTCTACCGCGACAAGCCGAAGGCGCACCTGTGGCTCTATTGGCCGCTGGTCGCCCTCATCCGTCTCCTCGCGCGTTTCAGTTCCGCCGACAAGCGGCGCGAGCGTTGGACGGCGGAGTTGCAGTCTGACGAAATTCTGCTCGGCGGGAACACTTTGATCGTCCACGCCGTCAAACAGGCGAACACATGAGCAAACTTTCCCACATGGACGCGGAGGGGCGCGTGGCGATGGTGGACACGAGCGCGAAGGAGACGACCGTGCGGCGTGCCGTCGCGTCGGCGCGCGTGTTGATGTCGGCCGAGACCGTGGCGGCCGTGCGCACGCACCGCACGCCGAAGGGCGACCCTCTGGAGACGGCGCGCCTCGCCGGGATCATGGCCGCCAAGCGCACCGCCGATCTCATCCCCTTGTGCCACCCGCTCCCGCTCACGCACATCGAGGTGCGCGCCGAAGTCGTGGACGCGGGCGTGTACATAGAAGCCGAAGCCGCGACGCGCGCCGAAACGGGCGTCGAGATGGAGGCGTTGACGGCCGCCGCGGTCGCCGCCTTGACGGTCTACGACATGTGCAAGGCGTTGGATAAGGCGATGACGATCACTGATGTCAGGCTGGAACGAAAGACGGGCGGCAAGTCGGGCGACTACGAGAGGGGAAAGGGAAAAGGGGAAGGGGGAAAGGCAAAAAGCGGAAGGTGAAAGGCGAAGGCCAACAGGGAAAAGTTCGGTAAAAATCGGGAGGAACATCGCGGGGCAGTCGGGCGTTTATAGTTGTGCCTTTCGGAGAAGCGCGCGCAGCCCTTGTTCTTTCACCTTTTTACTTTTACGTTTTTCCGCCCTTCGTCGTAGAATGAAGCGCAACCATCGGGCGGGAAAGTTTGGCAGTCGGTCGAGCGGAGAGTTTGAAATGAAAATGATGAGAATGAAGATCGCACACGACGCGCGCCCGCAGGCGCGGACGCTGCTCATCGCCACGCTGATCACGCTGGCGCTCTGGTTCCTTCCCTACACCAGCTTTTTAACTTACCCCTTCCGCCTCTTCGTGACCTTCATTCACGAAGGCGGGCACGCGTTGGCCGCAGTGCTGACCGGCAGTTCCGTGCAAAGTCTGAGCGTCGCCATTGACGCGAGCGGCCTGACCGAGACGCTGACGCCGCAGGGCGGCTTCTTCTCGCGCTTCCTCATCTCCAGCTCGGGCTATCTCGGCACGATTGCCTTCGGCGCGCTGCTGCTCTGGCTCGTGCGCCGCAAGGTCAAAGCGCGCGTCGTGCTGGTCGGCTCTGCGCTCATCATCCTCGGCCTGACGGTCGTCTTCGGCTTCATCGCGCCGCTCACGAATTTGACGCTGCAACCGTTCACGGTGCTGTCGGGCGTCGTCATCTCGGCGGGGCTGCTGGCGGCGGCGAGATATGCCGGACTTCGTGCGGCCAACTTCCTCGTCGGCTTCCTCGCCGTGCAGTGCGTCCTGAACGCCGTGTTCGATTTGAAGAACGTGCTGTGGATGTCTGTGGCGACGAACCAGCAGACCGACGCGATGAACATGGCGGACGCGACGGGCGTCCCGGCTCTCGTCTGGTCGCTCGTCTGGATCGGCGTCGCCGTCTTGATTCTTTCGACGGCGATGCGCGCCTACGCTGTCAGCCGCAACAGTCCGAGCCAGCCCGACTTGCCCTTTGAAGACCCGCTCGAAGTGTAGAGACGAGCCGACACGTGAGCACCACATTCGAGAGGCCGCCGGACGACGCCGTAGCAGCAACCACAGTCACGCTGCTCGCGCCCGGCGGCCTCTCGTCGTCTCCGGCCAGCGAAGTCGCGGTTGAAGCTGTTGCATTTGAAACTGCGACAGTTGAAACGGCGACGGTTGAAGACACGGTGACGATGACGCTCGACTCGCTTCCGCTCGGCGCGCACCTCGTCCTCTGCTGTCGCAAAGACTGGCGCACGGCGACCGTCGTCCGCGTCGAATTGGACAAGATCACGCTCTCCGTCAATTCGCCCACGGGGCGCACCTACCGCATGCGCCGCCCGCCCGACGCGCCGCTCGCTTTCGACGGCCACATTCCACTCCTGCCCGGCGCAGGCCGAAGCAACCCCTGCTGGCGCACCGCGCTCGCACGCTACGACGTGCGCTGGTGACGCGCGCGTCGAAAAAAACTTTCTTGAAGCGGTCTCATAAATACTTGCTTGAGGGCTTGCTATCAGAGGGATGTTTTAATCCCCGATTTTAGGGCTTCGCCCGACCTCGAAATATTTCCGCAGACTTTTACATATAGTTATGAGACCGCTTCTTGTAAATCCAAACGGAAAGGCGTATGGTGCGACGGTTTTCCGTAACCCCATCGCTCACTAACCCCAATCACACCGAGTTGGGCGATCCCTGAAAGGAATAGAAACATGCCTACCCGAAAAAGCTCCACCCCCGATTACACTTCCGCCAAAGGAGTCGGTGAAGCTAAACCAGCCGCCCGGAAGACGCGCCCCGCATCCGTTAAGACGAGCAACACCAAACGCGTCCTGAACGTCATCCCGTCGCGCAAGACCGAAAACGACTTCATGTTCGATAACGCCAGCGACGCCGGACTCTTAGGCGCGGCCGCGGCGATACCGGCGGCTGCGACTGCGGCTACGGCTACGGCGGCAGCACCGGCCGCCGCCCCGGCCATCCCCGCCAGCAAAGACCTGCGCGCGGCGTGGTGGGAGATCAACGATCAAGGCTCGACCGGCTCGTGCGTCGGTTGGGCGACGGCCGATTCGGTCATCCGCTGGATGTTAGTCAACGCGGGGCGGCTGCCGAAGCCCGAGTTGCTCGCGCCGCGCTTCATCTGGATGTCGGCCAAGGAGACGGATCAGTTCAACTCGCAGCCGACGACCTTCATCGAAGACGAAGGCACGAGCCTGAAGGCCGCGCTCGACATCGCGCGCAAGTACGGCAACGTGCCGGATGCCGTGCTGCCGTTCAAGACCGGCAAGCTCTACCCCGACCCGGCGAAGACCTTCTACGCCATCGCGGCGCAATACAAGATCGCCAGCTACTTCAACCTCGGCAACAACCTCGCCAACTGGCGCACGTGGCTCGCCACCAAGGGGCCGATCCTGACGCGTCTGAACGTGGACTCAACGTGGTACGCAGCGACCACCACGAGCGGAAACTTAGACACCTACGACCCCCACTCGGCGCAAGGCGGGCACGCCGTCGCCATCGTCGGCTACACCCCCAGCCGCTTCATCGTGCGCAACAGTTGGGGCAAGACGTGGGGCGACAAGGGCTACGCCTACGCCTCGTGGTCTTACGCCTCGGACGCTTTCACGGAATCCTACGGCGTCACACTCTAACTCTCTGCGCCCCCGCGCGTCCGGGCAGTCAGACGCGCGCTTCTACAAAGTCAGACGCGCTTCCACAAGTTAATTTCGAGGGCGGAGTGCTCCACGCTCCGCCCTTTTTCGCGCCCACGCGCCGGTCAGTTCAGAACTGGCCGCTGCCCGCTTCGCCCGCCGCCCCGTTTCGCGTTATCATGTGTGTTTCGCCGGGAGTCGAAATCGCCCGCTGTGCGTCCCGGCGGCAGAAGTGAAACATGACTGAAGAAGCAATCACGGTGCGCGGCGCGCGCGTCAACAACTTAAAGAACGTAGATTTCAACATCCCCATCGAACGCCTGACGGTCGTCACGGGCGTTTCGGGTTCGGGTAAGTCGTCGCTCGCCTTCGACACGATTTACGCCGAGGGGCAGCGTCGCTACGTCGAGTCGCTGTCGTCCTACGCGCGTCAGTTTCTCGAACGCATGGACAAGCCGGACGTGGACGAGGTGCGCGGCATCCCGCCCGCCATCGCCATCCGGCAGAAGAACTCCACGCGCAACCCGCGCTCGACCGTCGGCACGCAAACCGAGGTCTACGACTACCTGCGCCTTCTCTACGCGCGCGTCGGCACGACCATCTGCCGCGTCTGCGGGCGCGAGGTGCACAAAGACTCGCCCGATTCAGCCGCCGCCGAGACGCTCGCCGCGCTCGCCGAAGGCACGCGCTTTTACGTCCTCTTTCCCGCCGAGGCTGGTCTCAGAACCGAGTCGGCCGACGCGAACGGCACGGGCGCGAAGAAGAGCACTGCGAAGTCGCGCGCGAAGAAGAGCAAGGCTGGTGACGACGCCGCCGCGGCGCGCACGCTCAGTCGGCAGACGGTGACGGCGCACGTGATGAGTCTTATGCAGCGCGGCTTCACTCGTCTCTACGCAGGCGGCGAGACCATCGAACTGCGTTCGCCAGACGACTATGCGCGCCCCGACTTCGCGGGCGTGTACGTGCTCGTGGATCGTCTCGTCGCGCGCGCGGACGTGCGCAGCCGCCTCACCGATTCGCTCCAAACGTGTTTCGTCGAAGGCCACGGCACGGCGCTCGTGCAGACGGCGGAAGACGCGCCGCGCACGCTCAAGTTCTCCGAGCGTTTCGAGTGCCGCTACGACGGCACGGTCTACGCGCAGCCCGAACCGCGCCTCTTCAGTTTCAACAACCCGTTCGGCGCGTGCCCCACCTGTCAGGGCTTCGGCAACACCATCGGACTCGATCTCGATCTCGTCATCCCGAACCCCTTGCTCTCGATTGACGAGGGCGCGATTGAGCCTTGGACGAAGCCGCAGCACGAGTGGGCGCTGACGGAACTCAGACGCTTCGCGCGCGCCGAAGGCATCCCGACCGACGTCCCTTACGCCGAACTGACGCGCGCACAGCAACGCGCCATCGTCGAAGGCAAGGGACACTGGGGCGGCGTCCACGGCTTCTTCGCATGGCTTGAGACGAAGAAATATAAACTGCACGTGCGCGTCTTCCTCGCCAAGTATCGAGGCTACACGCGCTGCCCCGAATGCGGCGGCGGGCGTCTGCGGCAGGAGGCGCGCGACGTGCTCGTCGGGGGCAGCAGGCTGCCGGAAGTCTGCGCGCTGCCTGTCAAAGAGGCCGCCGTCTTCTTCGACACGCTCCAACTCTCCGACGAGCAAGCGGCCATCGCCGACAAGGTGCTCTTCGAGGTGCGCCGACGCCTGCGCTTCCTCGTTGACGTCGGCCTCGACTACCTGACGCTCGACCGTCTCGCCTCCACGCTCTCCGGCGGCGAAGCGCAGCGCATCCAACTCGCCACCAACCTCGGCTCGGCGCTCGTCGGCGCGCTCTACGTTTTGGACGAACCCTCCATCGGACTCCACCCGCGCGACAGCGAGCGGCTCATCAAGTTGCTGCACAACCTGCGCGACATCGGCAACACTGTCCTCGTCGTCGAACACGACCCGGACATGATGCGCGCCGCAGATCACATCCTCGACGTCGGCCCCGCCGCGGGCGAACTCGGCGGGCGCATCGTCTTCGAGGGCGACTACGCCGGGCTGTTGAAAGATTCGGCGACGCTGACGGGCAAGTACCTGCGCGGCGAGTGCGAGATCAAAGAGCCGAAGCAGCGTCGCGCCCCGGCGAAGAGAAAGAAGATTTCCGTGCGCGGCGCGAGCGAGCACAACTTGCGCGGCATTGACGTGGACATCCCTCTGGAGATGTTCGTCTGCATCACGGGCGTCTCGGGTTCGGGCAAGTCCACGCTCGTCCACGACGTTCTGTTCGCCGGACTCAAGAAGCAGCGCGGCGAATGGCAGGGGCACGTCGGCGCGTTCCAGAAACTCGAAGGCGGCGCGGCGGTGGACGACGTGGTGCTCGTTGACCAGTCGCCCATCGGCCGCACGCCGCGCTCGAACCCCGTCACCTACATCAAAGTCTACGACGGCATCCGCGAAGTCTTCGCCGCCACGCGCGACGCGCAGGCCAAAGGCTTCGACGCCTCTTACTTCTCCTTCAACGTTCCCGGCGGCCGCTGCGACGTGTGCGAGGGCGACGGCACGGTGACGGTCGAGATGCAGTTTCTCGCCGACGTCGAACTCGTCTGTGAAGAGTGCAAGGGCACGCGCTTCAAGTCGAACGTTCTGGAAGTTCGCTACCGCGCGAAGAACATCAACGACGTGCTCAGCATGACCGTGCGCGAGGCGCTCACCTTCTTCCGCGACGTCAACAAGATCGCCAACAAGCTACGCGTGCTCGACGAGGTGGGACTCGGCTACCTTCGCCTCGGCCAGTCGGCGACGACGCTTTCGGGCGGCGAGGCGCAACGCATCAAGCTCGCCTCCTTCCTCTCCAAACGCACCGGCGCGCGCACGCTCTACATCTTCGACGAGCCGACCACCGGCCTCCACTTCGACGACATCAACAAACTGCTCGCCGCCTTCCGCACCCTCGTCGAAGCGGGCGGCTCGCTCCTCGTCATCGAACACAACCTCGACGTCATCAAGACCGCCGACTACATCATCGACCTCGGCCCCGAAGGCGGCGACGCCGGCGGCCAACTCGTCGCCACCGGCACGCCCGCCGACATCATCCGCGTCAAAGAATCACACACCGGCCGCTTCCTCAAAGAACACCTCGCCCGCTCCAACGGCCACAGCAAAACTTAGGGCGATTTCTGGTCACCGAGCGACCGCAACGTAGCGGCCACGCGGACGCCGTAGAGGTAGTTGGCCGCTGTCCGGCTGCGCCTGCCACGGTTAGCGGAGCGGAGGTACGAAGCGTCGATGCGCCACGAGCCGCCGCGCTGCACCCGATACTTCGGGTTGCCGCTCACCCATGCCAAGCCGTCGCGCGGTGCGTCCGTGTACTTGCCGTGCCACGTGTCCTCACACCATTCCCATACATTCCCATGCATGTCGTACAGCCCGAAAGCATTAGGCCGAAAGCTGCCCACCATGGTGGTCTGTGACTTGTAATACCTGTTGAAGTTCGCCTGCTCCGGGTTAAGCGTGTCGCCGAACGCGTACGCGGTCGTCGTCCCTGCCCGGCACGCATACTCCCACTCGGCCTCTGTCGGCAAGCGGTATGTGTACCCGTCATTCATCTCGTTCAGTTTTGAGATGAACACTTGTGCGCAATCCCACGACACGTTTTCTACAGGCAACCTGTCGCCTTTGAAGTGGGATGGGTTGTCGCCCATCAACGCCGCCCACTGTGCCTGCGTCACTTCGTACTTGCTCAGATAGAATGAATACCCGATAGTCACGTCGTGCACCGGCCGCTCATCCGTCCTGCCACCCGTCGAGCCCATGTAGAAGCTCCCCGGCGGTATCTCCACCATTTCCGGCTTTACCTCCCCGCCTAAATTCACAGCGCGCTCGTTCCCCGTCCTGCCTGTCGGCGGGCGGGCATCGCACCGTGCCGGACGCCTCTCTGCACGAACAGGCAGGCTCTGCAGACTGCGTCTTGCTGGCAGCTTTACGTGCCGCGGGCGGGGTCTCTTGTTCGCGTTAGCGACGGCCTTGCGATTAGCGGACGGGCGATTAATGCTGTTCGCATTATTAACAGGAGTTGTCGGGCGCGAGCGAGTGGCCGAATGTCTCGTGCGATTTGTCGGGGTCGGCTCTGGCGTCGGCAGACGTTTGATGGCACCCCCGTCACCTTGCGACGCCGCAACCAAGACGCCGCTATTCATCGGAAGCGGAAACAAGAGTAGTCCCACCACAGTCAATGTCACGGCTACTGCCAAAGCTACTCTCAAGCGAATCAGGCGACTTCTCATGGCACCACCTCGTGCTTCAAGCCGATACTATTTAAACGCGCCCGCAAAGTCTTTCGCGCAGCGAAACCCCATCCGGCTGTAGTCGTAGTAGTCGTCACGTGCCGGATTGTGGCGTGGCGGATAGCCGCGACGAAAGGTAGTCGTCGCCTTATCCTTCGATTCCGCGTATGATCCGCCGCGAAACACGCGCAAGTCGCCCGACTCCTGCTTGGGTAGTCGCCCGCCCGGATACGCCCTCAGTTCAGTGTCCGTCCACTCCCAGGCATTTCCCACCATGTCGAACGCGTCGAAGGGCGATGCGCCTTTGAACGCGCCGACATCGGCCATCCCCCCCGTCGCCCTGTCCGCGTTCGCCAGCCCCGGACGCCACTCACCGTCCCAAGGGTAGCGCCGCCCGTCAGTGCCACGCGCGGCAAACTCCCATTCTGCTTCGGTGGGCAGACGCTTGCCCACACTCTTCGCGTAAGCGACGGCGTCATTCCATGTCACGCCGGTGACAGGGCGACGAGCTTCGCCGTTCGGGTACCCGCCTCTCTTCCAAGTCTGTGGTAGTGGCTTGTGTCCGGTCTCACCGATAAACTTCGCGTATTCTTCGTTGGTCACTTCGTACTGATCGATGAAGAACGGATTGACTGTGACCGCGCGCGCGGGCTTCTCATATTCGTCGCCCGCGTCATTGCCCATCCGAAATTCGCCGCCCGGCACGTAGACCATCCTCGGCGGAGCTTGTGGCCTACTCTCTTTTGGCGGCGACGACGGATCATCTACTTTCACCGCCACATCTTCCTTATGCTGTCCGACGGGAGGCGACAGATTATCGACAAAGCGTACTTTTTCGCCCCGCAGGGCGATGACGCTAACCGCGATGAGCACCGCGGCGGCGACCGCGGCGACCACTGTCAACCGGACGCGCTTCGGCCGCGCGCCCGCTCGCGCAGAACTCGCCGCGGGTGCGGCTTTTTGCTTGCGCCGCTTGCTCGCTTCCGTCTGCTGACGCGCTTCCGCTTCGCGTCGTTCCCACTCTGCTGCCTCTTGCTCCGCTCTGCGACGCTCTTCGCGCTGCCCCGCAAGTATCTTTTCCAACGAGCGGATCAGCCGATCAACGTCGTGCTTCCAGCGTAGGTCGCTGAGTTCGAGTGCGTGGCGGCGGGACAGCGGCAACAGGTCTTCGGGCAAGTCCTGCGGATGCGGCATCTGTGCCCCCTGCACCAGCACCGGGATCACGCGGATGTTGCGAGTGAGTGCTGCGGCGATCTCCAGACGGACGAAATCTTTGGGATTGTCCAGCCGCCGCCCGGTCTCGTCTCTGCTTGTGCTCCAGCCCCGGCCGATGAGCGCGATCAGAATTTCGCACGAGCCGACTGCATCCTCAATCGCCTGCACGAAATCTTCGCCCGGCTCGAGGTAGTCTATGTCCATGAAGATTTGATCTTCGCCGAAGTGCGCGCCGAGGCTATCCAACAGGCGACCGGCGTGGCCGCTGCTATCCTCGCGGCGGTAGCTGATGAAGATACCGGAGAATCGTCGCGCGGGAGGGTGTCGCATACTCCATTTTTACCCGGCGGGTGTGCAGTCGCCGTGTGTGAGAAAGGTTATGACCCGCGCGAATGTCGGAGGAACACGCGCCGAACTCGCAAGCAGTCGTGATTATAGCCTACCCGAACGGGCGCGCGAAACCGAATACTTTACACTCGTGCCCGAGTTGGCCGTGATGACACACGGCTTCGCGCGCTACGGTTGAGAAAAAACCGGATGCCAAGTAATGTCCAACGGTGCGAATCAACTCGGAAAGGTGTTTTCGTTTGCGATGAGCTTGAAACAACGAATCATTGACGACATGACCGCCGCGATGCGTGCGAAGGATGCGCCGCGGCTCTCGACGCTGCGCATGGTGAAGGCGGCGATGATGAATCGCCAGATTGATAAGGGCGGCGAGTTGACCGACGAGGAGTTGGCGAAGATGTTGCAGTCGCTCCTCAAACAGCGCCGGGATTCGGTCGAGCAGTATGAAAAGGGCGGGCGGGCGGAGTTGGCGGCGAAGGAGCGCGCGGAGATCAGTGTGATCGAGGCGTACCTGCCGCAGGCGGCGACGCGCGAGGAGATAGAGGCGGCTGTCGCCGCCGCCGTCGCGGAGACGGGCGCAACGTCCATTAAAGAGATGGGGGCGGTGATGAAGGCGGCGCAGGCGCGGCTCGCCGGGCGCGCGGCCGACGGGCGCTTGGTGAGCGAGATCGTCAAAGCGAAGTTGGGGTAAAAAGATAAGGGGCAAGGGGGCAAGGTTAAAATCCGCTCACGCTAAAAGGCTAAATCCGCGCGTCGCGAAGGGCGGTTAAGTTTCAGAGGAATTTACCCGTTTTCCCCGTCCGCCCTGACCCCTTTCGGTTGACCCGTCTTTTGTCTCGCTCCGCTTTTGCCCTTTTGCGCGTTTCCCTTTATAATCCGTCTCTTGCTCGGAGCGCGGTGGCGTTGTCCAGTGGGTTCGCGCCCACTTTTTATTTTGGGCGCAGGTATTTTGAGCCGGGGAAGTTTTGAGCGTCAGGGGGCGAAAGCGAGAGCGATGGAAGCGTCGGAAATCGAGGGGCGAATTCGCGAAATCTGCGAGCGTGTGGCGACCGAACACGGACTCGAACACGTTCACACAGAAGTCGGCGTGCTCGGTCGAAACGCGGCCGTGCGCATCTTCATTGACAAGCCGGGAGGCGTGACCCACGCGGATTGTTCGACGGTCAGCCACCACGTCGGCACGATTCTCGACGTGGAAGACTGGGTTAATTCGGCCTATACGCTTGAAGTGTCCTCGCCCGGATTGGAGCGCGGCCTCTACAAGCGCGAAGACTACGAACGCTTCGCCGGTCGTCTCGCCAAGATGAAATCGCGCGAGGCCGTCAACGGCCAGCGCAACTTCAAAGGCCGCATCGTCGGCGTCGAGGGCGACGCGGTGGTGTTTGAAGACAACGCGAGCGGGCGCGTCAAAGTGCCGGTCGGGAGCGTCGTCAAAGCCAACCTTGAGATTGACGTGGAAGAAGAGTTTCGGCTCGCGGCCGAACGCGAAAAGGCCGCCAAGCAGGGCGGCAGTTAGTACAACTGAATAACAACTGAATAGGAAGAGAGCGGGGTGTGACGTGCCGAACGTTCAGTCGCACGCGAAGGCTGAGAGAGGCATCTAATACCCGGCCACAAAAATTATGAGTGCATCCATCGGGCAGAGCATTGACGCGTTGTGCAAAGAGCACGGCATTGACCGCGAACTCGTCATCGAGGCGATGAAAGAGGCCGTGCGCGCCGCGGCGCGTAAACAGTTCAAGTCGGGCGAGGAGATCGCCGTCGAGTGGTCGAACGAAACCGGCATCGAGTTGTTCGCCTCGAAGGTGATCGTCGAAGAGGTGGCGAACCCGGGGCGCGAGATGTCCATCGAGGAGGCGCGCGAGTTAGCGGGCGACGAGGTGGACGTGGGCGACGAGTTGCAACTGCCCTTGCCGATGGAGGAGATGGGGCGCATCGCCGCGCAGACGGCCAAGCAGATTCTCTTCCAAAAGGTGCGCGACGCCGTGCGCGCCAACGTCTACGAGCAATACATTGATAAGGTCGGCGATCTCGTCAACGGTTACGTCAAACGCTTCGAGCGCGGCGACATCATCGTTGACCTCGGCACGGTCGAAGCGATCCTCTACCGCAAAGAGCAGTCGCGCGGCGAGCAGTGGGGACAGGGCGAGCGCATCCGCGTCGTGATTAACGACGTGGCGAAGGAAGCGAAGGGGCCGCAGGTTGAAGTCTCGCGCACAAGCCCTGAACTGCTGCGCCGCCTGTTCGAGATGGAAGTGCCGGAGATTTACGACGAGACGGTGATCATCAAGTCGGCCGTGCGCGAGCCGGGCGAACGCGCGAAGATCGCCGTCGCCTCGAACGAGCGCGACGTTGACCCGGTGGGCGCGTGCGTCGGCATGAAGGGTTCGCGCGTGCAGGCGATCATACGCGAACTTCGCGGCGAGAAGATCGACATCATCGAGTGGTCGGACGAGCCTTCGGTGTTTGCGGCGAACGCTCTGTCGCCCGCGAAAGTCAATCAGGTACGCATCACGGACATCGAGCGCAGGCAGATGGAAGTGATCGTCAACGAGGATCAGTTGAGTTTAGCCATCGGCAAGCGCGGGCAGAACGTGCGGCTGGCGACGAAACTCGTCGGCTGGAACATAGACATCCGCAGCGAAGAGGAACTGAAGAAGGAAGTCGCCGAGCAGATGGGCGCGCTCATCGCTTCGGGCGGCGCAGTCCCCTTGACCGCGCTCGAAGGCGTGAACGCGGCCACCACCGCCGCGCTCGCCGAACGCGGCATCGAAGACATTGACACGTTGGCCGCGACTTCGCTCGACGACCTGACCGAGTATCTCGACATCTCGCTCGACGAAGCGCAGGCCATTCTCGATTCGGCGCAACGCGTCGTCGCCGCGCGCGAGCGCAGCAAGCAGGGCGGCGATGGTGAGGAGGCGGGCGAGGACGCCGGGAGCACGGATGCGGCAGAGGTCGAAGCCGCCGCGGAAGAGTTGACCGACGCGATTGGCGACGCGACGCCGGAGGACGGCAACGTCGAACAGCACGCCGCTTCGGTGGAACTCGACCCGACAATTGATCCGGGCGAAGTCGAGCCTTCCAACGAGATGACCAACGAGGGTTACGACGAGGCCGTGCGCGGCGGCACGCCGTTTCAGGCCGAGTCGGAGATTTTAGCCGCCGAGTCGGCCGACCCTGTGGCCTCGACGGAAGTTGAAGAGATGTCCGTGGACGAGTTGGTGTTGCAGGAAGCGGGGCGCGACTTGCGCGCCGACACCATCACGCCCGCGGCCGACATGACCTCGACCGACGCGGCGCTCATCGCCGACGAAGAAGAAGCGGAGGAAGGCGACGCGCCCGTCGAGGACGACGAGCCGTTCGCGCCGAGCGTGTCGGCGTCGGAAGCCTCCGCGCCTGAAGTGCAAGCGTCGTCCGCGCCCGCGCCCGAATACCGGGTCGAGTCGAACGACGAAAAAGACGTTGCCGAAGAAGAGCAGAAAGATGCTTCGGGCAGCGCAGAATAGCCGCCCCCGGCGCGTCGCCCCCCACGGCGGCGCGGCCTGCGGCAACTCGCCTTAGACGGCCTCTCGCGGCACGTGTCCCGGCGCTTTACTTAAGCGTCGCGCGCCGTTCGAGAGGTGGAGCAAGGGCGAGAGTCCTTCAACCTTTACAGCGCGCGACGCCGTTCTACCAAAGCGTCGAGAAGGAAGTGCATGACCGTTCAGTCCAAAGTTCGTATTTACGATCTCGCCAAAGAACTCAAGCTCGAATCGAAACGCCTCATCGAGGAAGTGCGCCGCGAGGGCGTTGACGTGAGCGTGCCCTCGAACACCGTCTCGAAAGAGTTGGCGGAGAAGATTCGCAACAAGTATTTCCCCAAGAAAGAGACGGT
>JAUZFQ010000228.1 GCA_030838445.1 Pyrinomonadaceae bacterium | reverse complement strand
AGGCGGCGCGAGATGATCGGGAGGATGCCCTTGTCGCCGCTCTTGCCCGTGGCGTCGCCGCCGGAGCCGCCGGAGAAACTGTCGTTGCTCGCGCCGCCGGAGAAGCCGCCGGTCGAACCCGCGGCCTGCGCCAGCGTGCCGACCGCGCGCGCGTAGTTGAGACGGATGAATTCTGTGACGAGCGGCGCGGCGTTCAGCCGACCCTCGTCAATGGAGGCTTGCGCCTCGGCCTCTTCGGCCAGCACCTTGAGCGTCGCGACGCGCAGGATGTTGCCCGTCACTTCGATCCCAAGACGGTTGGCGCGCAGGATCGAATTGAGCGCGACATTCCACGGCACTTCCGTGACGTTGACCGTGACCGGGACTGCGCCGACCGACGAATCAATGATGAAGTTCACGCCGTACTGCTCGGTGATGTAGTTGAGGATGTCGCGGATGTCTGCGTTGACGACGTTCAGGTTGATCGGCTCGCCGACGAAACCGTACTGGCCGTACTGCTGTCCCTGCGAAGACTGCTGCCCCGTGCCGCTCGCCGCGCTGATGGCGGGCGTGGGCGAGGTCTTGGGCGTCTGTTGATCGGCGGCGGGAGCGTGAGCCGCGCGCGCGCCGTCCTGCTGTTGCGGCTGCTGCGCCGGAGTTTCCGTCGGGCGCAGTTCGAGGACTAATTCGTTGGCGTCGAGAAATGAGCGGTCGCGCGCGGTGGCGCGCAGGGTAACGCGCAGGCGTGCGAAGGGCGCGCCGTCTTTGTCAGTCGCGCACTGCACGGTGAGACCGGCGACGAGCGGCGACGCCGGTGCGTATGAAGCGGCGAGGCGCGACGCGTCAACGCCGGGGAGTTCGACCAAGAGCGTGCGTTCGTCAACGCGGCGCACGCCGTAAGCGAGAGGCGCTGTCCCGGCGAACGTGATCCGCGTTGCGTCGCCGTTGACGGACGTGCGCACGCCGGTCAGCAGGCGCGAGCCTGAAGCCAGCGAGAAAGTTGATAACGAGCATAAAAGGAAGAGGACGAGCGCGCCCCTATTTATGACCGCCGAGAGCGGGTGTTGCTGATTGAGCATTTTCTTTTCCTTTGTCAGGAGTGACCGGCCGCTCTACGCCACGCGCTAACGCTCGTGCGAGTCTCGCGGAGGAGACTCTTCAAAAGCGCGCGCCGCACAATGCGAAAGCTGCCGGCGGGTTTGTCTTGCCAAATAACGGAAGCACAGGCCGTGGGGATCGAAGCAGGCGGGAATCCTCAAGGGTGTGCGACGGGAGACGAGTTCGTTCGCGCGCGCCGGTCGGCTCAGGCTTCCGCAGGCGCGCGGGACGAACAGGTGGGAAAACTTATTTCTTGTCTTGAGCGGGCGCGCCTTCTTCTTTCGCTTTGGACGCGGCCGGGGTGGTCGGTGCGGTGGCGGCGGGGGCGTTGGCGGTCGTCAAAGTGTCTTTGACCGCGTTCGCCGCGCCGAGGGCTTTCATCTCGACGTTCATCTCGCGCCGCCCGTCGCTCCACTTCGTCTCCTTGCGGAACACGAGGCGGTCTTCTTCGATGGCGACCAGCATCCCGTCGTAGAAAATTTCGCCGGGGTAGATGACGTAAGAAAGTTTGATGGGCTTGGCTTCGACCATCGCCGCGTAGCCGCGCGGGGTGCGGAAGATGCCGGTCACTTGTGCTTCGCTGAGGAGGAGCGCGGTGGTCGGCTTCGGGGCGGGCAGTTGCGCGTTCATCGCAATGGCCTTCTGCGTCTTGTAGGCGGCGATGCGCTGTTCGATGGAGGGCGCGCTGACGGGCTGCGCCACGGGCTTCACGCGCTTGACGGGCGGCTTGTACTTCGTGAACGGGTCGCGCCCAGCGCCGCGGTAAGTGGTGCTCGCCTCTTGCGCGACGCCGACGGCAGCGAAGCTCACGAGCACGCCCGCGGCCAACGCCGCCTGCAAGGTCTGCTTGATCATCTTGTTGTAGTTCATCTCTTTTGTTCCTGAGTGAGTCTTCGCGCCGCGTTCCCTCGCGGCGCTCGTGTCGGGTGACTACTTCGCGGCAGGCACGCTCGGCGCAGCAGCGGGCGCGGCGGCGGGCACTTGCGGCGCGGCGGGCTTCGGCGTGTTCTGGAGCTTCTCGCTCGACGCGTAGTAGGCCGTCAGCAAGAACTGCGCGTCAACCGTTTTGCCCGCGTTCTGCTCTTTCATGCGCGAGAGTTTGAAATCGCTGATCGAGACGATGCGCTGGTAGGCGGCGATCTGCGCGAAGAACGCGCCGAGGTTGTTGTAGGTGCTGGAGACTTCGATCTCGACGGGCTTGCCCGCGTAGAAGTCCTGCTGCACGTCTTCCTTCGGCGTGAAGCGCGTGACGGAGAGACGGCCGCGGGCGCGATCCTGCAAGCCCTGCAAGACGGTCGTCAGTTCGCGCTGTTCGGGCAGGAGCGCCTTCAAGTCTTCGTAGTCGGCCTGCGCGCGCGCGTAGGTGGCCTTGAAGTCGTTGAGTCGCTGCGAGGCGATCTGCGCGCGGGCGTTCTCCTGTTGCAGCGTGTCAACCTTCGCTTGGAGCGTCTTCGTCTCTTCGCGCGTGCCGCTGGTGACGAAATACCAGAAGCCGCCGTAGACGAGCAGGGCGACGAGGCCGAACGCCGCGAGCTGTAAGTACCAGGGTTTTTGTTGGAGTGCGTCTAATTTCAACATGAGTGTCAGTTCCCTTCGGGCGCGAGGTCGAGAGACGACGTGCTAATTCTTGGCGACTTGGGCAGGAGCGGCGGCGGTGGCGGGGGCGGCCGCGCCGGACGGCTTCGCGTTACCGGCAGGCGCGGATGTCTGACTGCCCGGCGGCGTGTACTTGCACTTCAAGGTGAAGGTCACGGTGTCGAGTTTGACAACCGGCTTCGTCGGATCGTCGGTGGCGGAGGTGGCGGCCGGAGCAGGCGTGCTGCCGTTGACCTTATCGAGCAACTCGCGTTTCGTCTCGATGCTGACGTTCGAGAAGAGGCCGGAGGAGAATTCCATGCTGCGCCCGAACTGCGTCACGGCCGTTTCGTTCGGCGAGTCGCCTTTCAGGATCAACTCGCCGCCCTTCTGCTCGATGCTTTCGAGACGGAAGTCGGGAATCTTAGGCAGCCGCTCGTTGATGGCCGACAGCACCGCGACCGGCCCTTGCTGCGAAGAACGCAACTTCTTGATCGCGTCAATGCGCGTCTGAATCTCCTGCGTCTTCTTCTCCAGTTCGGCCTGCTCTTTCTTGATGGCTTCCATGCGCGCGGCCTGTTCTTCCTGTCGCTTCAACTCCGCCGTCACTTCGGCGTGCGCCGAGTTCGCGCTCGTCCAGTCGAAGACGATAGCCATGCCGAGCAGGGCGACGACGACGAGCAGCACGAGACGTCCCTGCGTGCGCGGGTTGGCGACGCGCGTCTCGATGGCAGCGACGCTGGTCTTGTCCGTGACCGAGTCCAGTAAGTTGACCTTGATCATTTAAGCCTCCACTCCTCTCAAAGCCAGCCCGACGGCCACGGCCAGTTCCGGCATCACTTCGCGCATGTACTCCGGATCGAAACGGCGCGCGTCAACCTTAATCTGGCGGAACGGGTTGAACGCTTCGACGGGCACGCCGAAACGGTTCGCCAAGAATTCCGTCAGCCCCGGCAGCTTCGAGCCGCCGCCGGAGATCAATATTTTCTGCACCGTGCCCTCGCCGTCGTCGGAGGTGGCGCGGTAGAAGTCGAACGTCTTTTGAATTTCGAGCGCGAGGATGTCAGAGACCGTCTCCAACACCTGCGCCATGTCGCGCCGTTCGGTTTCGCCGGGAGCCATCCCGCCGCGCTTGACCGCCTCGGCCTGCTCGAACGTCAAGCCCAACTCTTTTTGCAGGAGCGCGGTGTACTGGTTGCCGCCGACCGAAACGTCGCGCGTGAAGACGCTGCGCGCGCCGTGCAGGATGTTGATGTTCATCGTGGACGCGCCGATGTTCAGGAGCGCGACCGACTGTTCCGGCGTCGGCTGGTAGTTGACTTCGTAGCAGTTCTGCAACGCGAAGGCGTCCACGTCGATGATGGCCGGGAATTTGCCCGCGAGTTGGATCACCTGTTTGACGTTCGCCACGAAGTCGCGTTTGCAGGCGGCCATCAGGACGTGCAGCGAGTCGTCGCTCGAACCGACGACCTGATAGTCCAGACTCACGTCGGCGATGTCGAAGGGGATGTGCTCCTCGGCGTGCCAGTCAATGGACTCTTCCAGCTCGTCCTTACTCATCGGCGGGACGATGATGTTCTTGACGATGACGGAACTTCCGCTGACGCCCGCCGCCACGCGCTGGGTCTTGATCTGGTGCGAGCCGAAAACGTTGGCGATGGTCTGGGAGACGGAATTGAGTTCCATGATCTGCCCGTCAACCACCGTGTCCGGCTGCAAGCTCTCCTGACCGAGGTTGACGAGGACGAGGTTGCCCGGCTTGCCTTGCAACTCGACGGCTTTCACCGAACTCGATCCGATGTCGAGGCCGACCAGATTTTTTTTGTTAGAATTTTTTCTTCCAAACATTTTCTATTTTTCCCCGGAAACTTTCCGTGCTCTTCTGCGTTGGTCTCGCCGGAGGCGGGCGCGTATGCGGCGCGCTCTGGAACGAACGTCGCGCGTGGCGGGTGTCGAAGGCGAATAAGGAGTGGGATTCATGTGGTCGCGGCTGTGGTGTAGGCGTCTCGTTGACATGGCACGAACGGGTTGAACGCCGCTATTGGAATCAGGAGAGAAGCGGTGCGATAAAGCGAGGCGGACGACGCACGGAGTCGGAACTAACTTATTTCACCAGGAGTGAAGTTGGCGGGTAAAACTGCCGCGCCTCTTGCAGACGCCCCGGGGTGTCTTCGGCGCAAGCCGCCTCACCTTCGGCAACCCGGCCAAGTCAAAGACGGCTTGTGACCGTCTCCGACTCCCGTGGGCTTTGCGACCTCCGCTCGCGCGGAGTGTGCCTTTATCGGCTGAGTTTCAAAGAAAAGGACTCGCCAGTCGCACACGTCATCCGTCGGGCATGAACGCGTTGGTAGCTTTTGCTGGAGACTGGGCAACGCCTTATCAATCAGGGCGGGAATGTGGTTCCCACCGTCAACAAGGAATATAAACTATCGCGTTTAGTAGTGTCAACATCTATTTTGATTGTTTAACTTGTAGATTTTACAAACCCTTGTTCCGTCAGACTGACCTGTTTGTGTAACTTTCTGGAAAAAAGGGGCGGCACTTCCAGTTATGAAAAAGGGTGAACTTTCTTTCAAGACGGCCGCCCGAAAACGGCGGTTCTTGCTTCGTCCGGTTGCCGAAAGGTAGGATGCTCGGATGAAAAGTTGGCCGCAGAGGATCGCCTTCACAATAATCGCGCTCGTCCTTCTGCTCGGCGCGTGGGTCTGGTGGAATCGCCCTGAGGCCGTGGACATGTCTGCCTACGTGCCCGCCGAATCGCTCGTTTACCTCGAAGCGAACAGCCTGCCCGACATCGTGAGCGGCCTGACCTCGACAGACGCATGGCAAGCGCTCGCCCCGCCCGCGGGCTTGAGTCCGAACATCGGCAGGCTCGGCTGGCTGAGTCGCCTGTCGGCGTGGAGCGGCATCGGGTCGGCCGAGACGGTCGTCTTCTCGCGCACGCAGGCGGCGGTCGCCGTGCTCGGTTTCGACGTGACGGAGGAATCGAGCACGGTGCGCGACATCAAACCGCGCATCGCGCTCGTCGCGGAAACTCACACGGGCGCGCGGCGCGTCGAGGCCGCCGTCACCAAACTGATCGGCAACTACGCGCGTCGCAAGTACGGCGAGCCGGTCGTCCAGCAGCCGGACGCCGACGGCGCGACTTTCCTCACGTGGACGACGCCGGACGGCAAACGAAAGATCATCGCGGCGATCTTGGAGAGCGTAGCGATTGTCGGGAACGACGAGGAGACCGTCCGCGCCTGCCTCGCCGTGCGCAAGGGCGAGCGCGCGTCTCTCGCGGACGACGCGCAACTGGCGGAGATGCGCGGGCGGATGAACGCGGCCGGTTCTCTCGCCTTCGGCTACGTCTCGCCCGCCGGCGCGCGCAGGCTGTTGGAGACGGCGGCCATGACCTACTTCTCCCAACTCGCGTCCGACCCGAACTCACAGAGCGCGGCGGCCATTCTCATCCCGCAACTCACCTCCCGAATTCTCGGCGGCGCGGCGTGGAGTTCACGTATCGCGGAAGGCGCGGTGGTTGACAACTATTTCTTCAACCTGCAAAACGAACTCGCCGCGCGTTTGCAAACGTCGCTGGCAACGTCAGGCGAGCGCAAACTCCACGCCGCAGATCTCTTGCCCGCCGACACCAATCAACTCACCGTCTACAACTACCGCGAGCCGGAAGCGGCTTGGCGCGGGCTGAACGCCGCTATCTCTTCCCAACTTGAGATCACCATCGCGCCGTTCATCGGGCGCTTGCTGGACGTGTTGCTCGTAGAGTCCCTCAAGCCATTCGGCATTGAAGCCCCGCACGATTTTCTACGCGCCGCCGGGCCGGAGGTCGCCACGGTGCGACTTGACAGCGACGGCGAATCGCTCGTCCTCATCGCCTCGATACGCGACCGCGAAGCCTTGCAGTCGCTGGTGCGCAAACAACTCGGCGCGGGCGTGAAAAGCCAGCGTGTCGGCGAGGCGGAGATGTGGGTCGGGGCGGACGCGGAGCGGGGCGCGGCCAGTTTCGTCGGCGACCATCTCATCATCGGCGGCGCGGGGGAGGTGCGTCGCTGCCTGCAAGAGCGCGCCGCGTCGCGGACGCTCGGCACGGCGGGCGCGTTTCAGCAAGCCGCGCGAGCAGCGTCGGCAAAAGACGCGTCGAACGTCGTCACCTACACCAACGACTACGATCCGGCTCGTCGCTTCATCTCGTTCATCGGTCGGCAAAACGGCGCGCGCAACACCTTGCCGAACGCGTCGGCGTTGCAGCGTTCCCTCTCCGCGCTGCCTTACGCGCTCAGCGAGACGCGCCTCGTCGAAGGCGGTTTCGAGAAAATCAC
>JAUZFQ010000184.1 GCA_030838445.1 Pyrinomonadaceae bacterium | reverse complement strand
CGGGCGATCCTTTCAAAAGGATCGCCCGCTTCACTTTCATCAATCGTGACGTGCGCCGCGCTAGAAGAGCGACTTGCCGCCCGGCTGCGCGGCGAGCAGGCGTTCGAGCGCAGGCCCGACCATCTTCAAGCCGCGTTCGCCCGCCGCGAAACTCCGCAGCTTGCCCTCGCCGTCGTACAGGTAATAGGCGGGCACGTAGCCCTCCTTATTCTCAAACGCCTCGCGCAGCTTGTGCTCGTTGTCCACGGCGCACGGCTCTGTGATGTGGTTGAGCGAGACGGCATCGCGCACCGTCTCTGTGTCCGTGTCGGCCTCGTAGCGCGGCATGTGGATGGCGATGACGCGTAAGGAGTCGAACATGTCGCGCCACGCCGCCACGTGCGGCATGTTGTCTTTGCAGATGCGGCAACTCACCGACCAGAAATGAACGAGCGTCGGGTGACCCTTCGCCTCCGCCGCGGCGGCCGCGCCCGTAGCGTTAAACCACTCCGTCGCCCCCTCCAGCGACGGCATCTCCGTCCCGATCCTCGGCATAACTCACCTCTCGAAAACAGTGACGAGTGATAAGTGACAAGTGACAAGTTAAAGCAAAGAAACTTGTCTTCAACTTGTCACTTGTCACTTATCACTTGTCACTGTTTTTTTAACTTGTCACATGTCACTCGTCACTGCTCTTAAGCCGCCAGCGTCTTCTGACCCGGCTTCCACTCGGCCTGACAGAGGCCGCCCGTCTGCAAGGCTTGAATCACGCGCAGCGTCTCTTCCGCCGAACGCCCGACGTTCAGATCATGCACGACCCCGTAGCGGAGGACGCCTTCCGGGTCAATCACGAAGAGGCCGCGCAAAGCGATGCCCTTGTCTTCGACCAGCACGCCGTAGCTGCGCGCGACCTCTTTGGTCGCGTCCGCCGCGAGCGGGTAACGCAAGCCCTCGACGCCGCCCTTGTCGCGCGGCGTGTTGAGCCACGCGCGGTGCGAGAAGACCGAGTCGGTCGAGACGCCGATCACTTCCGCGCCGATGCCCTCGAAATCGTCGTAACGCTCGCTGAAGGTCGTCAACTCCGTCGGGCACACGAAAGTGAAATCGAGCGGGTAGAAAAGCAGCACCAACCATTTGCCTTGGTAGTCGGAGAGCTTCACGTTCTCGTCGAGCTTCTCTATGTTCTTCGTCGAAGCCATGTCAAAATCCGGGGCCTGCTGGCCGACCATCGCTGTCTGAGTCATTTCCAATATTCTCCCTCGTTATATGTAATGCGGGCGCGTGCGGCTGTTAGAGCTTCGTGCGGCACGGCCTGATATATTTCAACGCTTCCGACGCCCGCCGCCGCTGCGCGACGCGGCCGGTTGATCGCTGCAATCGGGACACAAGCCCACGAGCGTCAGGTGGATGGATGCGGGTTTGAAACGCGAGCGGCGTGCGGCCAGTTTCATCAACCCCAACGTCTCGGCCAGATCGAAGTCGAGCAACTTGCCGCAGGCGGTGCAGACGGCGTGATCGTGGCGCGCGGTCTCGCGGTCGTAACGGCTCGCCGCGTTGCCGAACGTGATCTCGCCGAGCAGCCCCGCCTCTTTCAGATACCGCAGCGAGTTGTAGACGGTCGCGTAGCTGATTTTCGGCAGGAGTTTTTGCGCGGCCGCGAAAATCTCCGCCGCCGTCAAATGGCTGTCGCTCTCGCGCACCACGCGCAGCACGGCCCGCCGCTGCGGCGTCAACCCGCCGCTACCGTCGCCGTCGTCCCGCCCCCGATCTTTTTTGTCCGCAGTCATCTTGATTCAGTGGATTTAGAATAATTCTAAATCCGACGCGTGTCAAATGCTCATACGTTTTAAAGGTTCGCGCTGATCTAAGGCTCAGAGCTTCGGGTGGCGCGCGACGAACTCGATGAGCGCGCGTGCGTACGAGGGGAAGGGCGGGCAGGAGACGCCGTGCGGCGCGAGCAACTCGACGGCGCGGGTAGAGTCGTAGGTCTGTTTGAGGAAGAAGTAGGGCACGCCGACGCGCGGGAGCTTCGTCAACTTCTCCGAGAGCGGCAGTCCGAGCGTGGCGCGCACGAGCGGCTTCGGCAGGCGGACGCGCGAGCCGCGCCCCGCGAGCACCTGCGAGATCGTCTCGAAGAGTTCGGCGGTGGTGAGTGGGTGCGGGTCGGCCAGTTGCACCGTCTGTCCCGCGGCGCGTTCGTCGCGGGCTAAGGCCGCCATCGCCGCGACCACGAAATCAACCGGCACGACGTTCAAACGCACGTCGCGGTTGCCGATGTTCGCCAGCGACAACAGCCCCGGCCACATGCGCAGGTACTTGATCAGGTAATAGATGCCGTCGTACTTCGCCGTCTCGCCCGTCCGCGAATCGCCGCACACGACCGCCGGGCGATGAATCGTCAACGGCAACTCACCTTTTAAACGTTCGACTTCCAACTCGGCGAGATACTTCGTCTCCTCGTAAAAATTACGGAAGCCCGCCGCGTGCTCCAACTCGTCCTCGCGGATCACGCCCGTGCGCAAGCCCGCGACGTAGCAGGTCGAGACGTAGTGATAGCGTGTGAGACGCGGGCACGCGCGCGCGAACTCGTTGACGTTGCGCGTGCCTTCAACGTTGACGCGCATCGCGAGTTCGCGCCGCACGCCCAGATCGTAGACGGCCGCCAGATGAAACAGCACGGTCGTCTCCGCCCGCGCCCGTTCAAACTCCGCCTCGCCCATCCCCAGACGCGCGCCGCTGGTGATGTCGCCCTCGACGATCTGAAAACTCCCCTCGCCCGCGCCCGTCAAACCTGCCAGCCGCGCGATCTCCTCGCGCGCACGCGACACGAACGCGGGCTGCACCAGCAGCAAAAAACGCGCGCCGCCCCGCGCCAACTCCTCGATCAAACGCGCCGCGATGAAGCCGGGGAATCCCGTCAGGAAAATTGTTTCTTGAGACAACATAAAAAATCTTCACCACGGAGGGACGATGAGCGGGGAGCCGTTAGTTGTCAGTTGTCCGTGGTCAGTTGTCAGTTGCGTGTGGTTATCATCCGAGTCTCTAAACATATTCTTGAACAACTGACCACGGACAACTGACAACTGACTACTGACAGTCTTCACTGTTACCCCCGCACGAGTTCGACCAGAGTGCGCACGCCCGTGCCGGTCGCCCCGGCGGGCACGTGCGGCTGCGCTTCTTCGTGCCATGAAGTGGCGGCGATGTCGAGATGCACCCACGGCGTGTCGGCGGCAAACTTGCTAAGCAGCAGGGCGGCGGCCGTGGCGTCGGGTCGGCCGCCGTAGTTCTTGAAGTCGGCGATGGGACTCTCGATCTTCTTCTTGTAGTCGTCGCTCACGGGCATGCGCCACGCGGGTTCGCCCGCGCGCGCGGCCGCCGTCTCGACGCGCGCCGCCCACTCGTCGTCGTTCGAGAAGAGTCCGGTGCGGTGATCGCCGAGGGCGACGATGATCGAACCTGTCAGCGTGGCGAGGTCAACGATGCGCGCCGCGCCGAGCGAGCGCGCGTAGGCGATGCCGTCCACGAGGACGAGGCGGCCTTCGGCGTCCGTGTCCACGACTTCGATGGTGTAGCCCGCGAGCGTGCGCACCACGTCGCCGGGTTTGAGCGCGCGTCCCGACGGCATGTTCTCGGCCGTGGGGACGACGACGACGACGCGCCGTTTCAACTTCAACTCCGCGCAGGCGCGCAACGCGCCGAGCGCGGCCGCACCGCCCGCCATGTCCGACTTCATCTCTTCCATCTTCTGCGCGGGTTTGATCGAGATGCCGCCCGTGTCGAACGTGATGCCCTTGCCGACGAACGCCCACAACTCGTCCTCGTCGCTCGCGCCCTCCGGCTCGTAGCGCAAGACGATGAGCGCGGGCGGCTCGTCCGAACCTTGCCCGACGCCCCACAGGCCGCCCATGCCGCACGCGCGTATCTCGCTCGCGTCGAGCGTCTCGACCGCGAGGCCGAACTCCGCGGCCATCTCGGCGGCGCGGCGCGCAAACTCTCGCGGCGGCAAACTCGCGCCGGGTTCGTCGGCCAGAGCGCGCGCCCAGTTCGCCGCTTCGGCGACGACGCGCGCGCGTTCGAGCGAGTCGCGCAACGCGTCGTCAGGCGCAGCGGCGACGATGGTGAAGTGTTCGAGTGTGGACTCATCTCCCGCTTCGCGCTGTTGGTAAAAGTCGTTCTCGTAGAAACCGAGGTGCGCACCTTCGGCGGCGGCGCACGCGAGTTCGGGCGCGTCGCCGCACGCAACGTCAGGCAACATGAAACGCAGATGCTTGACGCGCGCCTCCCGCGCGCGGCGCACGGCGACGCCCGCCGCACGTCGCAACGCGTCGCGCGTAAAGTCTTCGTGACTGCCGAGGCCGACGAGCAGCACGCGCCGCGCGGCGTCCGGCGTCGCGGCGTCCGTGGTGTGAATGACGAGCGCATCATCAGCCTCTCCTTTGAACTCTCCCGCGCGAAGTAAATCCTCAATCGTGCGGCGCGCGGCTTCGTCGAGATGCGCGGCGACGGGCAGGCGCGGCTCGTCCGTGAAGACACAAAAGGCTGTGGCGTCGGCGGCGTTCGCGCCGTTCGCGTGGTCGTCTGCTAGTTTGACTTGGAGGCTCTTTGATGGCGGCATGGAATGTTTGTGCTTGAGATAATGGTGACGGATGATTGACTTCGCCGGGTGAACTTTCCGGACGGGACGCGCGCAAATTATCGAGTGTGGCGCGGCTCGTGTACGGCGAGTATAATTCAGACGCTCCGGCGCAACCTAACCGCCCCTTCGCCGTCCGGCGCGCTAGGGGAAACATGCGCCGCCGCGCTCCGGCGCGAGAGAAAATCAAGAGACCTGCTTCGGGTCAACTTTCGAGGAGAACGACACCTTTCTTATGCCATTGTTTCGTCACACGCCCGCGCGCCAACGCCGCAGCAGCAGCGCCGCGCTCACGCTCGTTTTCACGCTTCTTGTCGCCGCCGCTTCAACCTTCGCACAGACCGGCGCGCCGACACCTCAAGCGGCCGTCGGGGAGACCGTCCGCGTGACGCTCCTGCAAGTCAACGACGTGTACCAGATTTCGCCGGTGGATCGCGGCAAGCGCGGGGGACTCGCGCGCATCGCGACGCTTCGGAAACAGATCGTCGCGGAATCGCCGCACACGCTCTACCTGCTGGCGGGCGACACGCTCGGCCCGTCGGTCGCCTCGAACATCTTCAAAGGCCGCCAGATGATCGCCGCGTGGAACGTGACCGGACTCGACTACGCCGCGCTCGGCAATCACGAGTTCGACTTCGGCGACGCAGTGTTGCGCGAGCGCATGCGTGAATCGAAATTCACTTGGCTCGGCTCGAACGTCTTCGACCGCAAGACCGGCAAACTCTTCGGCGACATGCCGCCGTTCGTCGTGCGCGAATTCGGCGGCGTCAAAGTCGGCCTCTTCGGGCTGCTCACGACGGACACGAAGCAGTCGTCTTCGCCCGGCGCGGACGTGGAGTTTCGCGACCCGTGCCGGACGGCGCGCGAGATGACGAAGCGACTGCGTTCGCGCGGCGCGCGCACCATCGTCGCCGTCACGCACCTGACCATCGAGACCGACAAGCGGCTCGCGCGCTGCGCCCCCGACATTGACGTGATCATCGGCGGCCACGAGCACACCGTCCTGCAATCGCTTTCGGGGCGCACGCCGATCTTCAAGATGGGTTCGGACGCGCGCAACCTCGGCCGCATTGATCTGAACATCTACCGTCGCGGCGGCGAACTCGAAAGCGTTGACTGGGAGATCATCCCCGTGACGGATGCGACTCCGGACGAGCCGCAGGCCGCCGCCGTCATCGGCGAGTTCGAGAAGAAGTTGGCGGCGGAACTCGATCTGCCCGTCGGCCGCACCACCGTCGAACTCGACGCGCGGCAGGAAACGAACCGCTCGCGCGAGACGAACCTCGGCTCGTTCATCGCTGACGCCTATCGCAAGTACGCGGGCGCGGACGTGGCGCTCCTGAACGGCGGCTCGATCCGCTCGAACACGACCTACGGCCCCGGCGCGCTCTCGAAACGCGACGTGCTCTCGATCCTCCCGTTCGAGAACCCGATTGTGAAAATCGAAGTGACGGGCGCGACTCTGCGCGCCGCTCTCGAACACGGCGTCAGCCGCGTGCGCGAGGAGCGCGAGGCGGGCTTGTTCCCGCAGGTGTCGGGTCTGCGCTTCACCTACGACGGGCGGCTCGCGTCCGGCGCGCGCGTCACGAGTGTCACCGTCGGCAACGCGCCGCTCGACAACAACAAGACCTACACGCTCGCCGTCAACACCTACGTGCTCGGCGGCGGCGACGGCTACACGATGTTCAAGGACGCGCGCCTCCTGCTCAAGCCCGAAGAGGCGCAAGTCGAACCGGCCATGCTCATGAACACCATCACCGCCGCCGGAGAAATCGCCCCGGCGGTTGACGGACGAATTCAAAGAAGTGACAAGTGACAACTAAAAAGTGACGAGTGACGAGTGACAAGTGACAAGTTGAAGACAAGTTTTCTGATTTAACTTGTCACTCGTCACTCGTCACTTGTCACTGCCTTATCATGTTTGACGAAGAGGACATTTCCGGCGAGGCGCGGCGCGAGGCGGTGGAGTTGTTCCGGCGCGCGTACGAGGCGCAGCAGGCGTCGGCCTACGGCGAGGCCATCGAGTTGTACCGTCGCTCCATCGAAACTTACCCGACGGCCGAGGCGCACACATTCCTCGGCTGGGTCTACAGTTTCGAGCAACGCTACGACGAGGCGATTGACGCCTGCCTCGCCGCCATCCGCGTTGACCCAACCTTCGGCAACCCCTACAACGACATCGGCAGCTACCTCATCGCCAAGGGCGATCTCTACAACTGCGTGCGCTGGTTCAAGCGCGCCCTCGAAGCGCCGCGCTACGACTCCTACGCCTTCCCGCATTTCAATCTGGGGCGCGTCTACGAGCAGCGCGGCCACTTGCTCTGCGCCGCGCGCCACTACGGCCTCGCCCTGCGGCAAGCGCCCGACTTCGCGCAGGCCACCAAAGCACTCCGCCGCCTGCAAGCGCGTCTGAATTGATCGCCGCTCGCGCACGTCGCACGGAAGAAAGTTGATCCGGACAGTTAACGAAGGAGATTGTGATATGAAACGCGCCACGTTGATTCTCAGCCTGTTCCTCCTCGCCTGCGCCGTCGCCGCCAGAGGACAAACCGCGCCGAAGAAGTCGGACAAGGAACTCAAGACCGAGCAGGAATTGATGGCATTGGAGCGCGCCCTCGGCGAAGCCAACGTGCGGCGCGACAAGGCTTTTTTTGAACGCGTCGAAGCCGAAGAGTTCATCTTCACGGACGCGAATGGCGGCATCACGACGAAGCAGGAAGACGTGGCGAGCCTCGACACGCCGCCCGCCCCGGATGCGCCGCGCCTCGTCTCTTACGTGCCCGACGAGATGCGCGTCTATCTCTATGACAAGGCGGCGGTGGTGTTCGGTCGCGTGACGACGGCCTACCGGGACAAGGAGGACAAAGAGGTATCGAGCCAGAGCCGCTTCACGGACGTCTTCGTCTGGCGCGCCGACCGCTGGCAACTCGTCGCCGGTCATTCCTCGCGCATCCCTGCGAAACTGCAAATGCAACCGAAACCGTCGCCGCCGGTAATGCCACCACCGCCGACGACGCCCGTGCCGCCTTTAAACTAGCGCGCGTCAGGAAGTCTCGTGCTGGTCAATGCCGGACGTGTCGCCTTTGATGAGGTCGCGGTTGATCTTCATCTTGCGCCGGTTGGCGTCCACGGCGACATAGACCACCTCGGCCTCCGTCACCTTGATGCGCTCGGACGTGCCGCCGTAGCGTTCGGCTTCGACGACGACAGAGATGGTGATCGAGGTTGTGCCGATGCGTGCGGTGCGTGCGTAGAAGCTGACGAGGTCGCCGACGAAGACGGGCTGATGGAAGATGACTTCGCGCATCGCCACCGTGACGAACCGCTCGATCTGGGTGCGCCGGTGCGCTTCGACCGCGCCCGCGATGTCTATGTAACTTAAAATGATGCCGCCGAAGATCGTGCCCTGCGGGTTGGTGTCGCGCGGCAGGAGCGTGAGGCGGATGGCCGGGTCGGTGTAGTCCATGAAAGTTTCGACCGCGCCTCCCCTCGTTGCGCCCCGTCTGGCCGGGCGCGGGTCGGCCGCGAGAAGTCCTCGTCTCTGGTCAGATTTGGTTGCCGGAGCGAGAGCATGAACGCGCGTTCCGCCCGCTGTCAAGTTGAGCACGAAATAAGCACAACTCGTGACGACCATGTGAAGCTGCCCGGCCGCCTTGCGACTGCCCGCGGCGGAGGCGGGAAGCCCCTCGCGCGACGCGTTTTATTCCCTCCCGGCACAGCCAACGTCTTTGCGCCCCGGCCACATCTAAAAGCTTGCCGCGCCGAAGAATATTGCCTCAGAGGGTTTCCCGCTAGAGCGTCGGCCGTGAACCGGCGGCCGGGAAGCCGTCAATTCCGGCGCGGCCGGATGTATAATTGCCGGCAAAGTTAAATTTAAGCACCGTCCGCCCAGAGAAAGATTCTATGTCAAACTCCTTATCGCGTTTTTACGTCCTCGCCGCGCTCGCCGTCACGATGTTCGCCGCGTTCGCCTCCGCACCCGACGTGTCCGCGCAACCGCGCGGCGGCACGCGTTTCGACGTGACCCATTACCGCATCGAGGCCGAACTCCGACCCGCCGAGCACATCCTGCGCGCCAACGCCGACGTGACCTTCACGCCCTTAGACACCACGCGCTCCGTCATCTTTGAACTGAACGGCGCGCTCAAAGTCGAGAGCGTCGAGCGCAACGGCAAGCCCCTGACGAACTTCGTGCAAGACCCGGCGGGCTTGGAGTCCATCGGCCCGAACGTGCGCGTTGACCTCGGCGAAGTGGTGCAGGCGAACACGCCGGTCACGCTGCGCTTCAAGTGGTCGGGCGCGCTCGTCTCGGCCGAGGGCGGGCCGCTCGTCACGCGCCGCCTCGCCTACGTCGGCAACGAAGGCTCTTACCTGATGTACGCCGCGCGCTGGTTTCCCTTCCACGACTACGCGGCCGACCGCGCCACCGCCGACATCACCGTCGTCGTCCCCACCGGCTTCCAAGTGGCCGGTTCGAGCGACGAGTCGCCGACACAAGCACCCGGCGCGGCGGGCACGACGCGTTACCACTTCATTCATCGTCAGCCCGCGCTCATCGGCAACATCGCCGCCGGTCGCTACGTGATGCGCACGCTCCGCATCGGCGGTTACGAGTTGCAGTTCTTCGTGCAGCCGGGGAGCGAGGGGCGCGTCGAACGTTTCGGCGAAGTGTTCGGTCAGGCGTTGCAGTTCTACTCGAAGCAGTACGGCGCGCCCGCCTTCGGCACGCGCTACACCATCGCGCAGATCGACGACGAGAGCCTAGAGGCTTACGCCGCGCCCGGCATGGAATTTTTGTCGGCCAGTTTCTTCGACCCGGCGCGCACGGC
This sequence comes from Pyrinomonadaceae bacterium, assembly GCA_030838445.1. Taxonomy (GTDB): domain Bacteria; phylum Acidobacteriota; class Blastocatellia; order Pyrinomonadales; family Pyrinomonadaceae; genus JAIVJZ01. The sequence continues at coordinate 26,766 of JAUZFQ010000184.1, read as the reverse complement.
CAAAGAGGAACGCTTGCAGCGCGAGGCCGCGTACCAGTGGTGGGGCTTCACGGTCGCGCTGAAATCTTTCGACGACGCGTGGCTCTCGCAAGGGTTAGCCGAGTGGAGCGCATTCGCCCTGCGCGAGTCGTCTTTGACGGGCGCGCAACTCGACGCGACGCAGCGCGACATGCAGGAGCGCGCATTGATGTTCGAGCAGTCGGCCTCGATCCTGCGCGCGCCTTCGCAACTCGACGATACGTCGCCGCAGTACCAGTCAATCATTTTCTACAAGGGCGCGATGGTCTTCCGCATGCTGCGCGAGACACTCTCGAAAGAGAAGTTTGACAGTCTGCTGCGCTCGTTCTTTGAACAGAATCGCGGCAAGAGCGTCTCGATTGACGACTTCGAGCGGCACGCCACGAAAGAAATCGGCCTCAACATGCGCTACTTCTTCGCGCGCTGGGTGGAAGGCACGGGCGTCCCCGAGTTCACGGTGGACTACCAGATCATCCGCACGCGCACGAACAAGTTTCGCGCGCGCGGCACGGTCAAACAAAACTTCGAGGGCTTGCGGATGCCCGTCGAGGTGATGCTGCGCGCCGAGGGCGACAATCAGAACCAACTGACGACCGTCCGCATTGACGAGAAGAGCGAGGACTTCGACTTCGAGTCGCAGGGCGCGCCGCTCGAAGTGATCGTCGATCCAAACAATAAAATCCTGCGCCTGTCGGAAGATTTGCGCGTCTCGGTCGTCGCCCGTCGCGGCATCGAACTCTATCGCGAAGGCCAGTATGCCGAAGCGCAGCGGCAACTCGAAGAGGCGCTCAAGCTCGACAAGTCGAACTCGTGGGTCTACTACAACCTCGGCCTGATCTACCTCGAACAGCGCAACTACGATCCCGCGCTCGACCATTTCGACGCCGCGCTGAACGGCAACCTCAAGCCCTCCTGGATCGAAGTGTGGGCGCGCATCAAACGCGGCAACGCCTACGACGCCAAGGGCGACCGCGCGCGCGCCACGGCCGAGTACGGCAAGGCCGTCGAGACCGGCATCAACTACGACAACGCGCAGTCGGTCGCCAAGGGCTTCCTCGCCACACCCTACGACCCCCGCGCCGCGTCGCAACAGCAACAGGCTTCGAGCAACTAGCCCGAACACGTCCAACTGCATCAACTGACGAAAGCCTCGTTCAATCTAATGGATTGAACGAGGCTTTTTTAGTCTCTTAAATTTAACCCCCAAGCTAACGCCAGTTGCCGATCAGGATGAAGGGTGCCCAGAAGAAGGGGTGCGCGAAGTTGTTCTTAGCAGTGCCGCCGCTTGCCGACGCGCCGCCCTCGACGCCGCGTTGCGGCGCGTTCGCGATCAGCCCGCGACGTTCGATGTTGCCCACCGCGTCGGGCGCTTCGCCGCGCAACAGCGCGACCTGCGCCCGCCGCAGTGCTTCGGCCTTCGGCATGCCGGGCTGCGCGTTGCGGATGCGATAGAAACTCTGCATCAGTTGTTTGGTGCTCGCGTCGGCCACCGGCCACAGGCTCGCCATCACGGCCTTAGCGCCCTGCCGTTGCGCGTGGACGGCGAAGCTCTCCACTTCCTTGCCGTCCGCGCCCGTCCCGCCCGTCGCCGTGTCGCAGGCCGAGAGCGTTAAGAGTTCCACGCCGCCGAACATGTTGACGCCGGTCTTGATCTTCGAGACGGGCAGGCGGCTGCCGTCGCCGAGCAGGAGGAACGAGTCGGTCTCGTTGCCCGGCTGCACGGCGAAGTGGCTGGCGATGTGGACGACCGGGAAACGCTGCCTGAGCGCGGCGCGAAAAGTCTCCTCCGTGAACTCGTCGTCCAGATAAACTTTGCCCGCGAGCGCGCTGCCGCCCTCCGACGCCGCGGCCTCGCCCTCGCCGATGATGCCGCGCAACTCTTCGGGCACGCCCGGCAAGGCGCTAAAACCCGCCTGCGCCTTCGACACGCCGAGGCCGAGGCCGCTCCACTTCGCGCCCGGCTGATCCTTCAAGCGACTGTTGCTCGCCGGGGTGAAGACCGTGTTGCGGAAGCGTTCGACCATGTAGCGTTCGCCGTCGTAGAGTGCGGCTACGGGCACGTAGCGCAGCGCGCCGTCGAGCGACCACATCAGCGTCTCGGCCTGCGCGTCGTTCAAGTCTTTGGCGATGGGGCCGACGATGATTTTGTACAACTCGGCGGCCAGCGGGCGCGGATCTTGCCGCGGGTTCTGCAACACCTCGCGGAAGGCCAGCACTTTGCGTTCAAGGTCGGCGGCCTTGATCGTGTACTCGGCGGTCTGCTGCACGTCGGGCGTGATCAGGATGACGCGATACTTCTCCGCGCCGACCACCGTATAGAGCGCGACCGCGCCCGAACCCAGTTCGCGCAAATCTTCCATCAATGCCTGCGACTCGCGCAGGTCGTTGACGCGCGCCGCCTGCTTGGTGTTGCCGAGTTCTTCGCCGAGTTGGTCGAGGAACGTCTGGAAGGCTTGCCCCGCCGCCTGCAAGTCCGTCTCCAACGAAGCCAGCCGCTTCTCCTCTTCGGGCGTCCGTCCCTGCTTCGAGATGAGGATGCCGCGCTCGCGTCCGCGCAGTGTGAGTTGACCCGCGAGCACCTCCTGACTCTTCTCCGCGTTGCTCTCGGCGGGCGTGAGCGTCGCCTTCTTCTGCGCGCCGTTGTTCGCGTCCTCGCCGCTACGCCGCACGTAGTCTTGATACTCCTGCTCCTTGAGCATGCCGATCACCTGCTGCGCTTCGAGCAGGCGTCCCTGCGTGACCAGCAGGTCGGCCAACTCGCGGTACGTGACCTCTTTCAACTTGATGAAACTCTGCTGCGCCATCAAGTCCTGCGCGGGCAGACTCGCCCTCACTTCCTGATACGCGTTGATCGCGCGCTTGCCGAAAAAGACGGCCGCGCCGAACTGCCCGCCGCCCCTGAGCGCGTACATCAAGTTGCCGGACGCGTCGCCCTCGCCCGCCTTGTCGTCCAACTCGCGGAACAGCGTCAACGCCTGACGCAAGTGCAGCAGCGAGCGCGGCCGGTCGCCGAGCAAGTGGTAGACGAACCCCAGATTGTTGAGCGTCGTGGCTTGCCCGTGCAGGTCGCCGAGGCTCTGTTGCAGAGAGAGTGCCTGGTTCAGATATTCGAGGGCTTTCTGCCGGTCGCCCGCCTCCAGAGAATCCCACGCGAGGTTAGACAGCGCGGGCGCGAGTTCCACACAGTCGTTTAGATTCTGGATGAGCGTGACCACCTCGTCGTGCGCGCGACGCGCTTCGGCATTTTGGCCGAGCGAGGCGTAGAGCAGGCCGCTCTGGTTGAGCGCGTAGGCTTCGCCGCGCCGATCTTCGACCGCGCGGAGCAACGCCAACGCCTGCCCGAAGTCGGCCAGCGCGTCGCGACGCTCCGTCATCTCGACGCGCACCAGCCCGATGTTGGCGAGCGTGTAACCGGCCGTGCGTTTGTCGTCGAGAGCGCGCAGGAGTTGGAGGGAAGACTGAAAATTTTCGAGCGACTGCTCTTTGTTGCCGAGCGCGAAATAGACCTGCGCGATGCTGCCGAGCACTCGCGCCTCGCCCTCGCGGTCGCCCGCCGCGCGCAACAGCGGTAACGCCCCTTTGAAGTAGGCGAGCGCGTTTTGCTCCTCGCCGAGCGCGGCCTTGATCGAGCCGATAGTGGTGAGCGTCGTGATCTCGCCACGCCGGTCGCGTGCGACGCGAAACAGCCGGAAGGACTCTTCGTATTTGACGATTGCGCCGCTGTAGGCGTCGGCCGTCTGCGCGACGAGCATCGCTGTCGCCTGCGCGAAGACGCGTTCGGCGGGCAGACTTTTTCTGTCGGCCGCCGTCATGCTCCGCGTGTCGAGCGTCAACGCGTAGAGACCGGGCGGGGCGTTGGCCTTCGCCGGACGAACGACGAGCGTGTACTGGCCGCCCTCCTCCACCTCAAAAAAAACCGGCTCCGGCCCCCACACGCCGACCGGGTTGTTGACGCGCAAGAGTTCGCGCCCCGACGCGTCAAGAAGTGTGACCTCCACGTCGAGGCCGCGCTGGTCGAAGATGGCGCGGATGAATTGGCCGCTGGTCAGAGTGAGGCGGTAGGTGTGCATCTCCCCGGCGGACAGTTCGCGCAGGAGCGGCTGTATGTTCGCCTGCGCTTGAGCGCGCGACGAGAAGGGTGCGTCGTCGCCTTGCAGCATGAACAGGCCGAGCAACAAGACGAGCGACGCGACGAGGCGACGCGCAAACGTCAACTGTCGCTTAAAGGTCAGTTGCCGGTTAACAATCAGTTGTCGCCTGTTGGGCGGCGAGTTCGGCGCGGCCGTCCGGCGTCCGGGGATGGGGGAATTATCGTCGGGCATGTTCGGACACTACTGCAAACGTTTCGGAAGGTTTCGGGTGTTACGCGCGCTCACCGCTCAACGGGCAAAAACCGGCAGGGTTATGGTTGACTTGTTTAAGAGCGGGAAGGCGGGCGTCTGGGGCAACACCCTGAAGCGCGCCGGGGAGGTTATCACACGAAGGCGTGGAAGCAGCCTCGACCGCACGCTAAAACTGCCGCCTGTTAGACTAAGCCCCGCGCGCAACCCTGTCAATTCATTTCGGATTCGCCCGCTTGTCATCTTGAGAAGCGCGCGGCTTTTTGCACGCTCTCAAGCGCGGCGGCTTCCGTCCGACGCGAGGGCGTTCAGTCGCCGGGTAAAGAATTTCGTTGACAAACCGGGGCGGGGGGAATAGCTTACGCGCGCTTGTCCGGCTTTACCCACAGGCCAACCGACGACCTTCGACCTCGCCTCGCTACGAACCTCAACCACCTCAAAGGAGATTCCGATGGCAACCAAACAAGAAATCAATGGCGTTTCAAAAGCCGCCCCCAAGGGAGCTGCGGCAAAGACTTTCGCCGCCCTTCCCCCGTGCTGGGTTTCAAAGCAAATATTCAGCGCGCCCGTCACACAGGTCAAACAAAGCACCTCGACCACCGGCAATCTCTACTGGTTGAACTACAACAACACCGGCCTGGTGACGACGCTGGACTTCATCGTGACGTTCAAGCCCGGGTCGCCCATCAATCAACAGCACCATCACTTCGCCTTCCCCGGCGGCGGCTACGGAGCGGGCATCGCGACGCCGTTCGCCGTGCCGTCTTGGGGAAGCAACCCGATCCTCGGGCCTGCGACCCTGACCGTGCTCGCCAACGGATTACCCGCAGGCTCTTTTAACTTCACAGTCGTCGCCTGACGACTAACTTCACCGTCGTGACCTGATGACTAACTTCACGGTCATCGCCTGACGACTCACTTCGCGGTCGCGTGCGACGCTCAACGTTTATCCGTCTCCACAAGTCGCCGTCTCGTTCCCGCATTCGTTAAACCGGCGGGACGGCGACGACGGCGATGCGGTGTTTGTCGGCCAGCCGGATCATCTCCGCGCGGTCGAAGATGAGCGTCTTGCCCGCCGTGATGCACAGGCACGTCGCGCCCGCTTGCGCCATCGTCTCGACTGTCGGGCGGCCGACGACCGGCACGTCGAAGCGCATGTCCTGATCCGGCTTGGCGACTTTGACCACCGTCAGCCGCCCGCGCGCGAGTTGACCGGCGCGCGTGACGCAGGCGTCCGTGCCCTCCATCGCCTCGACGGCGACGCAGGCGCGCGCGCGCACGACGATGGTCTGACCGAGGTCGAGTCGCGCGATCTCGCGCGCCACTTCGAGGCCGTACTCGATGTCGCCGCGCTCGCGCGCGTCCGCGTCGCGGCGGGTCAGTTTGCCTGCGGCGGGGAGGTGATCTTGGAGGAAGTAGGTCGAGTCTATGAGTTCGATGCCTTCCTTGTGGAGTTCGGCGGCGATGCCGCCGATGAGGGCGTCGGTGTTGCGGCGCGGGAGCGAGACGAGCATCTTGAGCATCCGCACGTCGGGCAGCGCGCCGCTGAAAATCTGCACGTGCTTGACCTGCCCCGCCATAATCGCCTGCCCCACGCCCTCGCGTTTGAAGAAGCGGATCATCTTCCCCAACTGCCCGATGCCGACCCACTCAACTCGCGTCGCCTCGCGCTCAATCGCGGGGTCGGTCTCCTCGCGGATGGCCGCCACCGACAACTCCACCCCCGCGCGCCGCGCGCCCTCCAACACCAAGAACGGGAATCTCCCGTTGCCCGCGATTAGTCCGTAACGCATCGGTCTCAATTTTTGATCAGAAACTTAACCCGCGTCATGCTCGCGAGGCAATCAACTTGAGGCGCGCGCGTGGGGTCGTTCAGGAAGGCGGCCACCGCCTCGCGCGCGCAACGACTGCCGAAGCCGACGCCGTGCCCCCCGCCCGGCAACTCGTAAAAGTAACTGCGCTTCAACGTTCGCGCCGCCAGCCGCGCCCACGCGGGCGGGGTGTAGGAATCATACTCGCCCGCCAGTATCAGCGTCGGGATGTCAGACGTGACGGGTTCGTTCTCGACGCGCGCCGCGGGCGGTACGCGCCACGCGTCGCAGATCGAGGGCAGCGCGCCCTGTATCTTAAACCCGTTCAACCCGTCGCGGCGTCGCGACTGCGCCTTGATCTTCTGCCGGGATTGAAACGGCATCTCCTCCCGACACCAGACCGAATAACGCATGCCCCACGCGTAGCCGCCCGGACTCAACTTCGACTCCGCATAGGCCGCGAGCGCTCCCGCGTCGCCGCGCGCGAGCCGAAATATCTCCGCGGGGAGTTTCTGGATCGACTCGCCGCCGGAGGCCAGTTCATCCATCGCCCACTCGATCACATCGTTGCCGCGCAGTTGCATGGTCACTCCAACTGCGCCGGGTTGCGCGTTCGGTTGCTTGACCGTGACTTCAAACGGGCGCGCATTCGCCCGCCGCACGATCTCGTAAAAACGTTCCTTCAAATTCGGATAAGCCGCCGCGCACTCCGGCTCCTCGGCGCACTGTTGGAACATGATGTCGAACGTGGCGGCCGCCACGTCTACCCCGGCCTCGTCGTAGTTCACCTGCGGCGGCAGAGTTGATTCGAGCACCACGCTGCGGACGCCCTGCGGGTAGTCGCGCATCACGTTGAGCATAAGCCGCGCGCTGTAGGAGACGCCGTACAGATTCCACTGCCGGTAGCCCAAGGCGCGGCGCAGGTCTTCGATGTCCGCCGCGCTCGCCGCGCTGTCGTAGGCCGCCAGATTGATTCCTTGACCGGCGAGTCGCGCGCGGCAGGCGCTCGCCGCACTCACCTCACGCGCCAGTGATGCACGCTCGTCCAGATGACGCCGCGCGCTGTCGCTCCTGGCGGCGTCCACTTCCGGGCAAGTCAAAGCGGGCTGCGCGTAGGCCGTGCCACGCTGCTCGAAAATTATCACGTCGCGTTCACGCAGCCACGGCGACGCGCGTCGCCCCCTGATCAAACGCAGCGAAGACGCGCCCGGCCCGCCGAGCGTGCGCAGCACCGGATCGGGAGCGGGCTGCGGGCTGTCGCTCTTCAAGATGATGACGGGAAGTTTGATGACCGCGCCGCCCTTTCCCCCGCCCTTGCGCGCGCGGTCTTCGGGCACGGACAGGTAGCCGCACCGCACGCGCTCGCCTTCGGGCACGGGAACGGCGCAGGCCGCCGCGTCGAAGCGCGGCACGATGTTCTCATCAACAATCGGAACGGGCGGCGAAGTAGCGGTCGCGGCGGAGCAGAAAAGAATGAGACTGAAGCAGAGGCGAAGCAGCGGCGTGTCATGGTGGTGGTTCAAGGACTGACCTCACAAATTAGTGTTGGCTGGAACTCCCACTTAAGACAGACGCCGCCCGGACATGTTTTGTCGCAGTTAATTTCGTCGCAGTTATTTCTCGAAGTTATTGCGACGACGGCGCGACGGCGACGGGCGCGAGTTATTTGATCACGCCGCGCGTCGAAGTTTCGATGAAGCGCAAGACCTCTTCCACTTCGGGCGCGTCCGTGATCTCGGCGCGGATGCGTTCGACGGCCTGCGTGGTGTTGAGGCGGGCGGAGAGCAGCAGGTGAAAGGCGTGGTGGAGCGCGGCGATGGTCTCGCGCGGGTAGTTGCGTCGCCGCATGCCCTCTTTGTTCAGGCCGTAACACTTCGCGTGGTTGCCGACGGTGAGCGCGAAGGGGAGAGCGTCTTTGACGACCACCGAGTAGCCGCCGACGTAAGCCTCGCGCCCGATGCGACAGAACTGGTGGACGCCGGAATACGCGCCGATGTTTGCGCCCGACGCGACCGAGACGTGACCGGCGAGCGTGGCCGCGTTCGCCATGATCACGCGGTCGCCGATGATGCAGTCGTGCGCGACGTGCGCCTGCGCCATGATGAGGCAGTCGTCGCCGATGGAGGTGAGCATCCCGCCGCCTTCCGTGCCGCGATGGATGGTGACGAACTCGCGTATCTGGTTGCGCGCGCCGATGCGCGTCTCGGCCGGTTCGCCGCGGTACTTCAAATCCTGCGGGGCGAGACCGATGGAGACGAACGGGTAGATGTGGGTTTCGTCGCCGACGCGCGTGCGCCCGTCAATGACCGCGTGCGATTCGACGCGCACGCCGCGTCCCAACACCACCTCGTCGCCGATGACGCAGTACGCCCCGACAAAGCAGTCTTCGCCGAGTTGCGCGCTGTCGCTGACGATGGCCGTCGGATGAATCATAAATAACCCAACAAGGGAAAAGGGGAAAGGGTAAGGGGGAAAGGAAAGAATCTGCCTTCCCTTTCCCTTTGCCCCTTACCCTTTCCCCTTTTGCTTTACTGGACGCCGCTGCGTTCGGCGACAACGCTCATGATCTCCGCCTCGGCCACGACGCGCCCCTCAACCTTCGCTTCGCCACGCATGCGCTGGATGCGCGAGCCGATCCTGAGCGCCGTCACTTCGAGCCTGAGCGTGTCGCCCGGCACGACGGGTTGGCGGAAGCGCGCCTTCTCGATGCCGGAAAAGAGCACGAGCTTTTCTTCGCGACGCTCGATCTCGCGCAGCGCGAGTATTGCTCCGACCTGCGCCAGCGCCTCGACGATCAACACGCCCGGCATGACGGGCGCGCCCGGAAAATGACCTTGAAAGAACTGCTCGCCGATGGTCACTTGCTTGATGCCGACGATGCGCGTCCGGGGGACGAGTTCGATGATGCGGTCAACGAGCAGGAAGGGATAGCGGTGCGGCAGGAGTTCCTGAATGGCGCGCGTGTCGAGAACGGTGTCCATAAGAGTGTGTGCGGCGAGTAGTAGCAAGCAGTAAGCAGTAAGCAGCGAGCAGACTTATGTTGCTGCTCACTGCTTACTGCTGACGACTTACTGATCCGGTTACGGGCGACCCGCGGGACGCGCTGCGCCACCGGCGGGGGCGGCCGAAGCGGTCGCGGGCTTCGTCCGGTTGTACTCGGCGATGAAGTCTTTGGTGATGTCCACGCTGTCGGCGGCGTAGATGAGCGGCACGCGGCTGGCGTCAATGATGATCGAGATGCCGCGCTGTTGCGCGAAGGCTTGCAGCGAGTTGTAGACGTCCTCTTGCAACGGCCCGAGCACGTCGTCCATGCGCTTCTTGATGGCGATCTGGGCGTCCTGCGTCTTGCGCTCCATGTCGCGCTTGAGCGTGTCGGCCTGATCGGTCTTCGCCTGAATCGTCTTCGGATCGGCGACGGCGCTCGTCTTGTTGATGTCGTCAACCAGAGCTTGATAGCGCGTCTGCATGCCCTGTACCTCGGTGCGCACGGGCTGGAACTGCGCGTCGACGGTCTTCATGGCGTTGACGACGCGCCCGATGCCGGCCTTTTCGTCGCTGAACGCGCTGGAATCAATGATCGCGATGCGACCCGTGGAGGCGGGCGCTGTGCCCTGCCCAGCAGCGGGAGCGGCGGGTTGCGGGCGCGCCGCCGTCTGCGCGGAGGCCGAGATAACGAGAGAGGCCGCGACGAGACCGGCGGCGGCGATAAGGCGAAATAGTTTCATTGTCTTTCTTGTACTGCTCCTTACAGTTGAATTGGGTGGCACACGTTAGGTGCTTTTCGCTCGCCGTAGGTTGCGCCAGCCTTAACAGTTTATCAATAGACGGTTAAAAAGTCCGCCCGATGCTGAAACGGTAGCCGATTCTTTCTTCCTGAAAGAAGAGCGGGATGTTGTCCACGATGCCGCGACGCGCACGCGGATTGTAGAACCCGATGAGCCGGAGCGGGACGTTGACGACCGGCAACTGCACGCGCACTTCGAGGCCGAGGCTCGAACGAAAGTCGCCGATCTTGTCGAAGACCGACTGCGACAGACGCACCGCCGTGTTGGTCTGCGCCTCGCCGCGCACGAACACGCGCTGGAAGCCGAACGGCAGCCCCGTGATCGGGTCGGTCGGGCCGAAGCGCACCGCGTTGTCCAACTCCTCGCGCGTCACCAGACGGTTGTCGCGCGAGACGAGGCCGACGTTAAAGCCGGTCACCGGGTCGAGTGAAATCTGAGAGGCGAGGAACGGGTTCTTCTCCAACACGAGGCCGCTCAAGGAACCGCGCAGGCCGCCGAGTTGGCTGGCGAGGAACGGGTTGTCGGATTGGAAGTTGGTCGAGAAAATCTGATCCGCGCCCTTGCGCAGGTTGAAGGCCGAGCCGATGTCGGCGAAGCCCGCGATGCTGACCGGGCCGAAGATGGGCACGCGATACTCGAAGTTGCCGAGCAGTTGCGTGTCCGCGCCGATGGGCTGGAAGCCGCGCGACGCGTTGGCGATGACGTTGCCGCCTTCGGGGCCGGTGAACGTGCCGAGTTGCTGCGCGAGTGCTTGCAGGCTCGCGCTGTCAACCGCCATCGCCGCGCCCGACGGGTTCGTCGCCAGCACGACGTTGCGCGAGGTGACGAACTGGTCAATCGGCACGATGGGGCTGATCGAGCGCACGTTGTAGCCGCGGATGGTGAACTCGTCGCCGAGGAAGAAACGCTCGTAGACGGGCACGCCCTGAATGAACGAGAGCGAGGTGGTCTGCGCCTCCCTGATCTTCGCGCTCGTCGCAAACGCCCCGACGTGTCCGGCGAGCAGGCGAAAGCCGAAGACGTGCGGGTTGTTGGAACGCTTGTTCCTGACGGGGATGAACTGTTGATAGGTCAAACTCGGCTGGTACGTGCGGACGTCGCCGCCGAGTCCGGCGAAGGCGAATTGCAGCGCGATCTGTTTGCCGTTGATGGCGTCCACGCCGCGCACGTCGCGCGAGTCGTAGACGACGCTCGGCGTGAGGCGGCTGGTCAGGATGTTCGGCTGCCGGTAGATGACCGGGATGACGTTCTGCGGGTTGGCCGGGTCGGTGTTGACCTCCGGGTCGCGGACGCTCGTCTGCGAGATGGAGTAGGAGAGGCCGATGCGCGTCGAGAGCGTGAACGGGCGTTTCTTGTAGAACTCCGAGAGCGGCGCGGTCGCAAAGAAACTCGCGCCCGCCGTGCGCTGCGTGAACAGGTTTTCGTCGCCCGTGTTGAGGAAGTCCAACTGCGAGCCGGACAGCCCTTGCAGCGCGTCCGGGTTCTGCGAGAGGAACGTGCCCTCGCCGAAGAATTTCAAAGACTGGACGAAGAGCGAGAAACCGGCCGAGATCGGGCGGTTGCGAATCTGCGGCTCGGTGAACGAGAAGACGAACGACTGCTGGCGGTTGCCCGCCGCGAAGTTGAGCGACAGACTTTCGCCGCGTCCGAGCAGGTTGTTCGTCGAGTAGTCGAGGCCGAAGAACGAGCCGCCGATGCCGGAGAGGCCGCCGTTGAAGGAAATCTGCTGGCGGCCGCGCTCCTGCACCTTGACGCTCACGTCCACCAGACCCTCTTCCTCGTTCTGGCGGAAGTCCACGTCCTTGTCCTTATCAACCGGGTCGAAGAAGCCGAGTTGATTGAGACGCAGGACGGAGTATTCGACGTAAGACTGGTTATAGATGTCGCCCTCGTTGAGGACGAACTCGCGGCGCAAGACGTTGTCGCGCGTGAACGTGTTGCCCGTGAACTCCAGACGGCGCAGCGTGAACTGCTTGCCCTCGTCAATCGTGATGGTGTAGTCGGCGATGCCCTCGTTGGGGTTCGCGGGGTTGTCCTTGTAGGTCGGCTCAGGCTCGGCCGTGTACTGGATGAAGCCGTTGTTGCCGTAGAGTTTTTTGAGGTCTTCGATGAGACCTTTGTAGATGCGCTCGCCGCTCGCCACGTCGCCCTTCTGCAAGCCGATGACGGCGCGGATCACCTTCTCGTCGAAAATGGAGTTGCCTTCGATCTTGAGTTCGCCGAGGCGATAGACCTTGCCTTCGATGATCGGGATCGTGATGCGGAGGGCTTCGTCGGTCGAGGAGAGAAGCGGGAGCGGCAGGATCGGGAAGCCGGTGCGACGCCGCCCCAGACCTTCGACGCGCGGCTCGCCCGCACGCGCCTGCAAGTAGCCTTTGCCCGCCATGTAGTTGCGGACGAGGCGCAGGTCAACTTCCAACTTCTCGCGGTCGAGGATGTCCTGACTCTTGAAGCGCGTGATGAAGCCAGCCTCTTTGACGTACTTCATCGCGCCGCGCAGTTCGCCGTCCTTGAAATTCTTGTTGCCCTCGAACTCGATCTCGACGACGCGCACGCGGTCGCCCTCGTCAACCTTGAAGGTGACGGCCGACGACGACTCCGAGACTTTCTCGATGTCGGCATTCACGGTCGCGTTCGGGTGGCCGGAGGCGGCGAGCAGTTCCTTGATGACGCGCGTGGCGTTGTTGATCTTAACGGGGTCGAGCAGATTCTCTTTCTGGACGCCGACGCGCCGCTCGCGGAAAGCCTTGAGCACGTCCGACTCGCTGATGCTCGACAGGCCGTTGAACTGCAAGTCGCGGATGACCGGCAACTCCTCGACCTCGAAGATCACTTCGACGCCGCCGCGCGGCCCTTCGAGCGTGAGGACGCGCGATTTCGTCTTGTTGAAGAAGTTGAGATCGTTGAGGGCTTTCAGGTCGCGCGCCACTTGATCGGGGTTGAAGGGATCGCCCTGTTTGGTCGTTACGTAGTAGAGCAAATCCTCGTCGCGGTTGCGTCGGTTACCCTGTATGTCCACGTTCTCGACGAGGCGCTGTCCGGCGGTGGCAGCGGGCGTGGCTTGCGGCTCCTGCGCGCGCGCTTCGCGTGGAAGCGCGACGCCCAACAGCGCCGTTTGGCCGATCATCAGCGCGGCCAGCAGAAAGCGCCGCAGGGGCGCGTTAATTCGCATAATTGCTTTTTGCCTCAAAGCAGAAAAATACTTTGGGAAGTAGGAAACCGAATCCTTTTTTGTGTACCCGCCGGCGGCATGTATCAAAGACACGAAACGGGCTACAGTCAAGAATGAGTTCGGAGGCTTGGATTCACGTCCGCCGCCACCAGTTGCCAGCCGTCGGGTCGAGCAAAGGCGCGCATTATACAAGGGGAAAAGGGGAAAGGGCAAAGGGCAAGGGCGCAAGTCCCCGAAACAGGGAGCTTGCTGTTCCCCTTTTCCCTCTAACCTTTCCCCTTTTCCCTTCGATTCAGTGAATCAAAATCTCGTCGCCGACTTCCTCGACGCCCGCCGGACGGTGACTGAGCACGCCGCCGTCTTCATAAACTTCGATCAGCGTCTGGCCGCCGAGTTCGCCCTGTATGAGCGCTTCGGAGAGCGGGTCTTCGACATATTTCTGGAGCGCGCGACGCAGCGGGCGCGCGCCGTAGGTGCGGTCGGCGCAGGTTTTCTTGACGATCCACTGCTTGGCCTCTTCCGTCAGGCGCACTTCGAGGCCGCGGCGGCTCAGCATGCGGTTCATCAACTCGACTTGCAGCCCGACGATCTCAAGCAACTCTTCGTCCTGCAACTCGTCGAAGATGATGATCTCGTCGAGGCGGTTGATGAATTCCGGGTTGAACGTCTGCTTGACGGCCGACATCACCATGTCTTCGAGTTTCTCGCGCGTGTCGGCGGCGTGCGCCTGAAAGCCGAGCGCGCCGCGCTTCTGAATGAAACGCGCGCCGATGTTCGAGGTCATAATGATGATCGTGTTTTTGAAGTCAACGGTGTTGCCGAGCGCGTCGGTCAGGATGCCGTCCTCGAACACTTGCAGCAGCACGTTGAAGATGTCCGGGTGCGCCTTCTCGATCTCGTCGAAGAGGAGCACGCTGTAGGGCGAACGCCGGATGCGCTCGGTCAACTGCCCGCCCTCCTCGTGGCCGACGTAGCCCGGCGGGCTACCGATCAGCTTCGAGACCGAATGCTTCTCCATGAACTCCGACATGTCGAAGCGGATCATCGAACGCTCCGAGCCGAACAAAAACTCCGCGAGCGAGCGCGCCACTTCCGTCTTGCCGACGCCCGTCGGGCCAAGGAACAGGAACGAGCCGACCGGGCGTTGCGGGTTCTTCAACCCCGCGCGCGAACGGCGTATGGAACGCGCGAGCGCGGAGATGGCCGGACGTTGCCCCACGACGCGCAGGTGCAACTCCGACTCGGTGCGCAAAAGTTTCTGCGTCTCTTCTTCTTTCAAAGAGTTGACGGGGATGCCCGTCCAGCGCGCGATGACATCTTCAACGTCGTCCTTCGTGACGGAGACGGAGACGAGAATGTCGTCCTCTTCGTGGATGCGCGCGCCCGTCAGGTTGTCAACGAGGTAGGACGAGCGCAGGCGATCTTCCGTGAGCGCGCCGCCGCGCTGTGGCGGCTCTCCGCCGCCGATGGTCGGCTCGCGGCGCACGCGCAACTTGACGCGCGCCCCGGCCTCGTCAATCACGTCAATCGCCTTGTCGGGCAGGAAGCGGTCGGGGATGTAGCGGCTCGACTGGTAGACGGCCGCTTCGATGGCTTCGGCCGTGTAGCTCACCTGATGAAACGCCTCGTAGCGTTCGCGCACGCCTTCGAGGATACGCACGGCCTCCTCTTCGGAGGGCGGCGGAACTTTGACGGCCTGGAAGCGACGTTCGAGCGAGCGATCTTTTTCGATGGACTTGCGAAACTCGGCGGGCGTCGTCGCGCCGATGCACTGAATCTCGCCGCGCGACAAAGCGGGCTTCAAGATGTTGGCCGCGTCGAGCGAGCCTTCCGCGCTTCCCGCGCCGACGAGCGTGTGGAGTTCGTCAATGAAGACTATGTACTGCGGGTTCTCCACCAACTCCCGCATGATCTGTTTGAGGCGTTCCTCGAACTGCCCGCGATACTTCGTGCCCGCGACGATGAGCGACAAATCGAGCGAAAGGATGCGCTTGTTCTCCAGAAACGAAGGCACGTCGCCGCGCATGATCCTTTGCGCCAAGCCTTCGACGATGGCCGTTTTGCCGACGCCCGGTTCGCCGATCAGGACGGGATTGTTCTTCGTGCGGCGACAGAGAATTTGAATGACGCGGTCGATCTCGTTGTCGCGGCCGACGAGCGGGTCGAGTTTGTCGTTGGCGGCGTCTTCGGTCAGGTCGCGTGAGAACTCCGCGAGGTGCGGCGTGTCTTTCTTCTGCGAGGCGCGCGGGTCTGCGCCGGTGGCGCGGGCGACTTCCTCACGCACGGCGGCGAGGCGAAGTCCGCGCTCGTAGAGAATCTCCGCGGCCATCGAACGCTCTTCGCGCAGGAGGCCGAGCAGCAAATGCTCCGTGCCGATGTGGCGGTGCTGGAGACGGTCGCTCTCCTCGTGCGCGTAAGCGAGCACGCGCTTGGTTTCGGGCGCGAGCGGGAGTTCGACGCTGGTGGAAATCTTTTCGCGCAGCGGGGCGCGACCCTCGATCTCTTTGCGGATGGCTTCGAGCGAAGCCTGTGCGCGCGCGAGGAAACGCGCCGTGAGGGTTTTGTCTTCGCGCATCAGGCCGAGCAGGAGGTGTTCCGGCTCGATGGCGGGCGCGCCGAATTGCGAGGCTTCGTAGCGCGCGAAGAAGATCACTCGCCGCGCTTTCTCCGTGTAGCGTTCAAACATAAAAACGATTGGCTGAAGTCGCTGATGAAAACTTTGTGATGTGGCAGGAGCGGGGAAGCAGAGATAAAAAAACTCCTCACGTCTGCCCGCGCGCATTATAACCTAATGCGGCGAAAGGCAGAAGAGATGTTAGTTTGCCCGTCGTTCGTGGGCAGTCGTCAGTTGTCCGTGGTCAGTTGTTTGTGGCTGACGCGCGAACTACTGCCGATTTGATTGAACAACGGACGACGGACAACTGACCACGGACAGTTCTTATTGCGCCAGCGCGAACGAGTTGAGAAAGCGGCTGACGTTCTCCGGGGTCATCTCGCTGTTCGCGCCGATGACGCTGAGGGCGAAGACCGAGCCGTCAACGAGGAAGAGGCGCGCGACGGCGCGTTGCCCGGCGGCGGCGAATTCATACTCGCGCCCCTCGTAGCCGTCGAGCGAGATGGTCTCTTCGGAGACGAGTTTGAACCTGACCTGCTGGTGCGCCTGCGCGAGCGCGGCCGTGATGCCCTGCGACGCGCCCGCGAAAAATCGCTCCACGTAATCGGCCTGCGCCACGAGTTGTTCCGGCATCCGCCCCGTGCGCCCGAACTCATACTTCAAGCCGCCGGAGGTGAGACGGTAACTGCGAAACTGCGCGGCCGCTTGCCCGCCCTCGCGCCCCGCACGCGTCGGCTCTTCCGGTAGCCCCGGCACGGAGACGGAAAAGCCCGCCCCCTCCGGCGCAAACGTCTGCCACGCACGCGCGCCCGCCGAGGCCGACGCCACGCGCGCCGTCGTTGACGGCAGAGACAAATTATCCAGCCCGCCGCTCCGCCGCGCACGCGGCTGCTGCGCCGACACCGACGCCGACACCAGGCACACCGACGCGAGCAGCAACGCGCCGCGAAATATTTTATGGTTCACGAATTCTTACTCCTCAAACTTGCGTGTGAAAATCCGGCAGGTGAGATTGGGGCGGGCGGGCAGCGCAACCGGCTGCCCGACAATTTTTATAGCACGCGCGGCGGGCGAAAAGATAGACGAAAGTTTTCCCTCCCGGCTGAGTCTGTCTTGGAAATAGATTACCTCCTGACCCTCTATCTATCCGCCATAGAGTTATGGTGCGACGATCACACACAAGCTACTTCGCGGACTTTTGTGCGCAAACGGTTTAATCCTCTCCTTGCAATCATTAACAAGATACTCTCATCAGTAGTCCGAAGTAGTCCGACATATTTATCCAAATTTTTGAAGAACTAAAATTCAATTTACTGAATTTATCCGGGCATCGAGATGGGTAACGTAAGCGATTACCTGATAATTTGAGAGGTCACTTTCCGGCATCAAATTTGCTGTCTTGAAATCGCCGAAATGACTACTCCGAGAAACATAGCCATGACTATCACACGCAATACAATTACGCCGTCGCGCCGGCATACGGGGGCTAAGGTTCACATAATCTAAGGGCGGGCTTGAGTTCAGGCATCATAGGTATAGAAAACAAGCCCGCGATAGTAAGCGGGCTTTTTTAATTGTCGCATCCGGAAAAAAGGGGTGTGGGAAAAGTGCCGGCAAGTTGGACTTAAGCAGTTAAGTTTCGTCCGAATAACGACATGCCTTTCCGAGTTGGAGAAGTGCAAGTGTTTGGGAGGCATCCAGACTTCAAGCACGAATGGCAGATTGGTTTACAGGATTTTTGACAGGCGCTGACGTTGTAAGTTGCTAAAAACGGTTAGCCCAAAACCTAAAAAGGCTTTGAACTAACCGCTCGTTAAGTTAACCAACAGAGATGGGCTCCGATGGTTAAACGGTCAAGAAAGCAGCAACTTTCTTGACCGAACGTGGATAGTAACTAAAGAGACCTGACAGGTCAAGTCTCTTTACTCTCCCTTCCATCACCTCTCGTGGCTACATCTACAAACCTTTGCTGACCTCTGTCAGGTATTGAAATCATTCAAGCTGACAGTACAAACCCATCGCTGGAGGTTTCGTTATGCATGGTGTTTCGAGTAGCCACATCACCAATAGCCATCCCGTTCAGATTACTGTCAGCAGCGAAGACTTCGCACGCCTTAAAAGGCGACTCTATAGTGCTGCTTTACTCCTCCTGTTCATCTCTGTCGTCGTCTACGTGATTTTCCGTGACGCAGTGTGGAAGGCCGAACAACAGAACGAGCCGGCCGAGACAGGGTTGGATCAGAGTCTGCCGATGCGCAAAACTATGTTCGCGGGTAGCGGAATCTCCGGTCAATCCTTCACAGCCGCATCAACCAAAACCTTTCATCTAACCGTCAGGGGACTGACCGGCAGCCACATCGTCATCAACCGTTGGAGAGGTCAGGTGGTCTATTCCTCTTCGCGCGGGAAGAAGGGGCAGGATTTCGATGACGAGATTTTCCTTGAACAGGGCGACTACGTGATAACTCTGGTCGCGAAAGGAAAGCTTCCGGCCGAAGCGTTCATCGAGCTTCGCTGACAAGTTCAAAGCTCAAGGCGAAGCCAGCGCAGGGAGGACACACAAATGTTTTCAGAAGAAGATACCGAGCAGGCCGTGCGGGTCACGCCACTCGACTTTGCCGACGAGGTGGAGGGTACGCTGATTGGCCATCTGACGCGCAAACAGGAGAAGCAGCCGCGGAACAAGCAGCGGCTGCTGGCTACCGCTGTAGTCATTTTCAGCACGATGCTGCTGACAGCCCCGAAGGGAGTGGTTCTCAGCACCGTAATTTCCGCGGCCAACTCGGCTAAGCAACTCTGGTCTAAACCGGAAAAAACCTCCGCAGCCGATGCGGTGGGAAAAAGCGGAGCCAGCATCAACGCTAACAACTCGAACGTCCAGAGCGTTCAGATCATTAACAACGGCGGGGTGGTTAGCGTCACGCCCCAGCGGAAGTGATTTGAGCGGGTTCGTAAGTCGTGGATTTCTCGCCAACAGAATTTTCACTCGATGGATGAACCTGTGCAAACATTCTAACTACCGAACACACGCCCGTCTCGCAGCACGAGCGTGCGGTCGCAGGCGGCGGCGAGTTGTTCGTTGTGCGTGGCGACGATGACGGCCGCGCCGCGCGTGCGCGCGAGCGTGGAGAGGAGGGCGGCGACTTCCGCCCCGGCGCGCGCGTCGAGGTTGCCGGTCGGCTCGTCGGCCAGCACGAGCCGGGGCGCGTGGACGAGGGCGCGTGCGACGGCGGCGCGCTGCTGTTCGCCGCCCGACAGTTCGCCCGGACGGTGCGACGCGCGCGCGCTCAAGCCAACCGCCTCAAGCATCGCCGACGCCGCCGCGCGAGCCTCGCGCGGTTTGCGCCGCGCGACCAGCAGCGGCAGCGCGACGTTTTCGAGCGCGCTCAAGTCCGGCAGCAGGTGGTGGAATTGAAAGACGAAGCCGACCTGCTCGTTTCGCACGCGCGCCAGTTCCGCGCCGCCCGCGCTCGTCAACTCGATTTCGCCGAGCCGCGCGCGCCCGCCGTCCGCCACGTCCAACCCGCCGAGCAGGTGCAGCAGCGTTGACTTGCCCGCGCCCGACGCGCCCATCACCGCCAGCATCTCGCCCGCCCCGAGCGCGAACGACACGCCCCGCAACACCTCCAACACCCCGCCCCCCGGCGACGCGTAAGCCTTGCGCAACTCACTCACTTCAAAAAAACTGTTAGTTTCAGGTTTCAAGTTTCAGGTTTCAAGTTTCAAGTCTGAAAGGTTCGGGTTTCAAGAGTGAAGGTCTGAGTTTCGGATTTAAAGTTTCAGGTTGAAGGCCGAACAACCTCTGACTTGAAACTTGCAACCTGAAACTTGAAACCTCTATTCATACCGCAGCGCCTCAGCCGGTCGGAGTCGCGCGGCGGCGCGCGCCGGGTAGATGGTGGCGAGCAGGCTGACGGCGAAGGCGGCGAGGGCGGCCACGGCCACGTCGCGCGCGCGCGGGTGAAAGGGGATCGCGCCGAGCGAGTAGACGTCGGCGGGCAGCGAGACGAGTTCGTAGCGGTCGCCGAGGAAGCAAGCGGCGAGGCCGAGCGCGACGCCTAAGAGCGCGCCCGTCGCGCCGATGATCGCGCCCTCGCAGACGAAGATGAGCATGATGCTGCGCGCCCGCGCGCCCATCGCGCCGAGGATGGCGATGTCGGCGCGGCGTTCGACGACGACGAGCGCGAGCGTCGTCGTGATGTTGAGCGCGGCGACGAACATGATGAGCGCGATGATGAGCGCGACAGTGCGGCGTTCGAGTTGGAGCGCGGCGAAGAGCGGCGCGTTCGCCTCCTGCCAGTCAACGGTCTTGAACTGCGCGCCGAGCGACGCGCGCACGCGCGCCGAAGTCTCGCCCGTGCGGTAGATGTCCGCCGTCTCGATGCTGATGACGGGCGCGCTCGTGTTCGCACTCGCGCCGTCACCGGTTGCTTCGCCGAGCGGGACGTAGACCCACGTCGAATCGTATTCGTAGAGGCCGGAGCGAAAGACGCCCGCCACGCGGACGCGCTTCGTCTGCGTCACAAAATACGGCGGCCCGGCAGACTTCTGCCCCGTGATGAGCCAGCCCTCGTCGCCGACGTGGACAAGCCCCGTCCGAGCCGCCAGTTCCGCGCCGACGACGACGGGCGCGGGCGGCTCGTCTCCAACCACTCGCGCCAGCGCGCCGAACAAGTCGCCCCCCTCTTCGTCATCATTCCGCGCGCCGTCTACTTCGCTGTCCTTCGCTGCACCGCCTACTTCGTTGTTCTTTAACTCACTGTCCGCTTCGCTATCCTTCGCCGCACTGCCGACCGCTCCGTCGTCTTTCATCGCACCGCCGCGCGTCTTGTTGCGCTTCGTGTCCACCTCGTTTTGTTCATGTCGAACGTCCGCTCGCGCTTCCGTGAACAGAGGCTCGACCGCGCCCTCGACGAGCGTGCGGCGAATCTCGGCGACTGTGCGCGAGGAGTTTTTTTCGACGCCGCGCAGGATAGTGTAGGAGTCGCCGCCCGCGCCGCTCAGGAGCGCGCCCGTGTAACTCGTCGTCGCGGCGTCCGTCACGCCCTCGACGGCGCGCAGGCGCGCGACGACGGCCGGGGCGTCGGCGATAGGTTCGCCGTCGGCGCGCACGAGCGTGATGTGCGCCGTGCCGCGCAGGATTTTGTCGCGCATCTCGTCTTGAAAACCGTTTGCCAGCGCGAGCGCGAAGATGAGCGAGCCGACGCCGCACGCAATTCCGGCGACGCCCGCCAGCGCCGTCACGCGCGCACTCGCGCGCCGCCCGCGACGCTGCGAGCGCAGGAGGTAACGCAGGGCGAGAAAGAGTTCGTAAGGCATAAGGTAAGAAACGTTGAAGTAGGAACGATGAACGCGGAATGAAAGGCTGTTCTTTGTCAGTTGTCCGTGGTCAGTTGTTCAAGATCGCCTTTAGCGACTTGTGTGTTAACCACATGCAACGGACGACTGACCACGGACAACTGACGATCTTCAGTTTATCGTTCATCACTCCGCGCTCATCGTTTATCTAAACCTCGACTTCGGCTTGTTCAGTAAGACTCTGAGGTTCGGGTCGTCGCGCGCGGTCTGGTCGCCGGGTGGGCGCAGTTCGTAGAACGTGGCGGCGTGGTGGCGGAAGCCAAAGCGCGCGGGCAGTTCGGCGAGCGCGCGCGTCTCCTGTTCGTGCCAACCGTCCATTGACCAGAGGCGCGGGTCAACGTCAACGAAGACGCGGTGGCCTTCGTTCAAGTGCCATTCGATTTGATCGTTGAGCCGCGCGCCGGGCCAGCCGCCGCCCGTGCCGATCACGTCCCAGCGGCCGAGGCCAAGGCCGCTGTAGTAGTTGACCGACACGGTCTGCCCGCCCGCCATCACGACCGCATCCGCCGGCACGCGCGCGAGTCGCTCCCGGTACTCTTTCGTCATGCCATGGTTGGCGAGCGTGTGCCGCGTGAAGACGTAGACGGGCATGCCGATGAGCAGCGCGAAGGCCAACACGTTGGCGCAGGCGTAGGCGAAGCCGCGCCGTGCGTCGCCGCGTGCGCGCGCCGTCCAACGCCCGACGAGGTAGGCGGCGGCGAGCGGGGCGAATCCGGGCAGCCCGGTCAACTGGTAGCGCGCGTTGATCACGGTGCTGTAGTTCGCCAGCAGCATCAAGTTGCAGAAGAGTCCGACGCACGCCAGCGCGAGGAGCGGCGACAGACCTCGCTCGCGCCACTCGCGCCTGAGCGCGAACGGCAGCACGGCGACGGTGACGGGCGCGGCGATGAAGAGGAGTTGCGCGAACGGCACGAGGTTCGCGAGTTTGACCGGGTGCAACGCCGACTCCGCGCGCATCGAAGCGACCCACCCGTACCAAGCCCCACGGTAGCCGCCCACGTCCGCCAGCCACCACACGGCGAACGGCGCGAGCGCGCAAGTTAAAAAGATCAAGGCCGTCGCCGCAGTCAACAGCAACTCGCGCCCGCGTAGTTTCCACCCGTAGCACGCGGGCGCGACCAGGAGCCACAGGCCGAAGAACCCGACCGGCTCGCGCACGTTGACGCACAGGCCGAGCAAGGCCGCGCCCAAACACAACTGCCACATTCGTCGCGCGCGCACGCCGCGCAGATGCGTGACGAGCGCGATTGAGAGCAACAGGATCGAAGGCGTCTCCGTCATGGCCTGCCCGCTGTAGACGATGAAGAAGGGCGAGAGCGCGAGCATCAGCGCGGCAACCGTGGCCGCCCTGAGCGATCCGGTCAACTCGCGCGCGAGCGTCCAGCAGGCGACAATGGCGAAGGGCGTCTGCGCCACGACCATGTACTTGAAGAGCAGGTAGGCGTGCTCGGTCTGCAACCCGAAGAGAGCGCGGGCGACGCGATAGGCCGCGTGGTTCGTGAAGATGAACAGCATCCGCCCGAAGAGCATCGAGGAGGGCTGGCCGCGCACGGCGTTGACCGTGTAGTCGAGCGCGTCCCAATCTCCGGCGAAAGGGTCTACGAAAAAGATTGTCAGGAGAAGTGCGAGTGTGGCGGGCGGAAGCCAGTAGCGCCAAGCCCGCAGCGTCGAGTGGGTGAGACGACCGTCGTCGTCGCCGTCATCGCCGTGCGTCGTCGTCGCGGCAACGTCGCGCGGCGCGTCGGCGCGGGGCGCGGCGTCAACCGCTGCGCGTCGGGTGTCGGCGCGTCGCGGGGTCGCTGCTGCTGTCGCCGGGGCTGCTGTTGCGGCGGCGGTCTTCGGGCGTGAGAGAGTCAATCAGTTTGTTGTCGAACGATTCTTCGGGACGTTTGACCATCGTCAGGCGATTGCCGCGATCATTGTACGCGACCTCGTCCATAATGTTGTAAATCAGGAGCACGCCGCGCCCCGAAGTCTTGAACAAGTTCGCCGGGTCGCGCGGGTCTGGAATCTCCTTGACGTTGAAGCCCTCGCCCTCGTCTTCGATGGTGAAGCGCGCCTCTTTCGGCGAGAGGTCGGCCGTGATGCGAACGAGTTTGCGCTGGTCGTACTTGTTGCCGTGCTTGACGGCGTTGACGAAAGCCTCGTCGAGCGCGATGAAGAGGTTGGAGCGTTCGGGGTTGATGATGCCGAGTTTGGTAACGCGCTCGTGGAGGTAATGCAGGACGCCGTTCATCAGGGAGAGATCGCTCGGCAACTCGAACTCGATCCGCTCGCGCACGAACGGCACGACCTTCATATCTTCGACGAAACGCAGTTTGTAGCCGAGCGTCTTCTCGACGATGGCCTGCAACTCCTGCTTGTCGTACGGGCGGCGCAGGTAGTTGGCCGCGCCCATCTTGAAGGCTTTGACGAGACCGGGGTGCAGCGTGTCCTCAGACGAGACGACGACGGGCACGACGAGTCGCTTGCGCTTGATCTCACTCAAGATTTGCACGCCGCCTTCGGCGTCTTCCGTCAAATCGCTGATGATGAGGTCGAAGTCTTCGAGGTCTTCGCGGGCGAGGGCTTCGTCGCGGTTGCCCGTGGCGACGACTTCATGGCCAAACTCGCCGAGCACCTGCGACAACAGCGTCCGCAGTTCTTTGTTGGCATCCACGATCAGGATTCGACGTTTATCCATCAATCACCGATTCCGTCCGAGACTCCGAACACCTTGAGCACCTTGAACACTTTGGGGGAGGGCACTGAAAAAGCGCGCTCGAGGGAGACACGCTTGACCGCTACGTTGTACGCCGGATGTCGGCGCGAGGTTTCCTGAATATATCACACGCCGCGCGCGACGGCAGCAACTCCCGCGCTCGTTGGATGCGCCGGAAGCGTCGGCCGCTCGCAACTTTCTTCCCCGCCGTTCAACTATCACGCCGCGAGAAACGGTTTGACTTTGCGCGCGAACTGGAACAGGAAGCGGTCGCGGCGCAGGATTTCGGTGCGGTTGAGGGCGTAGAGATCGAGCGGGTCGGCGGGGCCGTAGTGCGTCGTGAAGGCGGCGATATGACCCGCCTCGCGGCACGCCTCCCTCGCCGTGTCGGAAAAAAATCCGGCCGGGTAGGCCAAAACTTTGCACGGCTTCTGCAACAACTCCTCTAACTGACGCTTCGACTCGAACACTTCCTCGCGCACCTCATCCGCAGAAATTTCGTGCAACAACTTGTGGTTGAGCGTGTGCGAACCGAACTCGATGCCGTGCGCGGACATTTCCAGAATCTCCTCGCGCGTCAGGTGCGGGCGCGCGCCCTCGCCCGCGGCCTGCGCCTTGTAAGCCGTCTGCCCGATGCACGAAGGGATGGTGAAGATTGTGGCCTTGATGCCGAAACGTTTGAGGACGGGAAAGGCGTTCGTGTAGTTATCTTCCCAGCCGTCATCGAGCGTGATAGCGATCCCGTTCGGGGGAAACTCGCCGTGCGCGCGGTAGTGATCAATGAGTTCGGAGGCCGTGTAAAAAACGTAGCCGTGCTTCTTCAAGTAAGCCATCTGGCGCGCGAAGCGGGCGGGCGGCGTGAACCCGCCGCGCACGAGCGAGTCGGGCGCGGGGCGATCAATCTTGTGATAGAAGATGACTGGAACTTGCATCTCTCAACTATAGCTTCGCGGTCTCTCTACTCTCGCCGCGCGGCCTTACAAATTAGGGTGCTCGAAGATGCTCACGTCGGAATCGGCGCGCGTCAGAAACCAGTTGCGCGGGTCGTTGACCAACTCGCGCTCGGTCTCGCTGTAGACCATGAAGCCCGGCGCGCGCTTGATGCGCCAGAAGCCGCGCCGCACGAGTCGCTCCTCGACGCGCGCGTCCAGCACGTCCGTCACCAGACTACCGGCGCGACGCTCCAAAGCCAAATTGAGCGCGGCGCGCAACAGTTCGTCAATCACGTCGAAGCCCGCTCCGGCGTCGTAACAGATGTCGCTGATCGCAACCTTCGGCGACGCCGCGCCCGCGCCCCCGGCCTTGCGGAAAAACAGCACGACGTAACCCGCCAGCCGCCCGCCCGCGTACACGCCCAACGTCTCGTAACGCTTCCCCGGCTGCCGCGCGAACTGCCAGTCGAGATAGTCTGCGCGGCGCACGACCGCGCACGGCCACTGCGTCGCAGCCCTCCGCCACAGATCGTCGAAGTCCGCGTCGAAGCGTTCGACCGCGCGCAGCGACACGCCGCTCGCCGCCTGCGGCGCAGCGCGCGGGCGCAAAGGGGCGTAAGCGAGGTTGACGACTTGTCCGAGCGGGCGCGGGAGGCGCGACAACTCTTTGACGGCGTGCGCCGGATTCAGCAGCAGGTGGTAACGGTTGATGCTACCCATCGCCGCCCACTTCTGGCTGTTGAGCACGCCGGTCGAACCCGCGTTGATGCCGAGCGCGATCATCGTCCGGCAGTGTTCGCGCGCCGTGTCCAGCAGTCGCCGCCCCCAACGCTGCCCGCGATAATCTTCGTGGACGATGAAGTCGAGAATCCAGATCGCGCGCCGCTCCTCCGCGCCGACTTTCAGCGTCACCGGAATCGTCGCCACCTGCCCGACGACGCGCCCTCCTGTGTCTTCCAAAATCCACAACGGCACGTCTTCGAGATCGGTGCGCGGGTTTTCCAGATAGTGCCATTTCCAGTAGACGGGGTCGCTCTTGCGCGGGTCGTCCGGGTAAGCTTCGCGCAGGAAGGCGAGGAGCGCGTCCGTGTCGGCCACCGTGAATTGTTTGATGTGTGCGTCGCTTGCCATGCCGGAGATTCGAGCGGGCGGCAGTTTAGCCCAGCCCCGCGCCCGTGACAACGCGCACACGCTCGCCGCGTCACGCGCATACGTGCGCCGCACAACATGCACACGTCGCACGTCACGCGCACGCCCACGCGCTACTGCCGCGCCGCGCGTTTCTGCTAGACTCGCGCGCGGTTTAACGGCATGCAAGTCTCACTCGACCAACGCGAACAACCCGACGGCGACGACGCGCCACCAACGCGCGGCGCACGTCGCGTCGGCGGCGACGAGAAGACTCAAGCGCGCGGCAGCGAGAAAACTCAGGCGCGCGGCGGCGACAACCCCCTTGCGCGCGCCGACCGTTTCGCAGACCTCTCGGCCTACACGTTCAAGCAACGCTTCCTCATCCGCGCCGCCGACATCAGTTTCTACGTGCTCATCAACCTCATCGGGCGCACCACGCGTTTCAGCGTCGAAGGCTGGGAGCACTGGGAGGCGGCGACGCGCGACGGCCGACAGCCCATCTACACCTTCTGGCACAACCGCGTCTTCCTCGCCACCTACTTCTTTCGGCGGCGCGGCATCGTCGTGATGACCTCGCGGAGTTTCGACGGCGAGTACATCGCGCGCTTCATCCAACGCTTCGGCTACGGCGCGTCGCGCGGCTCGTCTTCGCGCGGCGCGGTCGGCGCGCTCGTCGAGATGGTCAAACTGATGCGGCGCGAAGGTCGCCCCACGGGCTTCACCATTGACGGGCCGCGCGGCCCGCGTCAGGTCGCCAAGATGGGCGCGGTTCTGCTCGCAAAGAAGACGGGCCAGCCGGTGCTTCCCTTCTCAGTCAACCCCGAAAGCTTCTGGCAGGTCGGGAGCTGGGACCGGTTGCAGATACCCAAGCCCTTCACGCGCGCCGTCGTGCGAATCGCCCCGC
>JAUZFQ010000257.1 GCA_030838445.1 Pyrinomonadaceae bacterium | reverse complement strand
CCAGACCGCGTGTGCCGCGTCCGCCAGCACCGGGCGCCGCGCCGTCGGCGTACTCGCCGTGAGCGGCGTCACTTCCGTCGCCTGAAATAGCAACACGAACTCGTCCTTGAAGGTGAGACGCAGCAGGTCGCCCTCGATGAGATCGTCGGGCGAGTCGAGCGCGAGTTCGACGCGGAGTTTTGCCAGCGAGAACGAGAGCACCTGCGCCGGGCGGCTGACGAGCGACGCGCCGACGCCCAAGTCGTCAGACCAACCGCCCTCGGAACGCGCCTGCACGTATGCCGGGTTGAGTCTCTCGACCACGCCCTTACGGTTGTCGTCGGTCGTGTTGAGCGCGCCCGCCATCAAGCCCGGCACGTGGAAGAAGTTGGCGCGGGCGCGGTTGCGCGGCGCGTCCCCTGTGGCGCGCTCGCGTGCGACGCGCACGATCCAGCAACGCCGCCCGCCGTTGTCGAAGAAGGCGCGCACGGCGGGCGCGAGGTAGGCGAACGTCTCGACGCCGCGCTGCCTGTCCCACGCTAGACCGGCGTCTTCGCCGAAGATGGCCGTGAACTGCGCGACGGATTCGACGGCGACGGCTAAGTTCAACGGCCCCGACGCGGCAAAGCCGACGAAGGCCGCCACGTCCATGCGTGGCAACCACTCGTCCAGAGCCGGCGCTTGCGCCTCGAACCGAAACCCCGGCAGACGCCGCGTGACGACGCGCTTCAACATCACTCACCCCATCCCGCAAGAGTTGGCACTACTGCGGCGGCGGCCACCGCTCTGGCGAAGCACGCGCCCGACGCTTTTTTGCAAAAAGCGTTTGCCTCGCGCGCCGCGCCCGCCGCCGTCTTGCGCCTACTCCATTTCCAGACGCTCGTAGGCGAGCGTCAACTCTTCCATCGCCACGTCCGTGCCCTTGGCGTTCATCGGGCCGCTGACGTGCTTGATGATGCGCGCGCGCAGCAGTTTCCAAGTCTGCACGACCGCCGTGTGATCCTCGTTCTGCAACTGGATGACGACCGTGCGCTCGGCCATCTGGTTGCCGTTGCGAATGTCGTCGAGCCACTTGTAGAGGTTGAGCGAGCCGATCACGCCGCGCTTCAAGGTGACGTCGGTCGCCTTGTTGAGGCCGGTGATTTTGCGCACGCTGTTCTCTTTCGAGTTGCCCGTGCGGTACTCCGAGACGGTGACTTCCATGCCGATGTTGCTGCACTCCTGAAAACCCGCCTCCACCCCCTCGGTCGTGCCCGTGCCGAGGTCAACCAGAAAATTGAACTGCACATACGGACGATCACGTAGGATTGCCATCTCTTCCTCCTTCGTCGGAGTGACGAGTGACGAGTGACAAGTGACGAGTCAGAAGCAGGTTCGACTCATCGCTCATCGCTCATCGCTCATCACTCATCACTCATCTCTCATCATTACTGACTTGTCACTTGTCACTTGTCACTCGTCACTGTTTTCGATCCGCCGTCCACTGGCCGATGCGGAAGATGACGAACTCGGCGGGGCGCAAGGGGGCGACGCCGACGAGGCAGACGAGCCGCCCGTTGTCGAGATCGTTCTGCGTCATGGTCGAGCGGTCGCAGCGCACGAAGTAGGCTTTGTCAGGCTTGTCGCCTAAGAGCGCGCCCATCTGGAATTCGTTGAAGAGGAAATCTTCGATGGTGCGGCGCACGTTGTCCCAGAGC
The DNA here is from genome assembly GCA_030838445.1 of Pyrinomonadaceae bacterium. Classification (GTDB taxonomy): domain Bacteria; phylum Acidobacteriota; class Blastocatellia; order Pyrinomonadales; family Pyrinomonadaceae; genus JAIVJZ01. The sequence goes on along the minus strand of JAUZFQ010000257.1, from coordinate 12,854 downwards.
ATCGAGCCGTTCGGCTCGAAGACCGCCCACTGCGTGCCCTTGTCAATGGAGCGTTCGAGATAGGCGAAGTAGCGGCGCAGGTTGACGTATTTCCATTCGGGGTCGGAACTCGTCGTGCGCGCGCCCCAGAGGCGATAACCGCGCCCCTCGAAGAAGCGGAAGCAGTTGATGCCTTCGGGGTTCAACACCTCCTGCTGCGCGCGGTTGAGCATCTTCTCGAAGCCGATGGCGAGGCCGACCACTTCGTTGGCGGGCGCTTTGTAGACGGCGCGTTGGATGTCGTTGCGCGCGTAGATGCCCGCGACGAAGCCGCTCGGCGGCAAGTTGATCTCGGTGTTCGTCACCGGGTCGAGCACGCGTATCCACGGGTAGTAGAAGGCTGCATACTTGGAATCAATCTTGGCGCGCATGGCGCGCACTTCGGAGATGGATTGATTGTCGCCGCTGTCAATGACGGCGATGCGATAGCGCATCCGCTCGGCGTGGGCGATGAGCGCATTGATGATCGCCGTCGCCTCGGAAGTGTTCTGACTGTAGTTGGCCGTCGCACCGGGCGTGGCGACGATGGAGATGTCCTCCAAGTCCTCGAAGGAGACGAGGCCGAACTTGGCGTTGGTCTGCTCGTTGATGCTGCCGGTGTACTCGTCCGTGCCGGGCAGTTGGCCGTCGTTGCCGCCGGTCAACAGAATCTCAACGGAGCGTTCGCTGTCGGTCGAGTTGAGGTTGTTCAAGAGGTTGTCGCCCAAATCCGCGTTCGACCCGGAACTCGCGCCGTAGGCGATGAACGTCTCGATCAGTTCGACGCCGGTCGAGAGATCGTCGCCGACGAGGATGACGATGGGGAGCGTGCGCGCCTGCGAGAGACTGCTCGGATTCTGCGAGAAGGTTTGGCTGATGGAGTCGGGCGTGCCGAAGGTGTTCTCGTGTTGCGGGTCGAGCGCGATGTTGTCCCAGACGTTCGTCGTCGCGCCGTCGGCGGAGGTGACGGAGATGGTCAGCGTCACGACGCGCACCTGATCGCCCTCGGCGATGCTGAGCGCGGTGAAGCCCGAGCCGGAAGGCGTGTTGAGCCTGAGGTCGCCCGACGTGGTGGTGGACGTGTCGCCGAACACCCACGTCTGCTCGGCCTCGTCGTAATGCGCGAGGCGGAAGCCGCCGCTGCCCGGCGGGCTGTCAACCGGACTCGTCACGTTGCTCAGCCACACGGTGTCGTATGGGCGCAGCGACTTGGCCGTGAGCGCGCCGTCCGTGCCCGTCAAAATGTTCTGGCCGAGTTTGACCGTGATGCGGACGCGCATGTTGCCCGCCGCGCCGGGGAAGCGCGCGCGGACGAGGACGGACGTGCCGACCGTCTCCGCGTTCGAGTCTTGATACATCCACCCGCGCGCGTGGCCGTCGGAGTAGAGCGCGCCGGTCTGGCTCGGATCGTCTTCGCCGATTTTTTCGCCGGGGCGGCGATAGACGTTCTCCACGCCGTCGGCGTCGCCGTCAATGACGAGCGGGCGGAAGATGCGCCCGACGTAGAGCCGCTTGCCGCCCTCCTCGAAGAAGCCGCGGACGGCGTGCCAGAGATAGTTGTGCAACTTCGCGCCGCCCGCGAACTCAAGTTTCTGCCGGTCGCCGTAGACGCGCTCGAACTCGACGAGACCGGTGATGATGTCCGGCTCAAGATCAATTGGGCCGAAGCGCGACGGGCCGACCAAGCCGGTCGTGGTCGTGCTCACGCCTTCGATGGACTTGGCACGGAACGAGGTCTCTTCGATGTACACTCCGGGAGCGAGATATTCAGGCATGACTCCTCCTTCAGGGCGGTGAACCCGCCGGGGTAATGAACAGCACCGACTGCGGGGCAGGCGGTGAAACGGTGATCGAATCTTGCGACTTTAAAATTAGTTCCTGACCGTATTTCAGGGTCACGCTCGTGAGTTCGACGCCGCCGCCGAAGTCAGTCCACAATTTCGCGTGCGGCGCGTTGAGTTGGTCGAGCGCGGCGCGCAGGTCCGGGAGCGGCGCGGGCTTCGCCGCCGCGGCGTCGTCCGTCGGGGCGTAACCCGCGCCGAGCGTCAGTTCCCACGTCTGCTCTAAGAGCGGCACGTTTTTGTTGACGGGCGGCGAAGCGACGGGCGACGCGAGCGGCGAGTCGGTCGGCTTCGGGTAGGGGAAGATGAGTGCGACGCTACCGCGCCGGTCGCTCAGGCCGCGCGCGTGCAGTTGGCCGTCGAGCCGCGCTTCGACGATTGCCCACGCGGCGGGCGCGTTGGCCTCGGCGTTCCACAGGTCGGCGCGGATGACGGCCATGCCGGACTGGATGCCGCGCGCCGGGGCGGAGTAAAGCGGGATGCTCTGCTGCGCGCTCGCGGGCGACGAAGGTTCGGCGGGCGAGAGCCAGTTGAAGAGGCCGCGCGGCGCGGGCAGTTCGGCCTCGAACGAGAAGGGCTGAAAGCGACGCTCCGCGTCAACCACTTCGACGATGAACGTCTGCGGCGGCGGCAAGTTGTTCCAGAAGTCTTCATCGCCCGCGCCGTGCTCAAACTCGCGCAAGCCCGGCGCGTGATGCAGGACGTAAGTGCCCGAACGGTTGGCGTAAGCTGCGACGCGCTGCGCGGTGTTCTTCGCGGGATAGACCGTCACGTTGAGGCCGTCGCCGATGCGCTCGCCCGTCGCCGCGTCGTGAAAGCGCAGGCCGAGCGGCGCGACGAGCGTCATCCTTTCCAAGACATGGACGGGGTTCAAGGCCATCACGCGCGCACCTTTCCGAGATCGAAGGCGCGCGTCTGCACCAGCTCGGCCTCTTCTAACGCGACCTTCGACTCGATTGACACCATGCGGATCACGTAGGTGACGGAGAGCGGCGGGTTCAGTTTGGTCAGCGTCGCCAGATTCGACATGTCTTGCAAATTCAGCGGGTCGAGGATGATCTCGATGGTTTCGCCGGGGCGGAACGTCGCCGGGTCGGAGGCGTAGTCGTTCAACAAACTCGCGTGCAGCACGGGCACGTCCTGCAACATGCGGATCGCCCAAGAGAGCAGGAGGTGCTGCTTCTCCGCCGTCTTGCCCCACGCCGTCAGCATGTAATGGAGGTCGAGCGGGATCGGCGGACGATAACGCCGCCCGTCCGCGCCCACGCTCGGCGGCAGATTGCGCCGTGAACCGTTGACCGCGATGCGGTAGAGAAACAGCGACAGCCCCTCTTCCATCGGCGACAGGAAATCTTTGATCTGGTAGAGGCTGAAACTCGCGCCCGCGAATTCGGGCTTCGGGCACGCGTCGCCGAGCAGCCCGATAATGGCCTGCCCCGCCGCCGCAATTGACTCGTAAGTCGCCATCTATCACGTCACAAAAAAACCGTGCGGTGTTCGCAACCGCCGGTTGCGGTGTCCGCAACCGTTAGTTAGCGCCCGATACGCGCGCGTGCCGTTCACTCGTGCCCGGCCGGGTGGATGGTGAAACGCTTCAGCCAGTGTCGCAGACGCCAGCGACCGCTCACCTTGACGCCCATCTCCATCAGATACGGCTCGATGAAGATTTTGATCTCGTCGAGGTCTTTGAGATAACGCCGCGCGCCGTCGGAGACGTGTGTGATGTGGCCGTGCCATTTCACGCGTCCGCCCGCACCGCTAGCGGCCTCCTCCGTCCACAACTTGATGATGAACGAATCCACTTGGGACTCAGGCAAGTCCATGATGACCCCGTGCGAGGGGATGGGCTGTGAGATCGGGCTGAGTGCGACCCTCGTCCAGTGATCGGGTGGCGGGCAGTAGAGCCTCGGGGTCAGACCAGCAATCATGCGCGGGGAGTTGTATAGCAGGCGGGCTGGCGGGCGGGCGTCTCGCGGGCGTCTGTCAAAGCGTCTTCCGATTGCGGAATGCGGATTTTGGATTAGAAAGCAAGTTAATGCTTCCAATCCGAAATCCGCATTCCGCATTCCGCAATCGTTCAGTGCTTCAACGCTTGCTGGACGGCCTTGATGTCTTGCTGGATGCGGCGTTGCACGTCGGACATGACGAGTTGGAGTTGTTGGAGGCGGCCGAGCACTTCGGGCAGCGAGGCGGCGGGCGTCTGAGCGTCCGTGTCGGGTTCGGCGGCGGGCAGGCCGAGTTCTTCGAGTTGGTCGAGGCGAATTTGCTGGTAGAGCGCGACCGTGCGGCGGCCGGGCGCAACGTCGAGTTCCTGCCGGAGCGCGGCCACGCAGCGTTCGTACTGGCGCAGGGCGGCCGTGCGGTCGCCGGACATGTGGAGCAGATGCATCAACTGGCGGTGCGTGCGCTCGCGCGCGCGGTCGTAGCGCAGGATGGTCGAGCCGTAGAGCAGTCCCGTCTCGTAATCGCCGTGCGCCTCGCAATAGCTGATCAGTTTGTCGAGCATCACGAGGTACATGTTCTGCAAACGCTCGCGCTCGTACAGACACCAATCCTGATACCAGCCTTCGAGCAGGTCGCCCTTGTAGAGTGCGGCGGCCGACTCGACGACGCCCTTCGACTCTTCGTCCAAGTCCTTCCCGGCCTTCCCCTGCACGCACGCAAAGGCGCGCTCGAAGACTTCCACGTCGAGCCACATCGCGGCGGCGGGCGCGGCGTTGAGCCGCACCCATTCATGTTCGGCGGAGAGCAACGCGCCGCCCTCTTCCGCGCCGCCGCCGACACTATGACAACTGCCGTGGCCTTCGAGCGCGGACTGTAAATGCCAGAGAGTTTGCCGTAGATATTTTTTCGATTTGTCCGTGGCCGTCTCGCCCCAGAGCAGTCCGGCGAGCGCTTCGCGCGTGTGCGGGCGGGCGCGGTGGACGAGGAGATAACTCAGCAGTTCCTGTGTCTTGCAGGCGTCGAATCCTTCGAGCGGCTGCCCGCCCGCGTGGACGCTGAACTTGCCGAACAGTTGAATACTCAACGTGGACATTGCATCCATTTCCTTTCCCGTGGTGGGGATTCTGTGAGAGCCGGGGCTTCGACGCGGACGACTACTAACGGTCGGGCTGCACGGTGATGGTGCAGTCGAATCGTCGCGTTGATGGCTCAGTCCGGCGGGGAGTTCCTTAGAGAGCGTGTCTCCTGTTTCGCCGGACAACGAAGTTAACCGTCCTCTCGCGTCGCGCGGAGACGGAACAACGAGGTGCGATTCTTAATGGTGCGGACTACGACAGGTTCAAGCGGGTGAAGTGTTCGTCTTGACTCCGAGAAAGAGTCGTTGGCTGCGAGCGGATACGAGAGAAGTTGTGCCGAGCATGGGAGGATTCTCCAAGTAAGACGGCGAGGACTGGGAAATATCGAGAAGCACGAAAGCGGTGTGGCCTGTGCTGTCAACACGCGCCCTCCCGTTGGAGAGCGCCGACCCGTATGAGATGTGATGCGCCCTGTGAGACGGCGCGAGTTATAGCGTCGGCGTCGCCACTTTGTCAATCCTTAAAGTTAGGTGTAACCAAAATATAACAACGCCTGCATGAATTTATGCAGCGACCGAGCGACTCACGCGGGCGCGTCGTCAACGCGCGGGCGGCACGGCCACTTCGAGCGAGAAATTGCCGCCGCGCCCCGCCCTGCCCGGTTCTGTGAAACGCAGATCGGCGAATTGTACGAGCAACTCTTCGGCGCAGTTTTGCCCTTCCACGCGGACGGCGGGAAAGCGCGCGAAGTCGAGAAAGATTCTCGCGCGTTCGTCTGCGGCGGCGCGCGACGCGACTGCGGCGGCCTCGCCTTGCGGCTTCTCGAAGCGCGTCAACGTGTCGGGCGTGTCCCGCTCCGCTTCGACGCGCGACAAGAGCGAAGTTTCAAAACGGTAGACGGCGCGATCCGTCTCGGCCAGCACGCGCCAGCGCGTCGGGTCTGCGAGCGACGGCATCGCCGCCACTCTCCGCATAGTCTCCTTCTGTCGCGCGGCCTCGGCCTCGGCCACCTCTTGCGCCCGCGCGAGTGCGCGCCCGTGCAACAGGCCGAGCGCGCCCCAGTACACGACAACGAACGCGAGCGCGACCAAAGCAATCGAACGTCCCCAACGCGCAGCGAAGTTTACAGCGAAGTTCAGTTGATGCGCGACGACGAGCGCGACGAGGCACGCCAGCCACAGCGCGCGCGACGCGAACGGATAACCCATCCCCGCTCGCACCGGCAGCACGACGAAAGCCAGCGTCGCCACGAGCGCGAGCGCGCCCCATGCGACCGCGCGCCAGCGCGTCTTCGCCGTCAGCAGAAACGACGCCCCGCCCAGACTCAGCCACAGCCACGGGTCAACGATGTAGACGAGGTCGCCGTAAAACCAACGCCCGTCCCAAGGCAACAGCGGGCGCACGCCGTAGTTGTTCGTCCAGTCCATCAAAGGGTGCGACGCGCTGACCACGAGCGACGCGACGACGAGACCGCGCAGGCGCACACCCGGACGACGACCACGCAGGCGCGCGACGATGCGGTCTCCGGCGTAGAACAACAGCGGGATGATGAGCGCGATGGCGAGCGTGCCGACGATGGAATGCGTGATGCCGCGATGATGTTTCAGATAAAACCAACTGCCGCCGAAGGCCGCCAGGATGTCCGCGTCCGGCGCGTTGGCGGCCAGCAGGCAGACGGCGGTCGCCCCCGGCGACAGGCGTTCCAGCCCCGCCTTCGCAGCCGTCAACCCGACCAGCGTGTGCGTCAGATTATCCATCAGAAAAAGAGGTCAGAGGTTAAAGGTCAGAGATCAGTTAAAAGAAAAACCGTCTTCAACTGTCTTCACTGAACTCTAACCTCTGGCCTCTGTTTTAGAACGGAAGGTTTCTATCGGGGACTGGCTCCGCAGGCAGTTGGGCGTGGCGCGCGGAGTCGAGGCGTTCGAGTTTCTGCGCGGCTTCGCGCGCGGCGGCCGACTGCGCGACGGGCTTGCCGTCCTTGCCTTTGGCCTCGCGCGCCGTCTTGGCGATCTGGAAGAGGATGTCTGCGGCTTCACTCTTCTTGCCCTGTTTTTCGTAGACCGAGGCGAGCCGCAAATTCGCCGTGTCCACGGGGACGGCCGGACTCTGCCCGCGCGCGAGTTCCGCGTAGAGCGCGGCTGCGGCGTCGTACTGCCCGTCGGCTTCCCTCGCCTGCCCGAGCGCAAACTTGGCGCGCGCCGCCACCTCCGCCTCGCCGCCTCCGGCCAGAGCTTGTAGTTCGCCCAGACCCTTGTCGCGATCAACCGTCAACAAATTGGCCGCGCGGAAGTAGCGCGCGAGCGACTTGTAAGGATCGCCGTACTTGTTCTCGACCTTTTGCGCTTCCGCGACGACGCGCTCGGCGCGTTCCTTCTCGGTTGTGAAAGTCAAACCCGTCGCGCCGGGCGCGACCGCGGGCGCGGGCGAGGCCGACACGGTGGCGTCGGCGATCTCGATGACGCGGCTGAGGGCGCGCGTGGCCTCCTGCGCCTTGCGCCCGCTCCACCACGAATAGATGCCCGCCAGCACGGCGAGCGAGACGAGGGCGACCACGGAGTAGAGGATCGTGCGGCCGCGACCTTCGAGCCGGTCGCCGACGCGTTCAAATTGTTCGAGTGCCTTTTCGCGAACCTTGTCGCGCCGCACTTCGCGCGCATGTTTTTTCTTGGATGGAGCCACGTTTTTTTCTCTTGCAACATCGCACGGTTGTGCGCGTTCTGATTTCAGCAGTTAGGGTGAAACGATTCACTCTAACGACCGCGGCGCGGGGTTGTCAAGCAAGCGTTCGGGCGACCTTAACTCTCTGGCTGCGGAAGACTTTATTGACCGCCGGGGGGTCGCGTGCTACGCTTCGCGCCCGCACCCGTGGGCGCGCACGAAGCGGGCGAAAGTTGGTTGAAATGTTTCGGGAACAAGTGGCAAAGGGGCGGTGTCTAATGGGACGTGTACACGGCGAGCGGCCAGAAGCAATGCCGCACGGTTCGCCGGTTCGCGCTGGAGGACGTTTGTGAGCTTCGGAGAGCCAATCGCCCTCCGCGGGCAAGCCGAATTGGAGCATCCCGCCGCCGTGGCGGACTCGGCGGAGGCGCGTCCGAGCGCGGAAACACAGTTCATTGACAGATTACGCGCGGGCGATGCCGCAGCCTTCGAGCGTCTCGTCGCGGAACGTTCCGGCGACATCTACGCCCTGCTCTACCGCCTGACGGAAGACCCCGAAGAGGCGCGCGACCTGACGCAGGAGACTTTCCTGCAAGCCTTTCGCAGCATCGCGCACTTTCGCGGCGACGCCGATTTGCGGACGTGGCTCTACCGCATCGCCGTCAATCAGGCGCGCAACCGCTGGCGTTGGTGGCGGCGCAGGCGACGCGGCTCAACCGTCTCGCTCGACGCGACGGACGAGACGCACGAACTCCCGCTCGCCACGCGCCTCGTTGATGAGCACGCGCCCGACCCCGAAGCGCGCACGCTCTCGCACGAACGCGAGGAGATTCTGCTCGCCGCCGTCCGCCAACTCGCACGTCCTTACCGCGAAGCCGTCGTCCTGCGCGACGTGGAGGGCTTGAGCTACGAGGAGGTCGCCGCCGCGCTCGACATCAGCGTCGGCACGGTCAAGTCGAGACTCTCGCGCGGCCGCACCGAGTTGCGCCGCAAGTTGGAAGGCTCTTTGTAAGATTGTTCTTTGTCAGTAGTCCGTTGTCAGTTGTTCTTTGTCAGTTGTTAAAGACTGTCTTTAGCAACTTGCTTGATTGCCACATGCAACTGACCACGGACAACGGACGACCGACAAGTTCTTTGAAAACGAATGGCTGCCCCGCCCCGGCTTCACCCAACCAACCAAGGTGCCAGTGGGTCGGGAAGCGACGAAGGTTGTAGTTTCGTCGTGTGCGACGTGGAGGGCGGCAGACGTGCGTGAGGTTTTTATAGACGCGGCCAGCAACACCCGTCTGAAAAGGCCGCGCGCCGGATGCCGACGTTTGCGGGCAAGCGTTGGAATGAGATCAGCACGCGTTGCTTCCTTGAGCGAGGGAGCAGCCGGGGTCGGCCAGCCATTCGTTTGAAAGCAGAGGCTTGAGGTGAGAGGTCGGAGATCAATAAGAAGCGAAACTGATTTCAACTGACCTCTCACCTCCGACCTCTCAACTCTACCCCTATGACTTGCGAGGAGACACAAAAGAGTTTTTCGCCGTACCTTGACGGACGGCTGGCGCGCAGCCTTCGCGCGGGCGTGGACGCGCACCTCGACGTCTGCCCCGTGTGTCGCGGGGAGTTTGCCCGGACGCGTTCGGTCGTGCGCGCGCTCGCCAATCTCGAACGCCCTGCCGCGCCCGCGGGACTCGCCGCCTCCATCAACGAACAGCTTTTGATCGAACGCGCCGCGCGCCGCCAGCAGCCGACCGGCTCGCTCGCTGCGCGCCTCCTGCGCTGGCTCGAACCGCGCCTCATGCCTTACACGGTGGGCGCGTTCGCCTCGCTGATCCTGTTCATCGGCGTCGTCAACGGGCTGCGCCCGCAGTTTCGCGTGCTCCGCGAACTGACGATTGCCGCGCGCATGGCCGCGGCCGACGAATCGCTCGACAACTCTCTGTTCGAGGGCGGCGGCTACGACGTGACGAAACCCGTCCCGACCATCAACCCGAACGGCGCGCTCGCCGCGCTCATCCAAGCTCCTTCGCGCGGCGGCGACGACGACGCCGACGACATGGTGATCTACGCAGACGTGTTCAGCAACGGCAGCGCGTCGCTCGCGGGCGTCGTGCAGCCGCCGCGCAACCCGCGCCTGCTCGACGACGTGCAAGAGGCTTTCCGACGGACGCCCGCCTTCGTCCCCGCCTCGCTCGACCGCCGCCCGCCCACCCTGCGCGTCGTCATCTCGGTCTCCAAAGTCAGCGTCCACGAACGCAGTTTCTAAGCGCGGCGCGTTCCTGTTCAGTCAGGTCGCCGGAAGCGAATCCCGTAAACAAAACGGCCGCCGGTTTACTCTTATAAACCGGCGGCCGAAGTTTGTCGTTGTCCTCCGTCGTCTAACGGCCGAAGCGCAACTTGTACTCCGCAGAGTTCAGGAAGCCGTCAACCATCGTGCGGACGTTGCCCGACTGCAACACCGAGAGCCACGCGTTGAAGCCTGCCGGGTCGGGCTTGCGGCGCAGGTAGCCGTAGTACTGCATGCCGACGAACGCGTTGTTGAATTCGCGCGACCCGACAACATCCGAGTCGGCCACGGCGCGCAAGACCTGCGCCCGCGTCAGCGTGGCGGGGATGGCGTTAAGTCTATTCGTCAGGTCGGCTGCCGTGAGCGTCACCTTCACCGAGCCGTCGGGGTTGGCCTGGTCGGGCGTCGTCACCTGCGTCACTCCGTAGCGCCCGAGCAAACTGTTGACGTACTGGGCGTTGGACATCGCGCCGTAAGTGGCCTGGAACTCCTGCCGCTGCGTGAACTGCGTCGCGAGTTGCGCCTTGCGCGCGTAGACCTCTTCTGCGGTCTCTCCTGCCACAAAACTCATGTCCGAGACGATCTCCGTATATTCCGGCAGGCGGTTGAAGGCAAGTTGGTAGAAGCGGAAGACGTAGAAGCCCTTCAACTGAAATTCCAGCGAGCGGAAGAAGCCGTCGCCGGAGACGTAGATGCGGTCACAACCGGAAGGCACGTTGGGGCCGGTGAAAGGGTTGGCGCAACCGTTCAGCAGACCCACCCACGCATTGAAGCCGCCCGCGTCCGGCTCGCGCGAGAGGAAATCGAGATACTGCTGGCGGACGAAGAACGGGTGGGAGGTAGTGATCGGGTTCTGCGCGCCCTGCGCGTCGTTGTCCTGGATGGTGATGGTAGCGACGTTGGTCGAACCGAGCACCGCCCCGGAAGGATTACTCAGGCGCAGTTGGAAAGTTTCCGCTCCTTCGGCATGCCCGTCGTCGATGAGCGGCACGTTGATGGTCTTGCTGGTCTCGCCCGCGGCGTAGGAGAGCGTGCCGACCGTGGTGGCGAAATCGCAGCGGCCATACGCGCCGCCCTGATTGCCACTCGTGTCGAAGCAGCCGACCGTGAAGGTATCGGTATCCATCGTCCGGTAGTCTACCGAAGCCGTGCCGGACGTGTTGCCCGTGCGTGTGACGTTGATAGTAGCGCGCCCGGCGGCCTCGCCGAACCCGGCGGTCGCAGCGGAGAAATCAAAGTTGGCAGGCGTGGCCGAGGCGGCCTGCGTGACGTTGTAGAACGAATCGTCGGTGTGGAGTATTTGGCCGTTGCGCGCGCCGCCGAAATTAGCGGCGACCATGTAGGTGACCGTACCGTTCCCCGTACCGCTGCCGTTCGTGATCGTGATCCACGAAGGCGTGAGACTGATGGCAGACCAGGGGCAGCCTGCCTGCGTCGTGATATTGAAACTGCCCGTGCCGCCGTTCGCCGGAAAACTCTGTGTGCTCACGGGCGTGGCGGAATAAGTGCAGGTCACAGCCCCGCTGAAATTAACCCCCGCCTGATTCCCGCTCAAATTTGAGATCGTCGCATTCTGCGGCGCGAAGGCGTAGTTGGTCTTCGCCGGAGTCACCGTGTAATTACCGCCCGCGGCCAGATTATTGAACAGGTAGTTGCCGTTGGCGTCGGTCGTGGTCGAAGCATTCGTGGAACCGCTCAAGGTGATGCCGACGCTCTGCATGGGGAGGCCGTCCGCGCCCATGATGCGGCCGCTAATAGAATACTGCGCAAACGAGAGCAGGAAATTCGCGGTCTGATCGGCACTCAAGTTCGTGAAAGTTCGACTCCCCGGCTCGAATATGTAGTTCGCCCCTGACGGGGTGACGGTATAGTTGCCGGTCGGTAGATTGGCGAACGAGTAGTTGCCCTGAGCATCGGTGGTGGTCGTGGCGGATTGCGCCCCCGAGAGCGTGACGGTCACACCGTTGAAGGGCGTGGCGATGGCGTTGCGGATGCTGCCGCCGATGGTGTAGGCGGCCGTGCCGGTCAACTCGTACGCGCCGCGCCCGTAGGTCGAGAGTTGGATGACGCCGCCCGCGCTCGTGGCGAAGCCGGTGACGATGGACGGGGGCATGCCGTTGTTGAAAGTCGCCCACGTCGCGCCGTTGTCGGTGGAGCGGAAGACGCCGATGTCCGAACCGGCGTAGAGCGTGGTCGGGTTCACGGGGTCAATGAGGAACGCGCTGACGGGGACGTTCGGGATGGCCGTCGGTTGCCCCGGCGAGCCGCCGATGTCCGTCCAACTCCCGCCCATGTTCGTGGTGCGGAAGACGTGCCCCGTGCCGAAGCCGCCGTAAGTGATGTAAGCGACGGCCGCGTTCGACGGGTTGACCGTGATGCTTTCGATGAAGCGGTTGGGGAGGCCGGTTGACCTGTCCGTCCAATTGATGCCGCCGTTGGTGGAGACCATCACGCGCCCCTGCGCCGAGCCGGTGTAGATGATCTGCGCCCCGGCTTTGCGCTCGACGCCGATAGCACTCAGCACGTCGGACGTACCCTTGGTGAGATCGTCCGTGCCCGCGGGCGCAGTCCAGTTCGCGGACGTGCCGCAGGTGGTGCAGGTGAACAAGCGATACGTGCCGAAGTAGAGCGTCGAGTCAACGCCGTTGCCGACCATCGGCGGGTAGAAGGCGATGCGCGGGCTGCTGTCCGACTCGCCGAAGGTCGAATTGCTTGCGATTGTTGTGCGGCCGGAAATCCCGTTATTGGAGTAGCGGCTAACGCTCCCGTTGATGTAGGTGGTGAATACTTGACTGGGGTTGGCCGCGTTGACGACGCTGCGCCCGCCGTCGCCTTCCGAAAATTCCTTCCACGAGTTCGAGCCGAGGATGCGTCGTTGCGTGCCGTTGTCCTGCGTGCCGCCGTAGGAGATGGTCGGGTCGGTCGGGTGCATCGAGATGCTGACGAACTGCGTGAGCGTCAGCGAAGCGTTGAGCGAGACGAACTGCACGCCGCCGTTGGTCGAGACAGAGATGCCGCCGTCGTTGCCGATGTAGATGACGTCGG
>JAUZFQ010000159.1 GCA_030838445.1 Pyrinomonadaceae bacterium | reverse complement strand
TCTTTTTCATCAATCCGCAATCCGCAATCCGCAATCCGCAATCAGTCCTATGGCCGAACGTTACGCCGCCCTGCTGAGACAGCACGAGTCCGCGCTCGTGCGCGCCTTCGTTGATATCGTCTACACGGATCGCCGCACAGACCTGCCCGCACTGCTCTCTTATCATCAACTCATAGACTACCTGCCGGACATTTTCGATGAACTGGCTCAGGTGTTGGATAGCGCTGCGCTCGACAGCGAAATCGCCGAGGCCGTGCGTTCCCTTCGCATGCACTCGCAGGCGCGTTTCCAGCAGGGCTGTCTGATTGACGAAGTGGCACGCGAGTTGATGATTTTACGTGATGTATTACACGATTTTCTGTGGCGCGAAGGCAAAGACGCCACGGAGGGAGACTTTCGGGAACTGCGCGATGCGCTGCGACGGACGCACCTGTTCGTTGACGAGTTGGTCGCGCAGGCGGTTCTGATTTACGCGACAAGTTTGCGCCCGCAAGTGCGGACGCGCACCTCCCACTGGCCGCCGCCAAGACGCCGCCGCACAGACTTCCCGGAACACTGATAAGAGCCTTGACGAAACGTGGCAGGAACTCTCGCAACCCGCTCGACGTGCGCACCAAACTTCTGGTGATGCTCGCCGTGCTGTCTCTGCCCCTGCTCATCATCAGTCTCTTCCAACTCGACAGTTACCAAAACAGCCTCATTGAACAGGCCGGAACTATCGCGCGCATCAAGGCCGTCGCCGCCGAGGGCGCGCTCGACGCGTGGTTGGAGGCGCGCCCGGCAGTCGTCGCGCAGGGCGCGTCGCTCCCACCCAAATCGGCGGGTGAACTCTACGCGCGCCTGCGCCAGCACGCCTCGCCCGACACGAACGCCGACGCCGCGATCATCGTCTACGACGCCGCCGGACGCGTCGTGCCGGAGCCTTCGACCGCGCCGGTCGCACCCGCGCCGCGGACGCGTTCCGGCGTGAACATTCATCAGGAGAAGTGGAACGACGGCGTGGAGCGTCTGACGAGCGAGCGGCAGAGCGCAGCCTACGGGTGGAGCGTGGCGGTCGGCGTGCCGCCCGCGCACAACACCCCGGCGGGTCGCGCCTATCTGGTGCTCACGGCGGCGTGGGCGCTGGGGTTGATGGCTTCGAGCTTTCTGGCGATCTGGGCGGTCGGGCGTTTCACCAAACCGCTGCAACGCCTCGCCGCTTCCGCCTCGACGCTCGGTGAGGGACAACTGCACGAACGCTTCGCCGTCGAGACCGACGACGAGGTGGGCACGCTCGCCGCCGGGTTCAACGTGATGGCGTCGAGTTTGGAGACGAAGTTCAACGAACTGCGGACGCAGGGCGCGTTCATCGAAGAGGTGCTCGACAGCCTGCCGCTCGGCGTGGCCGTGCTCGACGCAGGGCTGATCGTGCGCAAGGCCAACAACGCCTTCGCCGGGATCGTCGGGCGCGACGGCGCGACGCTCGCGGGTCGCGGTTTGTACGAGGCCGCGGCCGGTCTCGCCGTCCTCAGCGAAGTGGTCGAAGACGTGCGCCGCACGCGCCGCGCCTTCGTCAACTACGGCCTGCCGCTCGAACTCGTCGCGCGCACGAGCGAGCAGCGCGGCGAGCGCGACGAGGGCGCGAAATACTGGGACGTGATCCTCTGGCCGATGAGCGAACTGAGCGAGGAGCGCGGCGACCTGCTCCTCATACTTTCGGAAGTCTCGAAGCGCGTCCGCGCGGAGAAACTGGCGACGGCCGCGTTCGCGGCGGAGAAGTCGCGCGCGGCGGAACTCGAAAGCGTCATCAACCAGATGGACGAGGGCGTCATCATCGTGGACGGGCGCGGGCGTTATCGCGTCAACCCGGCGGCGGCGCGCATCATCGGGCGCAAGCCCGGCGAGTTCCGCGACGGCGTGGAGGCGCTCATCGCCGACATGGCCTTGCGCGACCTGCACGGCAACGTTCTGCCCGCCGGGGAGACGCCGCTCGGTCGCGCTCTCTCGCACGGCGAACACGTCTCCGGCGAACACGTCCAGATCATTCGCGGCGAGGACGAAGAGGGCGTGCTCGCCGTCAGCGCGACGCCGCTCACGGGCGAGGGCGGCGGGCGCGAGGGCGTCGTCGCAGTCTTCCGCGACATCACGCCGGAGGTCAGGCAGTACAAAGAGTTGATGGGCGCATACGACCGCCTGCGCGAACACGACCGTCTGAAGTCGGCCTTCGTCGCCAACGTCTCGCACGAACTGCGGACGCCTTTAAACGTCATCATCGGCCTGTGCCAGTTGTTGGAGCGCGACCGCCGCCAGCCGCTCGCGCCCTTGCAGTCCGAGGCCGTCGTCCGCATGGGGCGCAACGCGCGCTCGCTGCTCGAACTCGTCAACGACCTGCTCGACTATTCGCGTCTGGAGGCGGGGCGTTCCGCGCTGCACCTGGAGAGCGTGGACGTGGCCGCCGTGACGGATGATGTCATCAAGAATTTCGCCGCCGAGGCCGTGGAGAAGCGCGTCAAACTGCAAGCGGACGTGTCGCCCGCGCTCGGTTACGTCACGACCGACCGGCACAAACTGACGCAGGTCATCACGAACCTTGTGAGCAACGCCGTGAAGTTCACGGCGACGGGCACGATCCGCATCACCGCCGCGCCGCTCGACGAGGCGCGCTGGTTTCTCGAAGTCACGGACACCGGCATCGGCATCTCGCGCGAGGCGCTCAGTTTCATCTTCGACGAGTTCCGGCAAGTGGACGACCGCCTCACGCGCCCCTACAGCGGCGTCGGGCTGGGGCTTGCCATCACGCGCAAGATCGTCGAACTGCTCGAAGGCGAGATCAAGGTGGAGAGCCGCCCCGAAGAGGGCAGCCGCTTCCGCATCGTCTGGCCGCTCAACTCGCGCCCGCGCACCGGCACCGGCTCGCTCGTCAAAGATGACGCCATGACCGCCTTCGGCGAAGAACAATCGGCCGACCCGCGCCCCGGCCAGTCGAACTTGCGCGCCCGCATGGGGTGATGAAAACAGTGACGAGTGACAAGTGACGAGTGACGAGATAAGATTTACTCGTTCTGACTTGTCACTCGTCACTTGTCACTCGTCACTTTACAAAGTTATGTCTGCCAAATTGAACACCGACGCCGCCGACGCTTCGCGGCGAAAGATCTTCATCATCGCGGCGATTGCGAGCGCGCTCCTGATCGCGCTGATCGTCTTCTGGGCGACGACGCGCTCACGCGGCACGAGCGTCGTGGGTCAACAGCCGCGACTCGAAGGCGCGCTGCGCGCCGGTTCGCCGGAGTTCGCGCAGGTGCTCGAACGCATCGTCGTAGAGCCTAACCCGGACGAGGCCACCGAGTCGCCGCGCCCCGCGGGCGACATCGTGATGACCTTGCGCCCGAAGGTGCGCAATTTCACGGGGCGCACCATCAGCGGCCTCGAACTGCTGGCGATGGTCGTTGACCTCGACAACAAGCCTGTCCGGCAGCGCACCAAGATCGCCGTCCCGAATGCGGAAACCGGGATGTCGGAATTTGAACCGAACAAGGTGATCATGGTTCCGATTGTGATGGAGGGCTTTCGGAAAGACGACGTGCGCGCCAACATCCGCGTCGAAGTGACCGGCGTGAGGTTCAAATAAGCGCGGGCGCGTGAGGTCGCCGGAAGAATGCTATCGCCAGTCGGGCGGCTCAAGGCTCGCGGGCTGGTATTCGTGCTCCGCCGCTTGGAGTTCGCCGACCTCGTGCACCGGCAGAGTTTTCGCAAACTGCGCGCCGATGAGTTCGCGAAAGGCCATGTGCTGCTTCTTGCTGCGGAACGCGCGCTTGGGCAACATGGCCGCCATGCGGATGTCCTTCCCGTAGATGAGCGCGTAGCAAGTCTCACCCTCCAACACGTCCGTGTACAACTTCCAACTCTGCTTCGACTCGACGAGCTTCGACGCGACCGAGATGTGTTCGTCGGTGAAGGTGACGGTCATGCCTTCACGAAACCTGCGGTCGCCCTTGTAGCAACGCCGCGCGATGATGGTGAAGTGGAAGAAGGAGAGGTAAATCAGCAGCGGCGTGACCGCAACGCCAAGGCCGAGGGCGGGCAGGAGTTCAAAGCCCGCGCCGAGCGCCAGCATGAAGAATGCGAACGGGAACAGGACGCAGCCCGCGGCCGCACGCAGCCGCCACTCCCCCGGCTTCGGGAAGAAGATCAGGCGCGCCGCGTCCAGATATTCCTTCTCGGAAAGTTTGTAGTGAACCGTGATTGCTTCCATATTGAAAGATGGCGAAATCAGATCAGGCACTTGCCCGTTGCGATGAAGACGTGACCGTTGCTCACTTCAACAGATGTGAGCGTTACTCACTTCGACAGACATAAGCGACGCTCACTTCGACGGACGTGAGCGACGCTCAACTCCTGCCCTTCAATTGTTACTCGTGAAAAGTTCTTCGAGCGGGTTGCCGACCGGCTGGACGGAGACGAGCGTCGCGCCCGACGCGCGCACGGCGCGCAAGGCGGCGTCAACGTCGCGCTCGGTTGCGACTTCGAGACGCGCGCCGCCCGGCGTCGGCGTCAAACGCGCGCCCGCGAGTTTCTCCGTCTCTGCGTTCAACTCCGAGAGGTTAGCGCCCGCGCAGACGATCTCCATCGCGCGCGCGTCGCCCGCCGCGTGGCGCAGGTCTGCGAGGCGGCCGATGTGCGCGAGGCGGCCGCTCTGGAGGATGGCGGCGCGGTCGCAGAGCACTTCGATGTCGGCGAGGATGTGCGAGCAGAAGAAGACGGTCGTGCCGCGCGTGCGTAACGACGCGATGAGGTCGCGCACCTCGCGGCGGCCGACCGGATCAAGCCCGCTCATCGGCTCGTCGAGGAAGACGATTGAAGGGTCGTTGACGAGGGCTTGCGCGAGGCCGACGCGTTGCAGCATCCCCTTTGAGAACTTGCGCAGTTGCTTGTCCCAACTCTTCTCTTCGAGTCGCACCGTGGCGAGCATCGCGGCGGCGCGCGCGCGGCAGTCGTGGCGCGTGTAGCCGAAAAGTTCGGCGCAGTATTCGAGCAGTTCACGGGCGGTGAGATAGTCGTAGAAGTATGGATGTTCGGGGAGGTAGCCGATGCGCGCGTGCATGGAGATGTCTTCGATGTCGCGCCCGCCGATGCGCGCGCGTCCCGCGGTCGGGTAGATGAGACGCATGAGGAGTTTCATCGTCGTGGACTTGCCCGCGCCGTTCGCGCCGAGGAAGCCGAAGATTTCGCCCTCTTCGACGGCGAGCGACAGGCCGTCGAGCGCGCGCACCTTGCGCTTGCGCCAGAAGCCCACCTCGTAGTCTTTCGTCAGATCGTCAATCTCGATTGCGGCTGCCATCTTTCATTCTCCGTGAAGAACATGATGTGGTTAATTTCCTGCGACTAATACTTGCGTATGATCTCCGACCGTTCGCCGAGTTCCACGTCGCAATTGTCCTGCTTGATGACGTAGGGGACGCCCGACGGGTCGAGCGGCGCGGCTGATGGATCAAGTTGGAAACGCGTGGCGCGCAACTGCGGCGCGACTTCGCGCCACGTTTGCGGGCAGCGGCCGCTCGTGCGCGCGCGGTGCGTGGCGAGCAGGGCGCGCAGCGCGTCCATTTCGTCGAGCGATTGAAGTTGGAGCAGGCGAGAGAGAGAGAGTTTCTTCATCTGCTCGTCGTCGGTCTGCCGGTACATGTTCTCGTAGATCGCGCGGGCGGTTTCGCGGCTGCCGCCTTTGGTCGCCATCTGCGCCGACATGGCGGAAAGCCAAGCGGGCGCGCCGGGCACGCGGGCGGCCGCCGCGTAGGCTTCGCTCGCTTCCTGAAAGCGATTCTGCTGCCAGTAGATGTAGCCGAGGTAGTAGTGCAGACGCCACGCGCGCGGGTTGGCGTTGATGCCTTTTTTGACGAGCTTGACGGCGGCCTCCACGTCAACGGCCGGCAGCACAATCGCGCCGTACTCGTAGGCGGCGAGAAACTGCGGGTCGAGCGTCGTCGCGTTCTCAAGGAGCGGCGCGAGGATTTTCAAGTTGAGCGCGCTCAGGTCGTCAATCTGGATCGCGCCTTTGTGCGACGTGATCTTGCGCCCGACGTATTGGAGCGTGCGCATCCAGTACCAGTCGGCGGCCATCGCGTTGAAGCCGAGACTGAGGCGGCGCGCCTGCTCCGGCTTCAAGTACAACTCGTCCGACGTGCGCGCCAGTTGCGCGGCCGCGAGCGGTTGGCGCAACTCCAACCAGCGCGCCAGCCCCGCCGACACGCAGAGGCCGCAGACGACGACGGCGACGAGCGCAAACTCGCGCGCGGTGAAACGACGTGTGCGACTGCTCGCGTCGCCGCGTGTCGCGTCACCTTGCGAGTCGCCGCGCGTCGCGTCACGTTGCGCGTCGCGGCTTGTCGCGTCGCGTTGCGAGTCGTCGTGTGCGTCGTTGCCTGTGTCGGTGTTGCGTGGGGCGGTCATTTGAAGTTGCGGCGATTGAAGATGAGGATCGAGGCGGCGAGCAACACGGCGATGTAGACGAAGGCGTAGAGAAGCGCGACGGCGAACGCGGCGGGCGCGGGCGTGAGGCCGTGACCGGCTTCGGTGATGACGGTGTAGTGCGAGAGGTTGGGCAGCAGGTAGTAGAGCGCGCCGAAGAGAATTTTTGCGCCGGTCGTGCCCGTCGAGGCGGCGAGCAGTTTCATGTCCGCGCTGAAGTGGCCGATGACGAAGACGGCGAAGGTCAGGAGCGCCGAGAGCGCGGGCGACGAGAAAGAGGAGAACAGCAGCGCGACCGCCACCACGATCATCAACTCGACGTAGATGAGCGCGACCGCAGGCCACACCGACAGGACGAGCGGGTCGTAGCCGCCGCGCACGTAGAGGAGCGCGAGCGAGACGCCCGCCCCCATCACGAGGACGTTGACGGCGAGCGTCAAACACAGGCCGAGATACTTGCCGACGAGAAACTCGCCGCGCCCCACGGGCTTGGCGAAGATGGCATAGACCGTGCGCCGCTCCAACTCTTTGTAGACCAACCCGACGCCGACGAAGATCGCGATGAAGACGCCGAAGAGCAGCATCGCGCTAAGCGACATGTCAACGATGATCTTGGCCTCCTGCGCCGCCGAGAGGTCGCCGATGAAGATCGCGCCGCCCGTGAGCAGGAGGACGAAGAAGACCAGGTTGTAGAGCACGCGGTCGCGCACGGCCTCGCGGAAGGCGTTGCGCGCGATGGTCAGGACGCGGCGCAGAGAAGAGCCGTGCGGCGGCAGGGTCGCCGTCGTCGTCATCGCGGCAGCGGCGTCGGCCGACGGCTGCTGCGGGTCTGTAGTCGCGTGGTGCGTCGTGTTTGTGGGTGTCAAGCGTTCGGCTGTGACGTTGATGGTTTCTGAAAACATGACGGGGCGGTCGTCGGACGTTGTGAAACCGCGCCGGTCGGGTAACGGGTCGCGGTGGAGAATATCACACGGGGCGCGCGGCTGGCATGACCCCTCATAAAAGACTCTGCGGAGGCGGAAACTTGATCCGCCTCCGCAGAGAATCGTCAGGGTGTCGCTTGAGTGTCTAACTCAAGTTACTGGATGGGCGTACCGGTCGCGCCGGTGGCCGTGCGGACAGGTGCGGCCGCGCCGACCAAGCCGTAGATAACAGCCGACTCGTCCGAGTAGAAGCCGCGCGTACCTGTGCCGGTGACGGCATTGGCGGAGACGGGCGTCGCCGTCACTTCGTACTGCGCCGACACACCAGCCGCAGGCGCGACGATGTTCGCAACGAGGAACGTGTAACCGCTCTTGGTGCCGCCGGCCAACACGGAGTCAATGAGGTTGGCCGCTCTGAGGGCAGCTAAGTCGCCGTAGTTGAGGTTCTGACCGGCGGTGGTGAAGTAGGTCGCTTCGGCCGTGTTGACCGAGCGCACGGAGCCGATGGCGGAACCTTCGTTGGCCGAGCGCTTGGAGGCGAGCAGGTTGGGGATGGCGATGGCGGCGATGATGCCGATGATCGCGACGACGATGAGGAGTTCGATG
>JAUZFQ010000157.1 GCA_030838445.1 Pyrinomonadaceae bacterium | reverse complement strand
TGTCGTCGAAGTGCTCCCACGTCGAGTCGCCTTCGCCCTTGGTGTTGACCGCGCCGTTGATGCCGCCCTGCGCGCAGACCGAGTGGGAACGCTTGACGGGCACGACCGAGAAGAGATCAACTTCGTGACCCGCCTCGGCGATCTTCATCGCCGCCGCGAGACCGGCGAGGCCGCCGCCGACAATCGCAATCTTGGTGCTTTTAGAAGTCGCCGCCATTAGTAAAGTAGTCCTCCCAGCAGCCCGCCGCGGTTTAAGAAAGCGAAGGTCACGTTAAGCCACAGGATGTAGAGCAACACGCCGAAGGCGATGCAGGCGTAGCCGGTGGCGCGTTGCGCGCGCTCGCCGATGACGATGCCCCAGTCGACGAGGAAGAGCCAGATGCCGTTGGCGAAGTGCCAGACAGTCGCGGCGATGCCGATGATGTAGATGATCAGGATCGGCAGCATTTCAAACTCGCGCTTGACGATCTCGTACGCCTCGCCCGGATGATGCGCGACCGACTGATCGTTGAGGCCGGGGATCAGGCCGAAGCGGAAGTTGAGCAGGTGAAACAGGATGAAGAAGAAGAGGATGATCCCCGTCACGCGCTGGATCGTGTAGAACCAGTTGCGCGGGTAGGGGTAGCTCAAATTGTTCGGCCGCGTCTCCCACGTGATGAACAGCCCGTAGACGGCGTGGTACAGCAGCGGGATGAAGATGAACGTGATCTCGACAAACAGGATGTAGGGGATCGCCTGCAAGTCGGTGACGGCCTGATTGAAATCGGCCGCGCCGTGCTCAGGGTGCGCCGCCTTCGAGTTGGTGTAGAGATGTTCCAACAGAAACGCGCCGAGCGGGACGATGCCCGACAACTGGTGCAGCTTGCGCAGCACAAAAGTTCTACTCAGACGAACAGCCATAACTTAGGAGTGACCCCTTTCGCCGCTGGTTGACGCGCCGAGAAGCGCGTGTCGCCGTTCGGAGGCGGGCGGAGCAGGAGCGCGTGGGTCGCGCCGGACGCTCAAAAATAGTTGGAACGCACCTGATTATAAAGGGCGCGGCCAGAAATGCAATCGCCCGCGCTCCGCACGCCCCGCCGACGCTTTGCGCCCGCCCGGCGCGCGGCCGGAGACTCCGCCGCCCCCACCCACTTCCCGCTTCAAGCCGCCACATCATCCAACCGCCCGCACTTGTAAAAACGACTCAGTATAGGCGGATGTTCATATAAGGTAAAATGAAAAAAGTTGCGCTTGCAAATGAGTTATTCTTATAATACGAATCATGCAATTGGAAACTTTGAAAATCTTTTGCGATCTGGTGGAGACGAAAAGTTTGTCGCGGGCGGCCGAGCGGAATTTCGTCACGCAGTCGGCCGTGAGCCAGCAGGTGCGCGGGCTGGAAGAGAAGTTCAAGCGGCGTCTGCTCGAACGCATGCGCGGCGGCCGCGAGGTGGGACTGACGGAGGAGGGCGAGGTCTTCTACCAGGAGAGCCGCCAGATCGTCAACGCCTACGCGCAACTCGAAGAGCGCATGCGGACGCTGACCGGAACTGTCAGCGGCACTGTCCACGTCGCCACCGTCTACAGCATCGGGCTGCACGAACTGCCCGCCGTCATCCGCCGCTTCATGGGCGAGCACCCGGAGGCGAAGATTGATCTTGAATACAGCCGGACGACGCGCATCGTCCGCGACGTGCTCGCGGGCACGGTCGAACTCGGTGTCGTCGCCTACCCGGAGAAGAAGCGCGGCCTGTCGATCATCCCCCTGGGCGGCGACCGCCTCGTCCTCATCTGCCCGCCCGGCCACCCGCTCGCCAAACACAAAAAGGTGCGCGCGCGCGATCTCAACAATCAAGACTTCGTGCTGTTCGAGCGCGACATCCCGACGCGGCGCGCGACCGACAAAATCTTGCGCGCGCACGGCGTGACGGTGCGGCGCGTGGCGGAGTTCGACAACATCGAGACGATCAAGCGCGCGGTTGAGGTCGGCATCGGCGTGGCTATCGTGCCGAGTCCGAGCGTGATTGACGAGGCGCGGGTCGGGAGTCTGGCGGTCGTCGCGCTGGCCGAAGCCGAGTGGACGCGCTCGGTCGGCGTCATCTACCGCAGCGACCGCACGCTCGGCACGGCGGCGAAGAAATTCATTCAACTGCTCAAGGAAAAGAAGTGACAACGAGCCGCGACGACGAAATCACTTGGATGTCGGCCGCGAAACTGTGCGCGCTCGTGCGGCGACGCGCTCTCTCGCCCGTCGAAATTCTGGAAGCGCACCTGCGCCGCGCCGAAGCGTTGAACCCAGCCTTGAACGCGATTGTCACGTTCGCGCCGGAGGCACTCGCGCAGGCGCGCGCGGCGGAGCGTGCGGTGATGAAGGGCGACAGTCTGCCACCGCTCCACGGACTGCCCGTGACGATTAAAGACACCATCGCCACGGCGAACTTGCGTTCGACGAGCGGCTCGCGCGTGCGTGCCGACTACGTGCCCGCCGACGACGCCCCGGCGGTCGCGCGTCTGCGCGCGGCGGGCGCAATCGTCTACGGCAAAACAAACACGTCCGAGTTAGCCATCGAGTACAACGCGGACAACCCCGTGTTCGGGCGCACCAACAACCCGCACGATCACGCGCTGACGCCGGGCGGTTCGAGCGGCGGCTGCGCGGCGGCGGTGAGCGCTTGCCTGTCGCCCGCGAGTCTGGGGAGCGACCTCGTGGGTTCGATTCGCATACCGGCGCACTTCTGCGGCGTCGCGGGTCTGTTCCCCACGCCGGGGCGCGTCCCGCGCGGCGGCCACTTCCCGCTGACCGAAGGCACGCTCGCCACAGGCGCGAGCCTCGGCCCGCTCGCGCGCACCGTTGACGATCTCGCGCTCCTCTTCGACGCCCTCACACGCGAAGACGATGCGCGCGCCGACTCACACGCCGCCGAACTCAAACAGCCTGTCTCTGAAATTCAACTGCGCGGGCTGCGCGTCGCCTGCTACACGGACGACGCAGCGGTGCGTGTGACGGAAGAGACGCAGCGCGCCGTCCGTTCGGCCGCGCGTGCGTTGGCGGCGGCGGGGCTGGAGACGATTGACGCGCGCCCGCCTGAGATCGAAGGCGCGTCCGACCTGTGGCTCGCGCTCTTTCCGCGCGCCGTCGCGGAGGTCGTGCGCGCGGAGTATGCGGGGCGCGAAGAGTTGGCGGGCGCGGCGGCGGGCGCGATCCTGCGGCGCGATGCGGGTGCACCCGACGCCGCGCGCGGAGACAACTCCGACGCGTGGGCTGAGCGCGGATGCCTGCGCGAGTCGCTGCTCGAACGAATGCGCGAGACGCCACTGTTGCTTGCGCCCGTCGGGGCGGTCGCGGCCTTCGCGCACGGCGCGCGTAGAGTCGAAGTTCGCAGCGAAGTGTTCAATACGTTTCGCGCCTTCGGCTACGCGCAGGCGTGCAACGTGTTCGGGCTGCCCGCGGCGTGCGTCCCTGCCGGTCGCACGCGCGCGGGGCTGCCCGTCGGCGTGCAGATCATCGGGCGGCCATTTGATGAACAACTCGTGCTGGCCGCGGCGCGCGTCGTCGAGGCGGCGCTCGGCGGATGGCAACCGCCGCCCTTGGCTCTTCCATCCGGCGGCGACAATCCGCTATAGTCTGCGCGCACAATCTGCCGGCGACCCGCCGCTGTCACCCTTTAAGCGTCTAGCTCAACTTCGGAGGCACACACATGGACTTCATTTTCCTGACCTTCTTTTTCATCATCGCGATTTTCCTGCTGGTCGTCGCCGCCAAGACGATCAAGATCGTCCCGCAGGCGACGGTGCTGCTCATCGAACGGCTCGGCAGTTTCAACCGCCTCGCCGGTAACGGCCTCAACATCATCATCCCGTTCCTCGACAAGCCGCGCGCCGTCTACTGGACGAACGTGCGCCCCGGCCTCACCTCGATTGACCTGCGCGAGCAGTACATAGACCTGCCGCCGCAGCCCGTCATCACGCGCGACAACGTGACCATCCACGTTGACTCGGTCGTCTACTGGCAGGTGATGGATCCGATCAAGGCCGTCTACGAAGTGACCGATCTCGTCGGCGGACTCGTGCAGTTGACCATCACGGGCATGCGCTCGGTGATGGGCGAGATGGACTTGGATCACACGCTCTCGTCGCGCGACCAGATCAACGCCAAGCTGCGCATCATTCTCGACGAGGCGACGGATAAGTGGGGCGTGAAGGTGACGCGCGTTGACGTTAAGAACATCAACCCGCCGGAGGACGTGCGCCTGACGATGGAGAAGCAGATGACGGCGGAACGCAATCGCCGCGCGCTCGTCTTGCAGGCCGAGGGCGACAAGCAGGCCGCCATCACGCGCGCAGAGGGCGAGAAGCAGGCTTCGGTGACGCGCTCGGAGGGCGAGAAAGAGTCTGCCATCCTGTCGGCCGAGGGCGCGGCGCAGGCGCGTCTGAAGGCGGCTGAAGCCGAGGCGGCGGCTATCGAGCGCATCGGTCAGGCGATGTTGAATCAGGGCGAGTCGGCGCAGTACCTCATCACGCAACGCTACATCGAGAGTTTCAAAGAGATGGCGCGCGGCAACAACACGAAGGTCATCTTCATGCCGATGGAAACTTCGGCGATGCTCTCCAGCGTCGGCGCGATCAAAGAGATGTTCGCCGAGACGGGCGAGCGCAGCCAGCGCAAAGGCGAAGGCAACAACCCGCCCCCGCCGCGCCAACTGCCGACGTAACTCCGCCGGGTCGAATTGCAGAAACGAGACGCGCGCAGTAGTTAAGCGCGAAATTCAAATCTCAACAGCGCGGATTTCACATCTCGAATTCGGCGCGTCCGCATCTTTCTCTCACGCGCACGCGCCGGAGAGTTGAGAGCATGATTTTTCGACGCGCCCCTATCGCCGCCGGGTTCCTCACGGCCTAGCCCGGCATTCGCTGAACACACTTCAAGGCCGCTGATCAACGCCACGAACGGGTGGCCTGACGTGACGGGGGCGTGAACGCGCCCTCCCGTCGCGGGCGGGCTGTTTCCCCGTACCGGAAATTGGCCGCATCTTCGACGGAGGTGAAACTTGTTCAGACACGTATTAGTGTTGGCGACCGGAGCGTTGGCCTGTCTGTCCGTCGGCGTCCGGGCGAACGCTCAGGAGCGGGACGCGCCCAAAGTGGAGATCGGCGGGCAGTTCACCTCTCTGGAAGTCAGGGTTCCGACCGACTTCGGCCTGTTTGGTTCAACCGAGCCGGGCGTCGGTGGTCGCATCGGCTACAACGTGACGGATTTCTTCGGCGTCGAAGCCGAACTGAATCTTTTCCCGCAGCGCATCTCCACGGGAGGTATGAAGCAAGGGCAGTTCGGCGTCAAAGCGGGCAAGCATTGGCGGAAGTTCGGCCTCTTCGCCAAAGCGCGCCCCGGCTTCGTCAGCTTCGACCAGGTGACTACGCCCGTCGGCACTGAAACATTCACCGCACAGAACGGGTCGGTGTTCGTCTACGATGTCTACGGGACTCGGCGGCGGACGCTCTTCTCGACGGACGTGGGCGGCGTCGTAGAGTTCTACCCGGCGCGCAAACTGCTCGTGCGCGTGGACGCGGGCGACACGATCATTCGCTACCGCGCGAAGGAAACACGTCTGCACGACGGCAGGATCTTCCGCGACTTCCCGAACCGCGTCACGCATAGTTTCCAGATCACGACCGGGGTCGCCTACCGCTTCCTCAACCCCACAGGCGCGGACGAAGCGGAGCCGCCCGCGCCCACGCGCGGCACGCCGCGCTTCGAGGCGGGCATCCAGTACACGACGCTCGTCCTCAACCTGCCGACGGAAATAGGCAACTTCTTTGGCTGCGGCTGCGCGGGGCAGACATCCCAAGCCGCGCTCGGCGGTCGCCTCACCTTCAATCTCAACGACCACGTCGCCCTCGAAGGCGCGTTCGACTTCCTGCTCAAGGAAAACTTCGGCTCCCGCGTCACCTTCGGCAAGCAGATCGCACAGGGGCAGTTCGGCGTCAAGGCGGGTCGCCGCTTCGAGCGTTTCGGCATCTTCGGGAAGGCGCGCCCCGGCTTCCTGCACAATACGGACGTGCTGCAAGTTGTGGGCACGCGGTTGAAGACGCAGTTCTTTCCGGGAGAGTCCGTCGTTGTCAGCCTGTTCGGTTTTAAGAACAAGACTTACTTCGAGATGGACGTGGGCGGCGTCGTCGAGTTCTACCCTTCGCGCCGCGTCGTCACGCGCTTCGACATCGGCGACACCATCATCCGGTATCGTGGGCGCGTCCAGAATAGCTTTGGTCTACGCCAGTCGGTCATCATCCAGCCGGACGAGACACGGCACAATTTCCAGTTCACCGCGGGCGTCGGCTTCCGCTT
>JAUZFQ010000154.1 GCA_030838445.1 Pyrinomonadaceae bacterium | reverse complement strand
ACGGCTTCGCATTCTTCTTACCTTTCCCCCTTCCCCTTTACCCTTTACCCTTCCTCATCCCTGTTTCTCATCCCCGCGTGAGGTTCTCTTCGTGTTCCTCGTCCGTCTCGCCCGCGTCGGTGAGGGTGAGGTGCTGGCCGCCGGGAGCGTTGAGGCGCAACTCCGCGCCGCGCAGATTGAGGTCGCGTTGCGGGAAGGGGATTTCGATGCCCGCCTCTTTGAAGAGACGCCAGATGCGGTAGTTGATGTCGCTCTTGATCTGCGGGTGGCGGCGCGGCCTATCCGTCCAGACGAGTAAGCGGAAGTCGAGCGACGATTCGCCGAACCCCAGGAACTGCACGGACGGCTTCGGGTCGGGCAGCACGTGGTTGACGCCTTCGGCCGAGCGCAAGAGCGTGTCGGTGACGAGATCAACGTCCGAGTTGTAAGAGACGCCGATGGGCACGCTAAGGCGCGAGCGGCGGTCGGCGTAAGACCAGTTGACGAGGTTGTCGTTGACGAGTTTCGAGTTCGGGACGATGACGGTGATGCGGTCGTTCGTCAAAACGGATGTCGTGCGCAAGTTGATGGACTGCACGCGCCCCTCTGTGAGCTTGCTGTCAGGCCCCGTGATCGTCACCCAATCGCCGATGCGCGCGGGACGCTCGAAGAGCAGGATGAAGCCGGAGGCGATGTCGCCCGCGATGAACTGCAAGCCGAAGCCGATGCCGACCGAGAGCGCGGTGAAGAGGACGGCGAGCGAGGTGAACTGCAAGTTCAGGCCGAGCGAGGCGGCGAAGATGATGCCGAGCGTCAGGATCACGTAATGCGTCAGCCTGAGCAGCGTGAACTGCAACCCCGGGTCGAGGTGCGTGCGCGCGGCCAAACGCCCTTCGAGCAGCTTGCGGATCATGCGCGACAAGACCCACGCGCCGAGCAGGATGAGCACGCCGCCGATGAGCGACGCGACCGAGATTTTGAGCGTGTCGCCGATCTCAAGTTTCTGGTTCAGGTAGTTGTTCCAGAAACGGATCAGCCAGTTGACGCTGCCCTCCGGCGCGGGCGGCGCGGCGACGGTGGTCGTCGTGGTCGTGGTCTGCACGGCCGCCGTCGCGGCCTGCGGGTCGGGCGTCGGCGCGGCTTGCGCCTGCCACAGCCAGAGGTTGACGAGGAGCGTCTGCCCCGCCGTCATCGCCGCGACAGCGCGCCCCGCCAACGCCTCGCACATCAACGTAGATATCATCGCCAACCCTCCCGCTTGTCATGCGGCCAACGACTCGCGCGCCGCCGCCAACCCGCAAACGAAAAGCCGCCCGTGCTCTCTGGCAAGCGGGGGCGGCTCGAACATTACATTCAAAATGGCGGAAGGGACAGGACTCGAACCTGCAAGCACTTTCGTGCGGTAGTTTTCAAGACTACTGCCTTACCAATTAGGCTACCCTTCCAACACAATTCCGGAACACTGAACAAAACTTATCGAACACTATAACGCACCGTTCCGCGTCGTCTCAACCCGCAGGTCGGGCGCAAGCGTCGGTGTCGAAACGCGTGCGCGCGGGACGTGTCGGAACTCGGAGGATGAGACTCGCGTGCGTCGTTCGTCTCCGGTCTTAGTTCTTCGGCTTTTGGAGTTGCTTCCACGCGACGGTCACCGCGCCGTCTGCGTCCTTGCGCGTGACGCGGAAGGCGACGAGCACGTCGGATGCCTTGTCGCGGTTCGGCTCGAAGGCGATGGAGCGCAGGACGTAGGTCGTGTTCTCGCTGACCGGCGCGGTCGCGCCGTAGACGTGCTCCGGCGCTTCGAGCCACGGGCGGCTGCGCTTGAACTCCTGCTCCGTCTCGGCCAGCGTCTTCGCGGGGACGAGTTTGAGGAACGGCCGCACCGCCTGACTTTGAAGCGTCACGGCGTCGAGCGGCACGTCGCCGAGCGAGGCGATCAGCCCGACCGAGTGCTGCACGAAGCCGACGTTGAAGAGGTTGTCGCGCAGCGCGATGTCGGCGTAAGCGGCGAGGTGATGCTTCCTCGTCCTGAACGAGTAGAACGAGCCGCCGCCCCAGACCGGCGGCACTTTGTCCGCGCACGAACCGGCGACGTTCACGATGCGCGGGTCTATGACGCAGCCCGTGAAGGGCAGCAAGCGCATCAGCCCCGTGCCGTCTTCGCTGAGCAGCGCGGCGAGTGAAGCGCGCTCGGCGTCCGTGGGATAGAGACGCTGCTTGTGCTCGGCCGTCATCTTTCTGGCGGGCGGGGCGACGGTGGGGGCAGTCGTCGCGCGAGCGCGATTCTGCTCGCTCTCGCGCTTGAATCTCTCGTTGTCACGCGCCATCTGCCCGCGCATGATCTCTCCCTCGCGCTCCGTACGCATCGCCTCCAAATCGCCCGGGCGGGTGGGAAAACGGCTGCCTTGCGCCCATGCCGCGCCCGCCATGCAGATCAGGGTGAGAACCAGCGACGACGTTTGCGCGCAGATTTTAAACACCTTCATAACCAATCCTCTTTCATATTGATTTACTCACCGCGAGGCCGCGTCGAATTTTAGCACGCTTCAAAACAGGTTTGGGAGGGCGGTGGGGCGTGGGCGAGACTGCGGCGGGCGACGGCCTGCTGCTGTTGTCGCCGTCGCCGCGAAATCACTCGCCTTCCGGTCGCATGCTCGGCAACTTGGAGAGGTCGAGCACCTGCGAGAACTGCTCGAAGTGAAACATCGTCTCGTCCTTGCAGTGTTCGCAGTAGTAGGTCGCGTCCTCGCCGAGATACATGTCTTTCAAATAGTAGGCCACGAAGCACCCGTAACAACGCTGCACCCGCCGCCCGAATTTCTCACGCGCTTCTTCCGTGTTCGTCAAACCGAAATCCTTTTCCCGCCGCGACGGCTCAACCGTCGGCGTGCGCCTTCGTCGCCGTCGTCAATGTTTGATGCGCGTGCCGTGGCTCATGTTTGATGCGTAAACTCTGAGCGGCGCGCGCCGCCATCCCGCCCGTCAGGACTAACTTTCAAATCGTGACTAACTTTCAAATTGTGCCCTTGGCCGTTTCGTCCACGATGAGATCGACGACCGACTCGAAATTCTCCGTGCGCGCGAAGACCTGACGCTGGCGCGTCGCGCCGTTGCCGCGCGCGAGCGTGTAGCGCGTGAGGGCGGCCACCTCATCCCAGTTGCCGTCCGCTTCGAGCGCGGGGCGCAGGTGCGCGAGAAGTTTCTCGACCACTTCGGCGGCGGGGCGCGCGCATCCTTCGGTCACGTCGATGAGTTCGGCGTCGAGGCCGTAGCGGGCGGCGCGCCACTTGGCCGCGCGCAACACTTCTGGGCGCACCTGTGTGAGCGGTTCGCCGCGCAGGTAATGATCGTAAGCGGTGCGCGTGAGCGCGCGCACGAGTCCGGCGATCATCACGGCCTCGTCTATCGTCAGGCACACGTCCGTGACGCGATATTCGAGCGTCTCGTAGCGTGCGGAGGGGCGCACGTCCCAGTAGATTTTCGTCCCGTCCGAGACGCTGCCCGTCTCGACCAGAGTGGCGACGAGCTGGTCGTACTCGGCGCGCGAACTGAAAACTTGCGGCGTGCCGGACATCGGCCAGCGACGCCAGATTTCGGTGCGGAAGCTGGTGTAGCCCGTGTCCCAGCCGAGCCAGTAGGGCGAGTTGGCGGCGAGCGCCAAGAGCGGCGCGAGACACAGGCGCGCGCGGTTCATCACGTGGATGGCCGCCTCGCGGTCATGTATGCCGACGTGGACGTGACAGCCGAAGATCAACTGCTCGCGCGCCAGTTGTTCATACTCCTCTGCGATGCCGCGATAGCGACGTTTCGGCGTGAGCGTCTGCTCGTCCCAATGTGAGAAAGGGTGCGTGCCCGCCGCCGCGATGAGGTGGCCGTCGCGCCCGGCCGCCGTGATGATCTCGCGCCGCAGGTGCGTGAGTTCGTCGCGCACTTCGGCGAGCGTCTCGCAGACGTTCGTCCCGATCTCGATTTGCGAAAGATAGAGTTCCGGCGTGACGCTTTCGCCGACCGCCTCGCGCGCGTCCGGCAGGATGCTAAGCGCGCGCGGGCGCAACTCGCGCGTCTCGCGGCTGACGATCTGATACTCTTCCTCGACCCCGATGGTGAACTGCTCCGTGTCAGGCATAACACAAGTGTACAATACCTCCCGCGATGTCAAAACAAGCGGCTACTTTCCGGGTTACAAATAACCGCGCCACCCTTCGCTTCCTTTGCGCGCTTGTGCTGCCGCTCCTGCTCACACTGCCCGTCGCCGCGCTCGCGGCACAGCAACCGCAGCAACCGTCGCCGACTCTCACGCGCACGCTCTCCGGCACGGTCTTCACGCAACAGGACGAGACGGTCGCGGGCGTGATTGTCCTCGTCCGCTCCGCTTCGGGCGAGCAGCGCACCGAGACGGACGCGGGCGGAAACTTTCGACTCAGCGTGCCCACCGCCGAAACCCTCTCGCTCAAGTTCTTCGGGCGCAAGATCGCGCTCGTGTCCCGCACCGTGGGCGCGTCCGAGCCGGGCGAGAATCTCTCGATCCGCGTGGCCTACGTCATCCCGCCCGTCCACGAAAGCGTTCGCATCGAAGCGACCGCGCTCGACCCCACGCTCGACCGCCTGAACGAAATTGTCTACGACAACACGCTGTTCCTACGCGACGATCAACTCTTCCAAACCTTGAGCGCGGGCATCAACGCGGGGCAGCACGAAGGCGGCGGCAAGTCTCTGGAGATTCGCCGCTTCGGCTTCAACCTCGACCACGGCGGCACGAGCGGCGGCCTCAAAGTTTTAGTTGACGGCGTGGGGCAGAACCAGGCGACGCAGGGGCACGGGCAAGGCTATCTTGGCAGCTTGAAGAGTCTGACGCCGGAACTCGTCGCGGGCGTGGACATCTTGAACGGCCCGTTCAGCGCGCAGTACGGCGACTTCTCCGGCCTCGGCGTCGTCCACATCCGGCAGAAGGAGTCTCTGCCCGATCAACTCACCGTGCGCGTGCAGGGCGGGTCGTTCGACACGCGCCGCGTCTTCGTCGCCTACAGTCCTGAGTTGAAGAAAGCAGACGCGCTCGTCGCCTACGAAGGGTCGCAGAGCGACGGGCCGTTTGCGAGTCCGCTGCGTTATCGCCGCGACAACCTGACGGGCAACTACACGCGCCGCCTGAGCGACAAGCGCGCCGCGGGCGTCAAGTTCAACGCGGGGCGCAACGACTTTCACTCGTCGGGTCAGATACCTCTGGACGAGGTGGCGGCGGGGCGGCTGTCGCGTTTCGGCTTCCTCGACCCCGACGGCGGCGGCCGCGTTCGCAGCGGCACGCTCAGCCTCTATTTCCGCGACGAGTCGGCCGCGTCGGGCGCGACGTTCAAGGCCGACGCCTTCGTCTCGCGCTCGCTCTTCGACCTCTATTCAAACTTCACTTTCTTCCTCGCGGACGCGTTGAACGGCGACGAGATTCAACAGCACGACTCGCGCTTGCAGGAAGGCGCGAACGTGCAAAGCTCGCGCCCCTACAAACTCTTCAACCAACTCGCGCTCATCACCGTCGGCGCGAACTACCACGACAACCAGATCAACGTCGGCCTCTACCCCACCGCCTCGCGCGCGCCCCTCGCCGTCGGCGCACAGACGCGCGCGGGCGTCACGACGCGGCTCTCGACCGACGCGCGTGCGCGCGTCACGAACGGCGGCGGCTACGTGCAAAACGGCGTGGACTTACTGCACGGCCATCTCCACGTCGAGACGGGCATGCGCTTCGATTATTTCCGCTTCAAAGTAGACGACCGCATCGCCCCAGAACTTTCGGGGACGGAGCACGCGACGCGCTTCCAGCCGAAGTTCAGCGTCGCCTATCTGCCCGCCGACAAGTTCCCGGCGACCTTTTATTTCAACTACGGGCGCGGCATTTCGAGTCAGGACGCGCGCGGCGTCGTCCGACGCCCCGACGCCCCGCAAGTCTCGACGACGGACTTCTACCAACTCGGCACGTCGCACAAGTTCAAGCGCGTCTCGCTCGTCACTGATCTCTTTTTGATTGACCGCTCGAATGAGCAGGTCTACGTCCCGGACGACGGCACGTTCGAGTTCAGAGGCGCGAGCCGCTCTTACGGTTTCGAGTTCAAGGCTTCGGCGCAACTGACGAAGCACCTCGCCTTCAACGGCGGCCTGACGCGCGTCGCGAACGCCTTCTACCGGGGCACGCGCCCGCGCATCTACGTGGACGGCGCGCCGCACGCGGTCGCCAATGCCGCGCTTACGTTCTCCGGCTGGCGCGGCTTGAACGCCTCGCTCGGCTATCGCCACGCGGGCGGCTATCGCCTCGACGGCGCGGACGCACGCCTCCGCGCCTCCGGCCTCGACGTGCTCGACTTCAGCCTCTCCAGGCGCGTGCGCCGCTGGCTCGACTTCAACTTCGCGATTGATAATTTGACGAACAAACGTTACTTCGAGACGCAGAACTACTTCGAGTCGCGCCTGAGACCGGGTGATGCGGCCGCCCCGCGCATCCACGGGACGCCGGGCTATCCCGTCGGCGTCACCGCCGGACTCACCTTCCGCTTCTACGGGAAAGCATGAATTGTGTGGACTGACTGACGCGCCGTGCAAGCCGCGCGGCGAGCAAACGAAAGAAGGCGCGCGACCTGTGGAGTCGCGCGCCTTCTTCCGTTGTTCGCACAAAAAAATACCCGCGTCCGAGAGACTACGGGGTGTTTCTGTTCGCGGCCGTGCCGGTGTTCGTGTTGCCGCTCCGCATGTTGCCGTTCGCGCCGTTCATGTTACCGCCGTTCGTGTTGCCGCCGTTCATGTTGCCGCGGTTCACGTTCCCCGTATTCGTGTTGCCCATGCCCGTGGCGTTGGTGTTGTTCGTGTTGCCGGTCGTTCCGCCGTGGTTGACGTTGTCGGCCGTGCTGGTCGAGCCGGTCGCGCCCGCGCCCGTCGTCGCGCCCGTCGCGCCCGTGCCGGTGTTGCTGTTCGCGCCGCCGACGGCGTTCGTGTTGTTGGCGTTCGTCCCCATGTTCGCGTTGTCGGTGGCGGCGCAGGCCGCGCCGAAAGTTGCCAGAGCCAGCAAGCTCATGAGAGCTAAAGTTCGTCGCATTGAAGTTTCTCCTGATGTTCAGTGAATGCAGAAATTTTTAGTTGACCGCACGCGCCTTCGCCCGTCCGGCGTTTCCGGCCAAGCTCGCACGTGCAGTCCAAAACTACTAATGACAAGAATGACGATGAACGCACATTCTTGCATGCAATCGTTCGCTTATTTTTTATGTTCTCTGTTTGCCGAAACTATAACGCAGAGAAGTTTTATTTTGTCCGAGCGCGCACGGATGTGTGCGTGTGCGTTCCGCTCAGGTCGTCAACCTGCGGTAGATGGCGGGCATGCGTTCCGGCAGACTCAGCACGTCGTCAATGATCGTGTAGCCGACTTCGCCGTAGAGGTCTTTGAGTTCGGCTTCGGAGTCGCGGTCAATGGTGATGCAGAAGGGCGTGATGCCCGCGACGCGCGCTTGCCTTAGTGCTTCGCGCGTGTCTTCGCGGGCGTAGCGGGCGTCGCCGTAATCGTGATCGTAGGGTCGCCCGTCGGAGAGCACGATGAGAAGGCGCGTGCGCGCTTCCTGCGAACGCAGCCGGGCGGCGGCGTGGCGCACGGCCGCGCCGAGCCGCGTGTTGTGCTGGTAGTTGATGCCGCCGATGCGTCGCTCGATCTCGTCCGAGTGGCGTTCGTCGAAATCTTTGACGACGTAAAACTTCACGTTGCGTCGCCCCTCGGACGTGAAGCCGTAGATGGCGTAGGCGTCGCCGACGGCTTCGAGGGCCTCGCTCATCAGGACGAGTCCCTCTTTCTCGATCTCGATGATGCGGCGGCCGGGGTGCGTGTAGGGCTGCAACGGGTGGCGGCCGATGGTGCGCGCCGTCGAAGAAGACTGATCGAGCAGGAACGACACGGCCACGTCGCGCTCGCGGCGCAGTCGTTTGACGTAGAGCCGCTCCGACTGTTGACCGCCGCCCACGTAGGCCGCGCGGCGGTCGGTGACGTAGTTGATGACGGCATCCAGATCGTAGTCCTCGCCGTCGAGTTCGTTGCGGACGCGGAGCAGGCTTTCGGGGCGCATCATTTGGAACTGATGCTTGATCGAGGAGATGACGCCGCGATAGCGCGAGCGCGTCAATTCGACGAACGTGCGGTCGCCGCGCCGGACGCGCTTCTCGACGACGCGACACCAGTTGACGCGCGTATCGGCGAGTTCGCGATCCCACTCGTCGTAACTGTAAGCCACTTCGCCCGCCTCCAACTCCTGCTCCGGCGACTGTGTTTGCGTCCAACGCTCCGCGCCGAAGAGTTGGTCGGCGGCGTCCGCTTCCGAAGAGTTGGACTTCGCCCACGCGTTGAAGAGTTCGCGCGCGTCGTTCGGCGGCGCATCAGTTTGCGGCGGCTCGCCGGGGTCGTTCGGCTTGCGCCCCTTCGAGTCGTCGAGTTTCGATTCCGCGCCGCTCCCGCCGTCCTCGGAAGTCTCGGCCTGCTGCTCCTGCTGTTCGGTCTGTTGCGGTGTGACGGATTGAAAGAGCGTGTAGACGCGGCCGGTCGCCATCAACGTGTCTGCGACCGAAGCCTGCGCGCCGTCCAGATAGTCTGTGACGATGGTTTCGAGTTCGGAGACGATCTGGCCGTAGAACAAGCGCGCGTCGTCGAGCGCGCCGCCGCAGAGCGTGATCTGGAAAAGCAACTCGAAGGGCACGAGCGTGAGCGGGACGGTGGCGATGCGCGGGCGACTGGCGCGCAGGTGCGCGCGGACGAGATCGAGATCGCGCGCGAGGCCGCGATAGGCACGACGCAGGCGACGATCAATGCGCCCGTTTTCCAGCGTGCCGAAGATGCGCGCGGCGAGCGTGGGCAGCGGGAAGAGCGTGAGCACCGCGCGATAGTCGGCATCCTTCGGCATCCGCCGTCGCTTCGCGCGCGCGCGTCTTGATTCTTCGTCGGGCGAGAGGGCGGGTTCGCTCTGTGCCGGGTCGTTGATGTAGCCGTCGAGCGCGAAGGCGTCGCGCGCGTCGGCGTTCTCCTCTGCGTAAAGTTCGGCGATGGAGGTGAAGGCGGCGCGCAAACTTGCGGAGGCTTCTTCGTCGCTTCCGCCGCGCGCGTGCGTGCCGAATTCGATCTGCCCGGCGGCGTGCGCGGCGAGCACTTTGTAGAGACGAAAGTTGCGCTCGTCGTCGGCAAACTCCGAGACGGACGCGGGCAGGTGGATCGTGCGGCCGTCGCCGATGCGCGACTCGTCGGGCACGGCGGCGAGCGAGGCGACATCCACGGCGCGACCCGTCAGACCTTCGACGTAGAGGCGCAAGGTCGGCGCAACCGCGTCGAGCGCGAGTCCCGCGCCGCCCGCGTTGAGCGCGGCGTTGCTCTGCCGTGTTTCGAGCGCGTAGTAGCTGCGGCGCGAGCGCGCGTCGTTGCGTTTGAGCGCGAGGCCGCCCTGCGCCCACTGCTCGAATTGTTCGACGGTCGTCGCGCGCAGCGCGGCGGGCGCGGAACGGAAACAGGAGATGGCGGCCTCTGCATCCACTTCGGCGACGGCGCGCGTCGCCGCGATGACGCGACGCGCGAGTTCGCCCGCGCGGTTGGCGTGCGACTCTTGTGAAGGGAGCGCGCGGAAGAACAGGGGGCTGTGGCGCGCGAGCGAGACGAGCGGGGCGTTGCCCTGCGCGGCGACCGCGTGCAACAGCGCCGTCCAATCCGTGAAGACCGACGGCGCGAGCCTGAGCACCTCGCCGCCCGCGTTGAAGACGTGCAGCGCGGCCGCGCCGCCGCGTTCGAGAAAACTCTCCGTGTGTCGAAAGAGCGTGCGGGCTTGTCCGGCGTCGAGCGAGGCGGTGGCGGCAGGGAGGTTCGCCCACGCGTCGGCCGCGACGCCGCCCGCACGCACGGCGAACACTCCCGCCAGATGCAACGCGGCGCGCGCGACGTTGTTCCGACTCACACCTCCTGCCGCTTCGTTCCCATTTACACCTTCGGCCTCTTCGTTTCGCCCCGCGCCTTCGTTCGCCGTCGCATACTTGTCGAGGTGCGCGAAGGCGGCGGGCGAGGCGTTGAGAAAGTCCGCGCTGTGGCGCGCGGAGCGGCGCGCGATCTCAAGCGCGACTCCGAAGGTCGCCGCGAGCAACTCGCCGTCGCCCGCCGTGGCGCGCGCGAGTTCCGGCGCGCTTCTGAAAGTCTCCGTCGCGATGGAAGTCGAGAGCGGCAACTGGCGCGCGCAGACTTGAAACAGCAGCGGGCGCGCGGCGGCGGGAACTTCGAGCAGTTCCGCGACGCCCGCCTTGAAGAAGTTCGCGCCCGTTTCAACGTCGGCCATCGCCAAACGCCGCCCCATCTCGCCCCACTCGCGCAACTCCGCCGCTTCCAACACCTGCGCCGCCCCGACCGCCGCGCGCAAAAATTCCAACCCGACGCGCAAACTCAGAGACGCCAGTTGCGCGCTCACTTCAAGCGCGGCGCGCGCGCGGTCGGCGGGGAGCTTGCCGACCGCGCGCACGAGTCCCGCAATCGTCCGGCGCTCGCTCGCGCTCCGCACCGCGCCGAGATGTTCGCGCAGGGCTTCGGCGAACGGCCGCGCGTCCGCCGCGTCCGTGTCAATCGCTTCCGCGCCGTCGCGTGCCTCTTCGTCTTCCCGTTCGCTCATCTGAAACTCATGTCGCTACAACTACACGTTAACCGTCGGCTTCCTCGTCAAGACTTCTCGCGCCCCTCTAGCATGGATTGATTGAACGCTTCCGAATCCCCGCGCGCGATGCTCAGTGATTCCCAATTCTCCGCTTTGAGATGCTTCGCCAGAAACACGATCTGCCCGACGTGATACGCGTAGTGCGTCAACTGCCGGTTGATCGCCTTGACGACCGTGTGCGGCTCGCCCCTGATCGTCACCATGCGCGCGAGGTCTGACGAGTGCAAGGGTTCGACCGCCTCGAACACGCACCGCCAGCCCGACTCCCACCACCCCGTCACCTCGGCGCGCGTCGTCCCCGGCTCGAGTCGAAACTCCGCGTCGCGATCCCTGTCAGGCTTCTCCCCGTCCGCCGTCAGAAAGTCCGACCAGCGCGAGCGCATGTTGCCCGCCAGATGTTTGACGATGACGGCGACGCTGTTGGCCTCCGCGTCAATCGTGGCGAAGAACTCCTCGTCGTCGAGTTGCGCCATCGCGCCCTCGCCGAGTTTCCGGTACTTGCGAAAGACCGCGAGCGCGTCTTCCAGAAAGTGTGCGGCCAGTGCTTCGTTCATCTTGTTATTTTAGTGTTTGCACGTGGGGGTAAACGAGAATTTTGGAATCGCTGGTTAAGAGCGGACAATTATAAACTCTGGCTGTCGCGACGATAATTTGATCTGCCGGGTCGCGGTGAAATCCGGCCGGCAGTTGTGTGGATTCAAGCGCGATGCGAGGCGTGAGGTCAAGCAACTTGATTCCGGGATACGCGAGAGCTTGATCGAACCAATCCTCCACGGAACAAGGTAAGTCGAGCCGACCGTATTCCACCAGTTTGGCTACTTCCCAACAAGAGATCGCGCTGACGCCGAGTCCATCGGCTTCGTTCTCCTCTAACCATTTAACCTGCTTCTCGCTCAGGCGCGCATCACCGTGAACCCACCAGACCCAGATGTGTGTGTCGAGGATGATCATCGAAGAGCATCCCAGTCTTCTTGCGCTACCGGAGCAGTCGGCTCGTCATAACGCACGGGCTGACCCCGCAAGGGATAACGCTTTTGCCCGTTCGACTTCGATTGACGCGCCACGATGAGCACTTCAACTTCGTCGCCTGCGTGAAACGGCAGATCGCTGAGCGTCAGGATTCCGTCCTCGTTAAGAGTGGCCTCTACTCGATGTGTGTCCATGGATTACCTCCGATAAAGTTCCGCGCCATTATAAAACATGCGTGCCCGTTAATTTCAGATGACGGTCGTGATGATCTCGCGGATGCTGCGTTGGAGTTCGCGGTCGTCGGTGATGGGCGAGGCGAGGGCGACTTCGGCGGCGGCGATGGCCGGGATGCCGCGCGCGATGAGTTGGGCGGCGTAGATCAAGAGGCGCGTGGAGACGCCTTCTTCGAGGCCGTGGCCGCGCAGGTTTCGCACCTTGTGGCCGATCTGCACGAGGTCGCGCGCCGTCGTCTCTTCGACGCCGCCTTCGCGCGCGACGATCTCGGCTTCGAGTTCGGCGGGCGGGTAGTCGAATTCGAGCGAGACGAAGCGTTGACGCGTGGACTGTTTGAGGTCTTTCAAGACCGACTGGTAGCCGGGGTTGTAAGAGACGACGAGCATGAACGTGTCGGGCGCATCGAGGATCGTGCCGCGCTTCTCGATGGGCAGGCGGCGGCGATGATCCGTGAGCGGGTGGATGATAACCACCGTGTCCTTGCGCGCCTCGACCACTTCGTCCAGATAACAGATCGCGCCGCTCTTGACCGCCGACGTGAGCGGCCCGTCGTGCCAGACCGTCTCCTCGCCTTCGAGCAGGAAGCGGCCGACCAAGTCGGTCGCGGACAGGTCTTCGTGGCACGCCACCGTGATCAGCGGGCGGTTCAGACGCCACGCCATGTGCTCGACGAAGCGCGTCTTGCCGCAGCCCGTCGGCCCCTTCAACATCACGGGCAGGCGCGCCGCATTCGCCGCCTCGAACATCTCCACCTCGCCCGCCACAGGGAGGTAATAAGGCTCGTCGGTGACGGTGTATTCTTCGATGGCTCTCTCAGGCATAAGTTTCAAAGGTTTCAAGTTTAAGGTTGCAAGTTTCAAGTCTGAAAGTTCCTTGTTCTTTAACTCGAAACCTGAAACCTTTTCCACGGCTGAACTTTCGCGCAGTTTCGGTTATCCTTAACTGTTATTTGTCAGGCAGATTTATTGTCCTATGCGGGCATCTTAGCACCCGCGTCAAAGGGGAAGCAAAAGCGGTAAATGGGGAATGGTAAATGGTAAATGGTGAACGGAGCAAAACCGCTTCTTACCATTCACCATTTACTATTCACGAGGTTTTATGAAAATTGCGGTGGCGATGAGCGGCGGCGTTGATTCTTCGGCGGCGGCGGCGATCTTACAGGAGGCGGGGCACGAACTCGTCGGCTTCACGATGCAGTTGTGGAATCAAAACCGCAACATCAACGTGGACGAGAACGGCGACGCGCTCCCCTCGCGCTGCTGCTCGCTCGACGACGTGTACGACGCGCGGCGCGTGGCCGGAGAACTCGGCTTCCCCTTTTACGTCCTCAATCTCGAACAGGATTTCGAGCGCGACGTGGTGCGGCCGTTCGTGACGAGTTATCTGGAAGGCGAGACGCCGATCCCCTGCGTGGCGTGCAACAGCCGTCTCAAGTTCGCTTCGCTCGACCGGCTGGCGCAGAGTCTCGGCTGCGAGCGTGTGGCGACGGGTCACTACGCGCGCGTCGAGTTTGACGAGGCGACGCGGCGGCACAAGCTCTTGCGCGGGCGCGACGCGAACAAGGATCAGACATATTTCCTGTGGGAGTTGACGCAAGGCCAACTGGCGCACGCGATGTTTCCGCTCGGCGAGATGCGTAAGGAAGAGGCGCGCGCGGCGGCGCGGCGTTTCAACCTCGCCGTGTCGGACAAGGCCGAGTCGCAGGAAATCTGTTTCGTGCCCGACGGCGACTACGCGGGCTTCATAGATCGTTATCTGGAAGTTGAAGGCGAGACGCGGCGTCTGCCCGGCGCGGGCGAGATCGTTGACGCGTCGGGGCAAGTGCTCGGCGAGCATCAGGGCGTGCATCACTACACGGTCGGGCAGCGTCGGGGCTTGGGCATTTCGCGCCCGCTGCCGCTC
The DNA here is from genome assembly GCA_030838445.1 of Pyrinomonadaceae bacterium. Taxonomy (GTDB): domain Bacteria; phylum Acidobacteriota; class Blastocatellia; order Pyrinomonadales; family Pyrinomonadaceae; genus JAIVJZ01. The sequence goes on along the minus strand of JAUZFQ010000154.1, from coordinate 14,779 downwards.
TACGTCGTCGAAGTTGACGCGGAGCGCAACCGGATCGTCGTCGGCGAGAGCGACGAGTTGCTGGCGTCAGAGTTCACGGCTGCGGGCGTCAACTGGATCAGCTTCGATGAGCCGGACGCGCCCGTGCGCGCCGAGGTGCGCGTGCGTTACCGACACGCGCCCGCGCCTGCCACCATCGAACCGCTCGAAGGCGCGCGCGCGCGCGTCACCTTCGACGAACCGCAACGCGCCATCGCGCCCGGACAGGCGACCGTCTTCTACCGCGGCGACGAGGTGTTGGGCGGCGGTTGGATCGTGCGGAAGCAGGAGGGATGAGGGATGAGGGATGAGCGATGCGCGCGGGCGACGGTGTTGAGTCGCGTCGTCAGTTAACGGCGGATGACGTGTCGTTAGTTGACGGCGAATGAAGTTTGTTGTTGGCGGAGGTGTTTGCTTTGCCGCTGACGGTAAAAAGAAACGGTGACAATCTTCTTTGTCGCCGAGGGGAAAAAGAAACGGTGACAATCTTCTTAGTCGCCGACGGGAAAAAGAAACGGGGACAGTCAATCAAGACTGTCCCCGTTTCGCGTCGTCCGGGCGGGTGCGCCGGGCGTCAGTTAGCGCCAAACCGCTGGCGATACTCGACGGAGTTGACGAACCCGTTGACCATCGTGCGGAAGTCTGCCGGGTTCGCGTTCATGTAAGCGATCCACATGTTGTAGCCGGCCGTGTCGGGGTTGCGGCGCAGGTAGCCGAAGTATTCCGCGAGCACGAAGGCGCGGTTGAAGGTGGGGACGTGACCGGCGAACTGCGTGCTCTCGACGATCTCCTGCAAGACCTGCGCGCGCGTCTTTGTGTTCGCGTCGAGCGAGGCGACGAGCGCGTCGCGGTTCGGGAAGGCGAGGCCGGTGTTGGCGATCAGCCTGTCCACGTACTGCGCGTTGGTGAGCGCGCCGAGCGTGGCGACGAACTCGTTGCGCGTGACGAAGGCGGCGGCGAAGCCCGCCCGCAAGGCGTTCGTCTCTTCGGGCGTCGCGCCGCTCAAGCGGCTGAGGTCGCCCATGAACTCGCCGTAGAGCGGGTTGCGCCCGAAGGCGGCGATGTAGAAGCGCGTGGCGAAGTAGCCGCGGCTCTGAAACTCCTGCGAGCGGAAGAAGGCCGACGAGACGGCGACGCGGTCGCACGTCGTATTCCCGGCGGCGCAGCCATTCAGCACGGCCACCCACGCGTTGAAGCCGCCCGTGTCGGGTTCGCGCGCGAGGAAATCGAGATAGTGCTGGCGGACGAAGAACGCCGTGTCGTCAATCGGGTTGGCGGCCGAGGTCGCGTTGTCGTTGTCCGTGAGGGTCAGCACGGACATGTTGGTGCTGCCGAGGCCGACGCCGACGGGGTTGCTCAGGGCGAGGTTGATCGTCTCGTCGTTCTCGTCAAGGCGGTCGTCAATGATTAACACTCTGAAGGTCTTGCTCGTTTCGCCGGGGGCGAATGCGAGCGTGCCGACGGCGATCTCGTAATCGGTCTTCTGGCTCGCGTGCCCCGTCCCGCTCTCGTCGAAGACGGCGTAGTTGACGGACGCCGAGCCGGAGACGTTGCCCGCGCGCGTGACGCTGATCTGGATGCTGCTGTTGCCTTCGCCGATGGCGTACTCGTCCGAACTGAAACTGACCAGCGACGTGGCCGACGCCGTGGTGGGCTTGAGCGAGCCGAAGAGGCCGTGCTGCTCTTTGACGATACCGGCGGAGAAGTAGAGCGTGTTCGGGTCGCCGCCGCTGCCGCCGTTGCCGAAGACGAGCGCCCACAGTTCGTCAATCACGATGCCGTTCCCGCCCTCGTCCTGAAGCGTGCCGAGGAACGCGCCGGTCGTCGGGTTGTAAGCGTGGATGCTCGGATTGCCGCGGCCGAAGTTGCCGACCAGCAGCGCGCCACCGAAGATGCCGAACGTGGCGGGCGCTAGCGTCACGCCCCACGGCGAGTTGAGCGCGCCGTTGTTGATGCCGAACGTCAGGTCGCGCACGCCGTTCATGTTGAAGCGGCGCACGAAGCCGTTGCCGACGCCTTCTTCATCCAGACCATCCGCGCCGACTTTCGCGTAGGTGACGTAGAGCGACGAGCCGATGGCCTGAATGTTGTGCGGGTGATAAGTGTTCCCCATCGTGGTTGGGATGGTCGGGTCGGCGAAGGGGAAGTTGGCCGACGCCTGAAGCACGTAAGAGCTGTTGAAGACATCAATCCGGCCGGCGGAAAAATTGGCGGCGTAGAGGAAGTTGCCCGAACCGTTGTTGCCGATGGCGAGGCCGGTGTAGACGTTGGGGACTGCCGGGGGCGAGTTGGGCGGGTGTGCCGCGATGACGCCGGTGGTCGAGCCTGCGGCCGGTGCGTTGGGATCCCAGCCGACGATGTTGCCCGTGATCGAGGCGAAGATGAAATTCGCCCCGCACGGCGCGGCGGCGCACGCGCCGGGGACGACGAACTCGGACGCCGTCGGGTTGGCGACCGTGCCGGTCGGGAGGTTGCCCGGAATCGTGATGGACGGCATGCCGGGCTGCTTGAAGAAGACGACGCCGCCCACATCGCCCCGGTAGAGCGAAGAGGTGGACGTGCCCGTATTGGCGATCCAGAACGGACTGGTCGCGGTCATCGAGATGCCCCACGGGTTGACGAGCAGCGGGTCTTCGATGAAGGCGATGCCGGGTACGTCGGAGACGAGGTTCGTCTGCCGGTAGGCCGAGCCGGGAGCAATCGTCACGATGGAAGTTGACACGTCTTGCCCTTTGTCGAAACGCGCGCCGGCGGCGCGTGAACTCGGCGGCGGCGTACTCGCGAGGGCGACGAGGCAGAGCGCGACGGCCAACATCAGACAGGGATAAAGTCGGCCGCGACAGCGTGCGGTGCGCAGGTAAAGCATGTTTCTTTTCTCCTTAACTCGGCGAGATTCGCTCGTGTAGTTACACTGCGTGAGCTGGACGCGGCGGAGCCGGGGGATGCATGGCGGCGTAAAGATTAAGCAGTGGCGCGAGGGTGATGCGGTGGCGGCCGCAAGGCTGCCCGCCGCGTGATTTAAAACAACGCCCGGCACGTCAGGTTCGACGGCGCGGGTTGATCCATGTGTTCGGTTAGCATTTAATGAAGCAGCGAGACTCTATAGTCGCCCGCTGTTACTGTCAAGAAGTTTTGCGCCGCGCGTCGTGGGGCATCGCGGGCGGCGGTTGTGCGGGGCGTGAACGGCGTCGGGCGAGTTGTCTCGGATGATGGCGACGGACGAGCGCGCCTAAACTTTTCCGTGGTTTACGCGTATTCACATAGACCTTCGTGCGTCTCGGTGGAGCGCGGGGGATTAATTTTTTCGGGATCGTTTGAAGCAATCTTATGGCTATGTCGCGCGGTGGAAAAATCTTTTTGTGGGTGGCGGGGCTGCTCGTCGTGTTGGGGCTGGCGGTGGTCGTCTGCGTCGCTCTGTTGTTCGCGTCGCTCGGCGAGGGCGAGCCGGACGTGCGCGATAACAGCGTGCTCGTGTTGAAGGTCGAAGGCGCGCTCCCCGACTACGTGCCGGAAGACCCGTTTGCGAGTCGCTTCCTCGGCCGCGACGACGGGTCGCTTGTGCGCCTGCTCTCGGAGATCAGGAAGGCGAAGGCCGACAAACGCATCGGCGCGATCCTGCTTGAGATTGACATGACGGTGATCGGCTGGGGCAAGGCCGAAGAGATACGCGACACGCTCGCCGACTTCCGCTCGACCGGCAAACCCGTCTACGCCTACATGGAGTACGGCACGAACAAGGAGTATTACCTCGCCACCGCCTGCGACCGCATCTACGTCGCGCCCATCGGCGACCTGTTCATCGTCGGCCTCGCCGCCGACGTGATGTCGCTCGGCGGCTCGCTCGACAAGCTCGGCGTCAAACCCGACTTCTACCAGATCGGCAAATACAAGACCGCGCCCGAACAGTACACGCGCAAGGAGATGTCCGAGGCGAGCCGCGAAGTGATCAACTCGATCCTCGACGAATTTTTCGCGCGCTACGTGAGCACCATCGCCGCCGCGCGCAAGAAGTCCGAAGCGGACGTGCGCACGCTCATTGACAGCGCGCCGCTCGGCGCGTGGGAGGCGAAACAGGCGGGGCTGATTGACGACGCGAAATACCGCGACGAGGTGGAGGACGAACTCAAAAAACGGCTCGGCTACAAGGACGACAAGCTGCGCAAGGTGAAAGCGTCGGACTACCGCCGCGTGCGCCCGGAGTCCGTGGGCTTGGGCGAGGGCGAACGCATCGCGCTCGTCTTCGCGTCCGGCCCCATCGGCGGCGGTTCGTCGAACGACGGCAGCGCGTTCAGCAGCCAGTCCACGGGTTCGGACACGGTGGTCAAGGCGTTGAACGACGCGCGCGACGACAAGACCGTCAAGGCCATCGTGCTGCGCGTGGACAGTCCGGGCGGAACTTCCTACGCGTCCGACGTGATCTGGCACGCCGTCGAGAAGGCGAAGGCGCAGAAGCCCGTCGTCGTCTCCATGAGCGACGTGGCGGCGTCGGGCGGCTACTACATCTCCGCGACGGCGTCGAAGATCGTCGCACAGCCTTCGACCATCACGGGGTCAATCGGCGTCTACGCGGGCAAGCCCGTGCTCAAAGGTTTCTACGATTGGATCGGCGTCAACAACGAGTACGTGCTGCGCGGCAAGCAGGCCGGGATGTTCCGCGAGACCGAGCCGTTCAACGCCGACGAGCGCGCCAAGTTCGAGGCGATGCTCAAGAGTTTTTACTACGACGACTTCCTGCCGAAGGTGGCGAAGGGGCGCGGGCGCGATGTCGAGTACATTGACTCCATCGCGCAGGGGCGCGTCTGGACGGGCACACAGGCCAAAGAGCGCGGGCTGGTGGACGAGTTCGGCGGGCTGGACAAGGCCGTCGAGATCGCCAAAGGACTCGCCAACATTCCCGCCGATAAGGGCGTGCGCCGCGTTGTCTTTCCCGCGCCGCGCACGTTCCTGCAACAGTGGTTGGGCGGCGGCGACGAAAACGCCGCGAGCGTCAAAGCCAGAGAGCAGCGCGCCGCCGTCGAGTCGGCCTTGCCCGAAGACATGCGCCGCGCCCTACGCTACCTCTCCATCCTCGAAAACATGAAACGCGGCGAGACGATGGCGATGCTCCCGTTCGACCTGCGAATCAAGTGAGCGGTAAGCAGTAAGCAGTGAAAGCCGCGAAGCGGTGCGCCGTATAAGCCGCGTGAGCGGCGGCAGTTAATAGCCCCGCTCGTGAGGGCGGGGTCAGAATATTATTCCAAACATGTTGAAGCCCCGAAGGGGCGACACATTCACACGTTGCCATGTGTCGCCCCTTCAGGGCTTCATAACTCTATTCTCGTCCCTGATCCCCGCGCTCACGCACGGGGCTATTAACTGCCGCCCCTTCGGGGCTTCCACCGCTCACTGCTCACTGCTTACTACTTACCGCTCACTGCTCACTATCTTTTCCATCCCGTTCATGTACGGCCGCAGCACTTCGGGAATACGGATCGAGCCGTCCGCCTGTTGATAGTTCTCCACAATCGCGAGCCAAGTGCGCCCGACGGCGAGGCCGGAGCCGTTCAGCGTGTGGACGTATTCGGGCTTGCCGCCCGTCGCCCGCTTGAAGCGAATCTGCGCGCGCCGCGCCTGAAACGCTTCGCAGTTCGAGCAAGAGGAGATTTCGCGGAAGGTGTTTTGCGAGGGCAGCCAGACCTCTATGTCGTAAGTCTTCGCGGCGGAGAAGCCAGTGTCGCCGGTCGAGAGCGTAACGACGCGGTAATGCAAATTCAACCCCTGCAAGACGCGCTCGGCGTCGCGCGTCAGCGACTCCAACTCATCGTAGGAGTTTTCCGGCAGCGCGAGTTTGACGAGTTCGACTTTCTCGAACTGGTGCTGGCGAATCAGCCCGCGCGTGTCGCGCCCGTAGCTGCCCGCCTCGGAACGAAAACAGGGCGTGTAGGCCACCATCTTCAGAGGCAGACGGCCAGCGTCGAGCGTCTCCTCGCGGTAGATATTCGTGACGGGGACTTCGGCCGTCGGGCTGAGGTAAAGCTCGCGCTCGTCCGTCAGCTTGAACAAGTCCTGCTCGAACTTCGGCAGTTGACCCGTGCCGAACAGGGAATCGCGGTTGACGATGAAGGGCGGAAGCGTCTCCTCATAGCCGTGCTCACGCGTGTGCAGGTCGAGCATGAAGTTGATGATGGCGCGTTCGAGTTGCGCGCCCGCACCGCGCAGGATGGAGAAGCGCGCGCCCGCGATCTTCGCCGCGCGTTCGAGGTCGAGGATACCGAGCGATGCGCCGAGGTCAACGTGATCCTTCGGCTCGAAATCAAACTCAGGCGGCGCGCCCCAGCGACGCACTTCCGCGTTGGCCGACTCGTCCGCGCCGACGGGGACGCTTTCGTGCGGCAGGTTGGGGAGCGTGGAGAGCAGCGTTCGCATGTTCGCTTCGGCCGCGTCGCGCGCGTGGTCGAGTTCAGCGATGCGCTCCTTGAGTTGCCCGACCTCCTGACGCTGCGCCTCCGCTTCGTCCTTGCGCCCTTCCTTCATCAACGCGCCGATCCGTCGGCTCGCCGTGTTGCGCGCGGCGTTGAGTTCGTCGGACTCGGCGATGACGCGCCGCCGCTCCGCGTCCAGTTGCGCGAAGTCGTCGAGCGCGGCCGTCGGCGCGCGGCGCGCTTCAAGCGCGGCGCGGACGCGCTCTAAATTATCGCGGACGAAGTTGAGATCGAGCATTTGTGCTGTCCTTTAAACGTGTGGTATGAAGTTGTCTCTTTAACGCCAGTGTCGTTTGATGAAAGGGGTCACGCTAGCCGACCGTCGGCGAGCGTGTCAAGCGGCTGCTCTGCTCGCGCCGTTGACGCTCAGGTCAACGCGAGCGAGTGAGGCGTGTAAATTTCCGGCAAGGGGAGTAGGTGTAACATGGCACAGAAGATTCGCAAGGCAGTTTTTCCGGCGGCAGGCTTGGGCACGCGCTTTCTGCCCGCGACTAAGGCGTCGCCGAAAGAGATGCTGCCGCTCGTGGATAAGCCGCTCATCCAGTACGGCGTAGAGGAAGCGGTGGCGTCGGGCGTCGAGTCAATCCTCATCATCACGGGGCGCGGCAAGAACGCCATCGAGGATCACTTCGACATCTCCTTTGAACTCGAACACACGTTGCGTGAACGCGGCAAGGATAAGTTGCTCGCCGTCGCGCGTTCCGTCTCGGAACTCGCGCGCATCAGCTACGTCCGCCAGCAGGAGGCTCTCGGACTCGGCCACGCCATCTTGCAGGCGCGCGATTTCGTCGCCGACGAGCCGTTTGCCGTCCTGCTTCCAGACGACATCATGGACTGCGAAACGCCCGCGCTCAAACAGATGCTACGTGTTTACGAAGAGTATGACGCGCCCGTCCTTGGCACGATGCAGGTCGAGGGCGAAGCCATCTCGCGTTTCGGCGCGATTGACGCCGAAGAGGTCGCCGAGGGCGTCTACAAGATCAATGACATGGTGGAGAAGCCGCCCTTTGCTGAAGCGCCGTCGGACTTGGCGATCATCGGGCGTTACATTCTGACGCCCGACATCTTCGACGAGATCGAGCGCACCGAACGAGGCGCGGGCGGCGAGATACAGATCACCGACGCCATGCGTTCGCTACTGAAAAAGCGACCCTTCTACGCCGTGCGCTTCGAGGGCGCGCGCCACGACGCGGGCGACAAACTCGGCTTTCTCATCGCGACCGTCGAGTTTGCCTTGAAGCGTCCAGACCTCGCGCCTGAGTTTAAGGAATATTTGCGTTCGTTGGATTTGAACAAATAGGCGTGCGCGCCCGTTGGTGGTGGCGGCGTCCGCTTCGGACAACGGAGGACGAAAATTTTGAGCGGCGAGACAAAACCTTTTGAAGGGCAGGCGGCGATTGTGACGGGGGCGACGCGCGGCATCGGTCGCGCCATCGCGCTTGAGTTGGCGCGGCGCGGGGCGTCGGTCGCGTTCAACTACGCGAAGAGCGCGGAGGCCGCCGAAGAGTTGCGCGTCGAGATCGAGTCGCTCGGCGTGAAAGTCCTGGCGACGCAGTGCGACGTGGCGCAGACGGAGGCGGTGGCCGAAATGGTCAAGCAGACTAAAGAGGCGTTCGGGCGCATAGACTTTCTCATTAACAACGCGGGCGTCACGCGCGACAACCTGATCTTGCGGATGAAGGAAGACGACTGGGACGCCGTGTTGGACACGAACCTGAAAGGGCCTTGGAACTTCGCGCGCGCGGCCTTGCGCGTGATGCTCAGGCAGGAAGGCGGCGGCTCGGTCTTGAACATCTCCTCGATCAGCGGGGTGGTGGGGATGGCCGGGCAGTCGAACTACTCGGCGTCGAAGGCGGGGTTGATCGGCTTGACGAAGGCGCTGGCGAAAGAGGTAGCGAGTCGCAAGGTGACGGTCAACGCGCTCGCGCTCGGACTCGTCGCCACCGACATGTCGAGCGCGCTCGACGACGCCTACAAGACGAAGCTGCTCGAACAGATTCCGCTCGGACGCTTCGCCGAGCCGGCGGAGGTCGCCGACATCGCGTGCTTTCTGGTCTCGCCCTCGGCACGTTACATCACGGGGCAGGTGATTCAGGTGGACGGCGGGCTGGCGATGTGAAGCGGTCGCCCGCGGAGTGATGCGGGTAGGTTGAGCGAGACAGATGCCCAACGCCGCGGGGCTGAAATTGACGGCCACAAAGAGAAGCAGCCTCGTTAGTTTTGGGGGACTAACGAGGCTGAAATTTTTGGGTAGGCTCGGAGATTCAGGGTGGCGTTGACTTGGGCGCTGGAGATCGTCACTTACGGGCGATCCGGCATGTTGGTCGGCTGCGTTGGTACGGGCGAGTTAAAATTGCAAGGCTCGGAAAAAAGAACGTTTCGTAAAACTGGCCTCTCCCGTTACCGTGTGCATCTAGCCGAAAGTCGCTTGCTTTCAAAAATCTCGAAGGGCGGCAATCTGGAAACTTTTGTTATAAAACTCACTGCCCTTCGACGTGTGTGAAATTACACTAAACGTTTGTTAGATGTCAAGCACAAAATGCAAAGAAAAGTGACAATTTTGTGACAAGGTGTTCATGCTGCAAGCTAAATGGTGCTAATAAAGAATAAAATGGGTGGGGTGAGAAGAAAAAAGTTTTGAGAAATTGTGTTCAAGAGAAGCTATTGCGGCTGGTAGGGGCAGTTAGATGTGACTCTTTTGTGTCGAGTTGTGTTTGGCGGTCGTAGAGATCAGGCTCTCCGGGGGGGCGCGTGCGCCAGCGTTTGTGAATCCAGAGCCACTGTTCGGGGTAGGCGCGGATCATGCGTTCGATGGCGGCGGCGAAGTTGGCCGTATTCGTCTCGATGTCGCGCTTGTCGTCGCCCGTGCGGACGAGCGTGACGGGCGGGTCGCCGTGGAAGAAGAAGCGGCCGCGTTTGTCATCCCACACGGCGCAGGTGGGGATGACGAGGGCGTCCGTGCGCAGGGCGAGCGTGGCGACGCCGGACGTGGTGCAGGCGAGGTGGCCGAAGAAGGGGACGAAGACGCCTTCGTTCGGGTGCGTGTTGAGGTCGGCCAGAATGCCGAGCGTGCCGCCGTCGCGCAGGACGCGCAGGGCTTGACGGGCGGCCATTTTCTTGTTGATGGCCGTGTTGCCGTAGCGCGTGCGGATGCCCTCGATCAACTCCTCGACGCGCGGGTTGTCAATCGGGCGCACGAGAAAACTGATCGGGTACTCCAACGCCGACCAGGCGAAACTGAGGAACTCCCACGCTCCTAGATGCGCCGTCAGGAAGATGACGCCGCGCCCCTGTCCTTCGGCCGCGCGCAGGTGACTTAAGCCGACCTGATCGTACTCGACCAGCGCGCGCAAACTCTCCGGCGTCGCGCGCGGAAACTGGCTGAACTCGCCGAGGAGTCGTCCCAGATTGTCGAAGGAGGCGCGCAGCATCGCCGCGCGCTCGTCGTCGCTCAGTTCGGGGAAGGCGAGTTTGAGGTTGATCCGGCCGGTGCGGCGCAGGCCGCCCGCGAACTTGTGCGCGAGCCTGCCCGCCGCACGCCCCGTGGCGACCGCCGCCGGGCGCGGCAACAGTCCCAGGCCGCCGAGCAGTGTGCGCGTGACGGCGTACTCTAAAGTCGTCTGAAATTTCCCGTGTTTACTCATTAAGATCAACTCACGAAAGGCGCGACAGTGTAGCGCGCCGTCGCCGCGACTAGCAAACGGCCGATTTTGCGTCGCCGCGCGCCCGCATGCTATATGTAAGAGGTCAGAGGTTAGAAGTCAGTGAAAGACTGTAGATGATTTGGCTGACCTCTAACCTCCGGCCTCTGGCCTCTGCTTTTATGCCTTCTGGAAAAACACACGACGCGATCACATTGTTGCTCACCGTGCCGACTTTCGTCGCCGCGTGGGGCGTGACGGGGAGCGTGCTTCTGGCAGGCGTGACGACGGGCGCGATGGTGTTCGGCGGGCTGATGTTCGGCCCCGACCTCGACATCCAATCGCGGCAGTACACGCGCTGGGGCGTGTTCCGTTTCATCTGGTGGCCGTACAAAGTGATGTTCCGACACCGCTCGCGCTGGTCGCACGGCATCATTTTCGGCACGCTCATCCGCGTCGTCTATTTCGCCTTCATGCTCGCGCTCATCGCCGTCGCGGCCGTCTACCTGCGCGCCTTCCTCGTTGCACAAGAGCCGCCCGACTACGCCGAACTCATGCGCGCGTGGCACGCGGTCGAGGCGGGCGCGCGACTGGAAGGCACGAGCCGCGCCGCCGCGCTCGCCGCGCTCGCCGGACTCTGGTGGGGCGCGGCCAGCCACACCCTCACTGACGTCGCGTGGTCTGTCCTGCGCAAAGGCTCGGAAATATTTTAAGAACAGTGACGAGTGACGAGTGACAAGTGACAAGAGAAGAAAGAAAATCGTTAATCGTAAATAGAGAAACCGGCTTACTTCTATTTACGATTCACGATTTACGATGCACGGCTTTGCTCGTCACTTGTCACTCGTCACTCGTCACTGTTTTCTAGTGTCCGCTGCGTGTCTGGGCGAGGCGTTGGGCTTGGCGGCGGACGGCCTCGGAGACGTTGCGGTTCTGGGAGATGTTTTGCAGGTCTTTGGTTTGGAGGCGCATGAGGACGTTGATGGCGGTGGCGATGGGCGTGCGTGGGTTGCGTGCGAGGTTGTGGATGACGGGGTAGTTGCGCGCCCACGCGCGGTTCTGTGCGATGAGGCGGAGCACTTCGTCGGAGACGGTGCGCATGGCGGAGATGCTCTCGACCTCCTTGTCGGTGATGCGCGGGTTGTTGATGACGCCGGTGGCGACCACCTTGTTGGAGTCGCGGATGAGGATGCCTCGCGCCTCGCGGTCGCCCTTCATCGCGAGTTTGACGCGATCCTTGACGTTCATCAGCATGACGCGGCGGATGAGCGAGATGCGTTCGGGCGCGACTTCGCCGGCCTCGGCGTGCGTCTCGGCGAGGACGCGTTCGAGGTTGGCGGCGCGCTGCTCTTCGCTCTCCGTGAAAAACTCCTCCATCCGTTCGAGCGGCAGCCAAGAGTCGTCAATGTCTGCGTCGGAGACTTCGATGTGCTGCGCGAGCAGCCACGCGTCGTCGTAGCTCAAGCCGGAAGGCGTGCCGATGGACTCGGCCGCCTCGATGAACTCGGCGGCGGCCGTCATCCCGCGTGCGCGCATCTCGTCGGCGATCTGTTGCGCGCCGCGCTCCTTCTCGAAAAACTCGCGCTTCGTTTCCTGCGCGCGCCGCTCGGCGTCGCCGGTGCGCGCGGGGTTGGCGAGCAACGCCTCGATGATGTGGGGCGCGCGGATGAGACGCTGCTGGTTGATCGAGATGAGTTCGAGGAGCGAACCGTCGGAGGTGGCCGAGGCCAACGCGGCGATGGCCTCGTCGGGCGTGGCGGCGTTTAAGGTGACGGCCTCCTGGATTTCCTTCTGCGCTCCGGCGCGGGTGGCGAGGTAAGAGAGCACGGCGGGCGAAGTGCCGCTCGCGGAGGCGACGGCGACGAGCGTGTCGGCGGGTTGCGCGTCGAGCGTCTCGGCGGCGGCCTGTACGATCTCCTCGTTCTCGTCGGCGCGGAGCGTCACCAGCACTTCCAGCAGTTCCTCGGCCGCCAGCGGCAGTAAGCCGCGCGCCGCCATCAGGCGCGCGGGCAGCGGGGCTGTGCCCGCCACAATGGCCTGCACGACGGGGTTGGTGGAAGTGGTGTTTGCGCTCATAAGTCTGCCAGGGACGACCCGCGCGCGGCGTGAAGGTCAAGTAGTAAAGTGACGCGCGCGTTCCGTCGAGTCTTCAAGTATCTGTCGAGTCTTCAGTAGATGTTGAAATTATACTCGATGGTGACGAACTGCGAGACGGGGCGGCCGTCTTTTATCGCGGGGGTGAACTTGATTTTTTGCGCGGCCGAGATGGCGGCTTCGGTCAGGCCGTCGGGCAGCCTGCGCGTCGCGTAGATGTGATGTATGCGCCCGTCCGCGCCGAGGACGAGCCGCACCCTGACCGTCCCACGCACGCCGTTGTGCCGCGCCCGCTCCGTGTACATGGGTTCGGGCTTGCTGTAAATGTTGGCTTTGGTCGTCACCTCGCGCGCGGCGTAGATCGAGCGGTTCGGGTTCGACGGGCTGAGGGCGTCGCGGTAGAGACGCATGTGCGTGAGTTCTTCGCGCAGCTTGGGGACTTCGGGCGCGTCCGGGGCGAGACGCACGAAGGCTTCCAACGCCTGCACCGCTTCCTCGTAGCGCACGCGCGATTTTTCCGAGAGCATCTCGCGCACTTCGGGCGTCTCGTTCCACGCGTTGGTCTGCGCCTGATCGCTCAGGCCGAGCAGGGTCTGGCCTTTGAGGTAATGCGCGGAGGGGAAGGTGGGGTTGAGTTTGAGCGTGGCCTCCGCGCCTTCGAGAGCTTGCGGGAAACGTCCGGCGCGATAGTTGAGCGCGGCGAGCAGGTAGTGCGCTTCAAAGTTCTGTTTGCCGTACTTGACGGCCTCCGCCGCCACTCCTATCGCCTCCGAGTCTTCGCCGCGCCGCGCGAAAAGGACGGCGAGTGCATTCAACGTCATCACGTCCGTCGGGCGCAGACGGCGCGCGGTCTGGAGAGCCTCGGTCGCCTTCTTCGTGTCGTCCGTCCGCAGGTAAGACATGCCGAGGTAGAGCCACGCCTGCGCGTCGTCCTTGCTCTTCTTCGTGACGGCGCGCAACTGCTTGATGGCCTCTTTGTACTTGGTTTGTTTGTAAAGCGCGACGCCGCGCGCCGTGTCGTCAAACGCCGACTTGGCGGCATCGTCAACAGACGGCTTGACGGCGGTATCAACCTGTGACTTGACCGCGACGGGCTGCTGCTGCGGCGACTGCTGCTGTTGTTGCGCCGCGTCCTGCGCTTGAGCGTGCGGGGCGGCCGCAGCGCACGGCAGGCACGCGCACATGGCGAGCGCGAGGACGAGCAGCAGCGGCGCGAAGTTGTGTTGAGTAGAACGCATCTCTAATTCCGTCGGGGACTGTTTGCAGGTTGTCGCTGAAAGTCTCGACGCGGGCGGCGACCTCCTAAAAGCCAACTCCGTCCGACTGCTTGACCGTCCGTGGCTAACCTACCCGCAGCAGTTCGACGTGCATGCCGAAAGTCAAATCCATCAACTTTATTTGCGAGACAGGGCGGCCGCCCTTTTGCGCCGGGACGAACTTCATGCGCTGCATCGCCTCTTGATACGGCTGCACCAACCCCGGATGCGACGCGCGCAACACGACGACGTTCTTCACCGTCCCGTCGGCGTCCAGCGTCGCCAGCATCATCACGCGCCCCGACGAAGCCACACGCTCCACGCCGCGCGGCAGCGCGTAATCGGTGATGCGCGCGGGCGTGTCCGTCTCTTCCTCACGGTAGACGGGGCGGGCGGGGTCTGCCGCCGCGCGCGTCCCGGCGAAGGTGCGCAAGGCCGCGACCTGCGCGCGACGCAGTTCAGCCTCCGGCTCGTTCGGCGTCATCCGCAAATAAGTTTCGATACTCTGCGCCGCATCGTCGAGCATCGGGTAGAGGGCGGCGATGGTGGCGGCGGGCACGGGCTTCTTGCCGGAGGCGTACTTTTGTCCGAAAGAGGAGATGAGCGCGTCGCCCTTCAAGAGGTGCGCGGCGGCGAATTTGGGATCGAGTTTAATCACGGCGTCCGCCTCGCTCAAGGCTTTGTCGTAGGCCGACGAGGCGAGCGACGCAAGGCCAGAGACGTAGTGCGCCGCCGGGTTCTGCGCGTCAAGTTTCAAAGCGGCCTGCGCTTCGGTCTGCGCGTCGGACGCCTTGCCCATCAACAGCAGCGCGAACGCCCGCCCCGTGCGATAGACCACATTCTCCGGGCGCAGCTTGACCGCCTTCTCATAAGCCTTGGCCGCGTCCTTCTGCTCGCCGTCGCTGAACAGCGACTGACCCAGATAGTACCAGGCCGCCGCGTCATCCGGCGTCTGCTTGACGACGGCGCGCAGCGCGACGACGGCCTCCTTCACGCGCCCCTGTTTGTAGAGGGCGACGCCGCGCTCCGTCTCGCCCGTCGCCGCTGTCGGCGACGCGGCGGCAACCGACGCGGATTGTTGTTGCGCGCAGACTGTTACTGCTGCCGCCCCAACCGTCAAGGTTAGACCGGCGGCGACGAGCGTTGATGCGACGAGGTTTCGATAGTTTTGCATGACAGCATTTGATGCCGGAGCCGTCGGGAGAATAACCGGAGGAGAACGAGCACGGCGGCGCGCGTCCGCCGTGCTTCAGTCGGGAAATTTATGTTTGCAGACGCGGCGTGCGGGGCGCGTTTCGAGACGCCCCGC
>JAUZFQ010000148.1 GCA_030838445.1 Pyrinomonadaceae bacterium | reverse complement strand
TTCTTCGCCATGATCAGATCGTCCGTGAAATACGGCAGCACCGTGAAGCCCTCTTTGACTAAAACGCGCGCGGCCTCCAGCGTCTGCTCGTTGTCGGGAAAGAGCGTTGTCTGGTCGCCGATCACTTCGAGTTTGACGAGATCGGTGTGCAGGGCTTCGCGCGCGAGACGTGCGGTGCGGATGGCCTCCTCGGCCGTGTAACACCCGGCGGTGTTCGGCAGGATGGCGAGCGCGGGGTCGAGGTGATCGAGGAAGGACTCAGTGCTGCGGTCGAGCGGCACGCGGCGCACGGCCACCGTCACCATCTGCGCGCCCGACGCGCGGTGCGCCGCCTTCATCTCCTCGAAGCTGCGATACTTCCCCGTCCCGATGATCAAGCGCGAAGTGAAAGTGCGTCCGCCGATCTCGAAAGTTTCCGTTTGCGTGGTTAAGGTAGTTGACATATGCAGTTGAAATATACCCGCCGATTTCGATTCGGGATTATAGCAACTAAACCTCCACGAACGGCAAAGGGAGCGGCGCGCAAAATGCGATGCCGCTCCCCTTGAGTCGTGCCGGGTCGTGCTGTGTGCCGACCGTGGCGGGTCTTACCCTTTGGTCTTCGACCCGTTCCCCCCGTTTTCGCCGCCCGCCTGTTTCCCGCCGTTCTCGCCGCCGGGCAGACGGTCGCGGAAGAGGTTGAGCAGGAGCAGCGTGCCGAGGCCGCCGCCCGCGCCGTCGCCGTTGCCGCCCGTCGCCATCACGTCGGGCGTGATGCGGACGCCCTTCTCGCCGATCACGCGCAGCGTCTCGACGAGCGCGACGCCCTGCGCGCCGAGCGCGTTGACCTGTTCGTGATAAGCGACGCCCTGCGCCTCGCCCATCAAGCGCACCTTTTCGGCTTCGGCCTTGCCGGTGGCGAGAATGTAGTGCGCCTCGCCGTCGGCTTCGGCCATGCGCTGCTCGGAGCGTTTGCCCGCGATTTCTACGCCGACCGTCGCCGCCATGAGGTCTTTCTGGTTGTCGGCCTGCGCGCTGATGCGCGCAAGTTGGATGCGCTTCTCTTCGGCCTCGCGCTGCGCGTCGTACATGTTCAGCCGCTGCTCGGCGAGAATCTTCTCTGTCTGCGTCTTCATCAACTCGGCGGGCAGGTGGATGTGGCAGATCAAAACGTTGACGACATCCACGTGATACTTCAACAGGTGCGCGCGAACTCTGGCTTCGGCGCGTTCCTGTTCCTCGTGGCGGTTCTGCAAGTAAGCCATCGCGGAAGATTCGGACGCTTGATTGCGGAAGATCGAGTCAATGAGCGGGTGCATCACGTTCTGGATCAACTTATCAATCGAGCCGATCTTGGCGACCATGAAGGGCGCATCTTCCGGTTTGACACGGAACACGACGCGCACTTCGAGTTGCATCGTGAAGCCGTCTTTCGAGATCACCTCGAACGGGTTGAACGATTGGTTCACTTCGCCCGCCGTCCACTCGACGGTCTGGTTCGTCGTCGGGATGACGATGGGCGTGAGGGCAAGCGTGTTGAGATAGTAGCGGCCGGGGCCGACCACGGTTTCCTGTATGCCGCGATAGCCTTCGGGCACGACGTAGGCTTCGTGCGCGCCTTCGTCGAGGCGGCGGTCGGCCGGGTCGCCGGATAGGAGGTCTTCCTGAATTTCCAGCACGTTGCGGTTCTCGTCGCCGAGTTTGTCGAGCCGCGCGGCGGCCTGCTCGACATGCGCCTGCTCCTCGCGCTCCATCCGCTCGCGCACCTTCGCTGCCATCAGCCGCCGGATTTCCTCGCCGGGGTCTTTGCCGATGTTCGAGACGATGACGGCCACCTCGCCCGGCTTCACTTCCTTCGCCGATTCGGGGATCACTTTGAAGACGAGCGGGTTGATGTAGTAAGTGCCGGGCAGCAGGATGTCCTTCTGCGGGCCGCGCTGGCCGCCGCCCGTGATGAACTCGTTGCAGTCCTGAAAATTGTCGTGGCCTTCGACGGGCGTCGCCACATAGTCGCGCGGGTCGAGCGGCGCACCGTCTAAGGCTTCGACGAGGCCGATGTTATTTTCGTTGATGACCGTCGCGTCGTAGTGGCGCACGAAGAAGAGGCCATGCTTCGTCTCCGTGCCGTCTTCAATGGAGATGGACTGCGTTAGTATCCGGTAAGTGCCGGGGGTGAGAATCTCCACTTGCGGGCCTTTCTGCCCGCCGCTAGAGATGAACTGCTCGGCGTCCTGATAGTTACGATGGTTCGAGATGGCCTTGCCGTGCAGGCGTCCGGCGTCGAGTTGATCGCCGTCGGCCGCCGTCACGACGCCGACCTTGCCCGGCGGGATGACGGTCGCTTTCGCCACCGAGACGCGGAACAGGTACGGGTGAATCGGCCATAAGCCCGGAGGGAGCGTCCGTAGTTGGATACCTTTGACGCCGCCCTGCTTGATGAAGGCGATGGGGTCTTGGAAGTTGTTGTGCGCGTTCTCGGCGCGGTCTGGCGCGAAGATGCGTCCGGGCGGCATCGGCTCGCCGTCCACGGCCTCGATGATGCCGAGTTCTTCCGCGCCCACTTCGATGAGCGGAACTTTACGCACCACGCTCTCCAAAGGCCACAACAGAAAGTGCAGTCCGGGCTTGAGCACGTCGGCCTGAATGCCGACCTCGCCCTCGGTGGCGACGACGCGCCCCGGCGGCATCTTCGCGCCCAGATAACGACGCTCCTTGATGGCGATCTCGCGCCCGCCGACGTTGACTAACATTTTGCTCAAGAGGATGAGCACGACGAGCGCGACGATGCCGAGGAATATCAGGAGGGGCATACTGCCGAAGAGATCATTGATGTCCATGTCGCTTCCTTTGTTGCGATGCAACGGTTAAAGATTCAATCCGGCGTGCGCGCTGCTGTGGGCGCACGCGAAACTACTGTTGGCCGCCTTAGTCTGTTCTTCCGTCAGCTTTCTACATGCGTTGATTCCGATCCCGTGCCCGCCGCCGGTCGGACGCGCAGCGCGGCGAGGCGTTCTTTCAACGCGAAGCCCGCGCCCGTGCGACGCGCGGCGGAACTCAAAACCCAGTATTCGCTTTCGACAAGCGCGGACAATTCTTCGCGCCCGACATCTTTAAGACGACTCGCGCGCAAGGCTTCAAACGCGGCGACGACGGCTTGCTCGAACGCGCCCGCGTCGTCGGAGAGCGCGGCCAGATGGAGCATGTGGGCGGTGCGCTGGCGATCCGGGTGCTCGCGCCAGAGGTTCGTGTAGGCCGCAGCGAGACGAGAATTGCCGCGCAAGTCCGTGTCGCCCGCGACGAACGAAGCGAGCGAGAGTAAGCGTGTTTCCGAGTCGGCCGCTTGGTCGAGCAGAGCGTCCAAGACGGCGGCGTACAACGCTGGGTCTTCGGCGCGTTGGGCTTCCGCGAGAGTTGTCAAATCCCCTTCGGCGGCGCGTTTCAGAAGCGACGTTTGGCGAAGTGCTTGAGCCTCTTGGCTCGCCTGAGTTGCGAGCAGACGCTGTTGTTCCGGGTGTGCTTCACGGTCGTCGAACAGGCTGCGCGGAGGCGGAGGTCTCGTGCCGAGTTGCGCGGGATAGTCAGATGACGCGTGCTGCCTGCGATAAAGTGTGTATGCGGTTGCAGCGAGCAGGGCGAATGCGATGATGAAAAGGGCGATCACGTTTGACGCCTGTGCGACTCGTTTTCAAGCGACGAGCGCGACCACCTTCGGTCGCCCCGGCCGCGACGAGCGCCAGCCAAAGTTATTATACGGCAACCGGCGCGCAAGGGTTCTAAAAACCGTCGGGCGCGCGAAATATATTCACTCTACTTCTGCGACACGCTTCTTAACTCTGCGGCGCACTCCTTAACTCTGCGACACGCTTCTTAACTCTGCGGCGTGCGCCTCGCCGCTCCCGCCGCCGACGAAATGGACGATTTCGACTTGATCGCCGTCGCGCATCAACGTCTCCGCCCAACGGGTGCGGCGCACCACTTCGCGGTTGAGTTCGATGGCGAGCCGTTCGGGCGCGAGCGCGAGTTGGCGGACGAGCGCGTCGAGTGTTAGCTCCTCCGGCAGTTCGCGAATTTCCCCGTTGATCTGGACGCGCAAAATGTTCCCTTTCAGGGCTGGTGGATGACGCGGCGCAGTTCGGCCGTGAAGCCGTCGAGGGCTGCGCGCACGAGCACCGCCGCGCGCCCTTTCGTGAAGCGCGGCAGCCACGCGTGAATCGTCGCCACGCCGTCGTTGTCGGAGCGCGTGGTCAAAATCAAAGGGCGAAACTCCGTGCCGAGAATTTTGACCGTCACGGGCACGTTCCCTGCCGCCAGTCGGCCGTCGCCCACGCCGCGGCTGACGCGGACGCGGATCGTCACCACTTCGCCCGCGTGAAATTCCCGCTCTTCCATCAGGCTCAAATGCAGCGCGCCTTCGGCCTCCACCTGTATGAAATCATCTTCCTGCTTGACGACGGGCGGGCGGGCGGCGGGCGCGACGGGTTGTTTGGCGGGCGGCGATTGCGGGCGGCTCGATGCGGGCGGCACAAACTCCGCCGGTTCGTCTTCCAAAGCGAGGATGTCCGACTCGTCCTCGGCCGGTTGAAACTTAGCCGCGCCCGCGTCGGCCACAGTCGCCTTAGACGCGTTCGTTTCAGCCGCCGCCACCTTAGCCGCGTTCGTTTCGGCCGCCGCCACCGTCGGGGCAGGGGCGGCTTCGCGCGCTTTCGCGGGGGCTTTCGCCGCGGGTGGTTTCTGCGTTGGGGGTTTCGGCGCGGGCGCGGCGGGCGCGTCTTCGGCAGCGGGCGGCGAGAGGCGTTTGAGGTCTTCGATGCGCCCGGCTTTGACGGCGGCGCAGATGAGCGTGTGCTGGCGTTGGAGGCGTTCGGTGAGGACGAGCGGGTCGAAGCCCGCGTTGATGAGGTCGTGATAATGCGAACGCTTGCTCGCCAGAATCGCGCCGCCGACGTAGACGAGCGACAGAATCAACGGCGTGTCGAGTCCTTTGTCTTCCGTCTGCACGTGGTACACGACGCCATCAAACTCTATGTCCGTGTTGAAGCCGGTGATCACGACGATTTACAGGAATGCGCGCGGGCGCGTCGGCGGTGGAAAAATGCTACTCAAGAATTGACCATGGGGTCGCCGCTTGGAACAGTAACATAGCCCTCCGAAGAGGGTCAATCTCCTTGTAAACGCGGCTTTTGCGCGGCGCGCCCTCTTGCTTGACACCCTTTGGGGCTTGCACTACCATGACTTTGTGCCATCATTCTCAATCTAGTTTCAGGGCAGCTTTACGCTCTTCTCAGCCCAAGCTGACGGGAGGCCGGTGTGCGTAATTTCGATCTGAAAGACTACTTGCCGATCCTGCTGATGTTCCTCGTCGCGGGCGGCTTCGCGGGCGGCAACATCCTGCTCTCGCAACTCGTCGGGCAGCGCAAGCAGACGCGCACGAAGTTGATGCCCTACGAGTGCGGCAAAGACCCGGTGGGGTCGGCGCGCGAACGCTTCTCGGTCAAGTTCTACTTGATCGCGATGATCTTCATCCTCTTCGACATCGAGTTGATCTTCTTGATGCCGTGGGCGGTGGTCTTCAAGTCGCTGTCGGCGCAGGGGTCGGCGATGCGGAATCTGATCTACGTCGAGATGATGCTGTTCGTCGTGCTCCTCTTGGTCGGCTACATCTACGTGCGGAAGAAGGGTCTGTTCGATTGGAACGAGCGGGCGCGGGCGGAGGCGGAGGCAGAGGCGCGCGCGCTGGCCTTGAAGGAAGGGCGCAGGGCTGAGTTGGAGCATCGCGCCGCAGCCTAGAGCGGCGGTTACGGAGTTTTACTATGGGTCTCGAAAATAAGCTCGCGGAAGCGTTGCCGGAAGTGTTGACGACGACGCTCGACTCAATCGTCAACTGGGCGCGCAAGTCCAGTTTGTGGCCGGCGACGTTCGGCCTCGCCTGCTGCGCCATCGAAATGATGAACGCGACGAGCGCGCGAAACGATCTGGCGCGCTTCGGCTCGGAGGTGTTTCGCGCCAGCCCCAGACAGGCCGACGTGATGATCGTCTCAGGCCGCGTCTCGCGCAAGATGGCTCCGGTCTTGCGCCGCATCTACGACCAGATGCCCGAACCGAAGTGGGTCATCTCGATGGGCGCGTGCGCCACGTCGGGCGGCGTCTTCGACAACTACGCCATCGTGCAGGGCGTGGACAAGATCGTGCCGGTGGACGTGTACATCCCCGGCTGCCCGCCGCGCCCGGAGATGCTGATTAACGCCGTGATGATGTTGCAGGACAAGGTGATGAAAGAGTCTCTGCGCGACCGGCGCGACATCCCGACCGAGCAGGCGCGGGAAGCCGTCCCACCGGGTACGCTGCCCGGTTCGGGCATCTCCGCACTCAACGAAGCGGCGGCGCAGGACGCCGACGAGAAAGCGAACATCTCGCGCCCGTACACGATCCCTTCGCGGCACGAGCGACGCCGTTCATCTTAGAAACCGTCAATTGTCCGTGGTCAGTTGTCCGTTGCGTGTGGCTATCACGCAAGTTGCTAAAAACGGATTTGAACAACTGACCACGGACAATTGACCACGGACAATTTTGAATGAGCAAAGATATTGAGCGCGAACAGGCGATAGCAGAGGCGGCGGCGGGCGAGCCTTTGCAGGATCAGGCGACGCAGTTGATCAACGCGCTGCAATCCACGCACGCCGAGGCTGTCTCGGACGTGATTCAGGCGTTCGGCGAGATCACGGTCGTCGTGCCGCGCGAGCGCATCGTCGAGTTGTGCGAGTATTTGAAGACGTCGCCGGAGTTCGCGTTCAATTTACTGGCAGACATCTGCGGCGTTGATCGCGGGCCGGAGGAAGACCCGCGTTTTGAAGTCAACTATCATCTCTTCTCCACGACGAAGTTTCACCGCCTGCGCTTGAAAGTGATCGTGAGCGAAGAGGACGCGAGCGTGCCGACCGTGACGAATGTGTGGCGCACGGCCAACTGGCACGAGCGCGAAACCTTCGACATGTTCGGCGTCCGTTTCGACGGCCACCCCGATCTGCGGCGCATCCTCCTGCCCGACGACTGGCAGGGGCACGCGCTCCGTAAAGACTTCCCGCTGCGCGGCTACGAGCCGTACAGCCTTAGCTAAGTGACGAGTGACAAGTGACGAGTTAAAAACTAAAAACTTTTCCCTGTCTCGCCACTTGTCACTTGTCACTCGTCACTGATTTCTTATGAGTGCTTCCAGCGTAAAGATTCCGCCGCAGTTCGAGGTGGTTGACCAACCGCTCGACACGCAGATGACGATCTCGATGGGGCCGCAGCACCCTTCGACACACGGCGTCCTGCGCCTCGAACTCGTGCTCGACGGCGAGATGGTGGTCAAGTGTACGCCCGACATCGGCTACCTCCACACGGGGATGGAGAAGCTGTTCGAGTACAAGAAGTACCAGCAAGGCATCGTCATCACCGACCGGATGGACTACCTGAATCCGCTCGGCAACAATTTGTGTTACG
>JAUZFQ010000140.1 GCA_030838445.1 Pyrinomonadaceae bacterium | reverse complement strand
AGATTCTGGAACTCAAGAACACCATCAACACGATGGTGGATCAACTCAACTCGTTCGCGTCGGAAGTGACGCGCGTGGCGCGCGAGGTGGGTACGGAAGGCAAACTCGGCGGTCAGGCTGATGTGCGCGGCGTGGCCGGGACGTGGAAAGACCTCACTGATAACGTGAACTCGATGGCGAGCAACCTGACGGGTCAGGTGCGCAACATCGCCGAAGTGACGACGGCGGTCGCGAATGGCGACTTGTCCAAGAAGATCACCGTTGACGTGAAGGGCGAGATTCTGGAACTCAAAATCACGATCAACACGATGGTGGATCAGTTGAACTCGTTTGCGTCGGAAGTGACGCGCGTCGCGCGCGAAGTGGGTAGCGAGGGTAAGTTGGGCGGCCAAGCCGATGTGAAGGGTGTCGCCGGGACGTGGAAAGATTTGACCGACAACGTGAACTCGATGGCGAGCAACCTCACGGGTCAGGTGCGCAACATCGCCGAGGTCACGACCGCCGTCGCCAACGGCGACTTGTCCAAGAAGATAACCGTGGACGTGCGAGGCGAAATTCTCGAACTGAAAGACACCATCAACACGATGGTTGATCAGTTGAACGCGTTCGCGTCGGAAGTAACACGCGTGGCGCGCGAGGTGGGGTCGGAAGGCAAACTTGGCGGGCAGGCTGACGTGAAAGGCGTCGCGGGCACGTGGAAAGATTTGACCGACAGCGTGAACTCGATGGCCGGTAACCTGACGGGTCAGGTGCGTAACATTGCCGAAGTGACGACCGCCGTCTCCAACGGCGATCTCTCGAAGAAGATCACGGTGGACGTGCGCGGCGAAATTCTGGAGTTGAAGGACACGATCAATACGATGGTGGATCAACTCAACGCGTTCGCTTCCGAAGTAACGCGCGTGGCGCGCGAAGTGGGTAGCGAGGGTAAGTTGGGCGGTCAAGCGGACGTGCGCGGCGTGGCCGGGACGTGGAAGGATTTGACGGACAGCGTGAACTCGATGGCCGGAAATCTCACCGGGCAAGTGCGTAACATCGCCGAAGTGACGACTGCGGTCGCGAATGGCGACTTGTCCAAGAAGATCACCGTTGACGTGAAGGGCGAGATTCTGGAACTCAAGAACACGATCAACACGATGGTGGATCAGCTCGGCTCGTTCGCGTCGGAAGTGACGCGCGTGGCGCGCGAGGTGGGCACGGAAGGTAAGCTCGGCGGACAGGCACAGGTGACGGGCGTCGCGGGCACGTGGAAAGATTTGACGGATAATGTGAACTCGATGGCGGGCAACCTCACCGCGCAGGTGCGCAACATCGCGGACGTGACAACGGCAGTTGCCAACGGCGACTTGTCGAAGAAGATCACCGTTGATGTGCGGGGCGAGATTTTAGAGTTGAAAGACACGATCAACACGATGGTGGATCAACTCAACTCATTCGCATCGGAAGTGACGCGCGTCGCCCGCGAAGTGGGTACGGAAGGCAAACTCGGCGGTCAAGCGGACGTGCGCGGCGTGGCGGGCACGTGGAAAGATTTGACCGACAACGTGAACTCGATGGCCGGGAATCTGACGGGTCAGGTGCGCAACATTGCGGACGTGACGACGGCAGTTGCCAACGGCGACTTGTCGAAGAAGATCACCGTTGATGTGAAGGGCGAGATTCTGGAACTCAAGAACACCATCAACACGATGGTGGATCAACTCAACTCGTTCGCGTCGGAAGTGACGCGCGTGGCGCGCGAGGTGGGTACGGAGGGAAATCTCGGCGGTCAAGCGGACGTGCGCGGCGTGGCCGGGACGTGGAAAGATTTGACCGACAACGTGAACTCGATGGCGGGTAATCTGACGAGTCAGGTGCGCGGCATCGCCAAGGTTGTGACGGCGGTGGCGGGCGGCGACTTGAAACGCAAGCTGACGGTGGAGGCGAAGGGCGAGATCGCGGAGTTGGCCGACACCATCAACAGCATGACCGACACGCTCGCCACCTTCGCCGATCAGGTGACGACCGTGGCGCGCGAGGTGGGCGTCGAGGGCAAACTCGGCGGGCAGGCGAACGTGCCGGGCGCGGCGGGCACTTGGCGCGATCTCACCGATAACGTGAACGGCCTCGCGGCCAACCTCACGACGCAGGTGCGCGCCATCGCCGACGTGTCGACGGCCGTGACCAAGGGCGACCTCACGCGCTCCATCGCCGTCGAGGCGCAGGGCGAAGTGGCCGCGCTCTCCGAAACCATCAACGAGATGATCATCAATCTCAAGGACACGACCCAGAAGAACACCGAGCAGGACTGGCTCAAGACCAACCTCGCGCGCTTCACGCGCATGCTGCAAGGCCAGCGCGACATGGCGACCGTCTCCCAACTCGTCCTCTCTGAACTCGCGCCGCTCGTAGACGCGCAGCAGGGCGTCTTCTACGTCAACGCTTCCAACAACGGCGCGCCGCTGATGAAACTGCTCGGCGGCTACGCCTTCACGGAGCGCAAGAATTTGTCGAACGAGTACAAGCCCGGACAGGGACTCGTCGGGCAGTGCGTGTTGGAGAAAGAGCGGATACTTTTGACGAACGTGCCGGACAACTACATCCGCATCGGGTCAGGACTCGGACAAGGCGTGCCGCTCAACATCATCGTGCTGCCCGTGCTGTTCGAGGGCGAGGTCAAGGCGGTCATCGAACTGGCGTCGTTCAACCGCTTCAACGACACGCACCTCACGTTCCTCGATCAACTGACGGAATCCATCGGCATCGTCCTCAACACCATTGAGGCCAACAGCCGCACCGAAGATTTACTGCTGCAATCGCAGTCGCTTGCGGCCGAACTCCAGAGCCAGCAGGACGAACTCAAGAAGAAGAACGAGCAACTCGAACAGCAGGCCGAGAGTTTGCGCGAGTCGGAAGAACTGTTGAAGAGCCAGCAGGAAGAGTTGCAACAGACGAACGAGGAGTTGCAGGAGAAGGCGACGCTCTTGGAGAAGCAGAAGGCCGAGGTCGAGGCGAAGAATCGCGAGGTCGAAGAGGCGCGCTGG
The DNA here is from genome assembly GCA_030838445.1 of Pyrinomonadaceae bacterium. Lineage (GTDB taxonomy): Bacteria > Acidobacteriota > Blastocatellia > Pyrinomonadales > Pyrinomonadaceae > JAIVJZ01. The sequence goes on along the minus strand of JAUZFQ010000140.1, from coordinate 43,140 downwards.
GCGATGGAGGAGAAGGCGGAGCAGTTGGCCATCACCTCCAAGTACAAGTCGGAGTTCCTCGCCAATATGTCGCACGAACTGCGCACGCCTTTGAACAGCATGCTCATCCTCTCGCGCCAGTTGTCGGAGAACAAGGACGACAACCTGACGTCGAAGCAGGTGCAGTTTGCCGAGACGATCCACTCGTCGGGCGCGGACTTGCTCTCGCTCATCAACGACATTCTCGACATCTCCAAGATCGAGTCGGGCATGATGGGCATCGACATCAGCGACGTGTCGTTCGAGGAAGTGGGCGATCAACTCGAACGCAGCTTCCAGCAGGTGGCGCTCGACAAGAAACTCAACTTCGCCATCGAACGCGACGAGCTGCTGCCTCTCCTGATGCGTACTGATGAGAAGCGTTTGCATCAGGTCATCAAAAACCTGCTCTCGAACGCGTTCAAGTTCACGGAGCAGGGCAGCGTCACCCTGAAGATCGCGCCGGCCGTGCCGGGACAGAGGTTCTATCAGGAGTCGCTCAACCGCGCCGAGCGCGTCGTCGCCTTCTCGGTGACGGACACAGGGATCGGCATCGCGCCCGACAAGCAGCGCATCATCTTCGAGGCGTTCCAGCAGGCCGACGGCACGACGAGCCGCAAGTACGGCGGGACGGGTTTAGGTTTGTCCATCAGCCGCGAGATCGCGCGGCTGCTCGGCGGCGAGATTCGCGTCGTCAGTGTGCCCGGAGAGGGCAGCACCTTCACGCTCTACCTGCCGCTCGCCTACACGCCCGCGCCCGCGTCCGGCAACGGCCACAATCTGGACGTGACCGGGGGCACACGCCCCGCCGCGGCTACTGCCGCCGCCGCAGTGACTGACTACGCCGCGTGGGGTTCGTCCTCGTTTTACGACGCGGAGGCCGCGCTCGTCGGGGCGAGCGAGATCGCCGACGACCGCCACACCATCCTCGACGGCGAGCGCGTCGTGCTCATCGTCGAAGACGATCTCAACTTCGCGCGCATCTTGCTTGACCTCGCGCGCGAGAAGAACTTCAAGGGACTCGTCGCCACGCGCGGCGACGCCGCCCTCGCCCTCGCGCGCAAGTACAAGCCCGACGCCATCACGCTCGACATCAAGTTGCCGGATCGCGACGGCTGGACGGTCTTAGACCGCCTCAAGCACGATCCGAACACGAGCCACATCCCCGTCCACATCATTTCGGGCGAGGAGCAACGCCAGCGCGCCCTGCATCTCGGCGCGATCACGCACCTGCAAAAGCCCGTGAGCCGCGACGATCTGGCGTCGGCCTTCGACCAGATCACGGCCTTCGCCGAACGGCGCGTGCGCCGCCTGCTGGTCGTCGAAGACGACGACACGCAGCGCATGAGCATCGTCGAATTGATCGGCAACGGCGACGTGACGACGACCGCCGTCGCCACCGGACAGGAAGCGCTCGACGCTTTGCAAAACGAGCCGTTCGACTGCATGGTGGTTGATCTGAAGCTGCCCGACATGACCGGCTTCGAGTTGATCGAGAAGATTCAGAAAGACCTCGGCCGCGCAGACCTGCCCATCATCGTCTACACGGGCAAGGAACTGACGGCGAAGGAAGAGACGCAACTGCGCAAAGTTGCCGACGCGATCATCGTCAAAGAGGTGAGTTCGCCGGAGCGCCTGCTCGCGGAGACCGCGCTCTTCCTCCATCGCGTCGAGGCCAACCTGCCGGAGCCGAAGCGGCGCATGCTCGAACAGTTGCACCGGCGCGACCCGGTGCTTGCCGGTCGCAAGGTCTTGATTGTGGACGACGACGTGCGCAACATCTTCGCGCTGACGAGCGCGCTCGAAAGTCACAACATGGACGTCGTTCACGCCGAGAACGGGCAGGAGGGCATTGACACGTTGCGGGCGACCGACGGGATAGAGGCCGTCTTGATGGACATCATGATGCCCGGCATGGACGGCTACGAGGCCATCCGCGCGATCCGCGAGATCGAGCAGTTCAAGCACCTGCCGATCATCGCGCTGACCGCCAAGGCGATGAAGGCCGACCGCGACCGCTGCATCGAAGCCGGGGCTTCCGACTACATCTCGAAGCCGCTGGACATTGATCAACTGCTGTCGCTGCTGCGCGTCTGGCTCTACCATCAGGAGGAAGCGCAGGCGTGACGAGCGCGGCGTTGCAATCCGACCAGACGCAACTGGAAGACATCGAGATCGCCCTGCTGCTCGAAGGGTTGTACCGCGTCTACGGCTTCGACTTTCGCGACTACTCGCCCGCCTCGATCAAGCGGCGGATACTTGAGCGCATGCGCGCCGAGAAGATCGCGACCGTCTCGGCCTATCAGGATTGCGTGCTGCACGACGACGCGTGCATGGAGAGGCTCTTGGTCGGCCTCTCCGTCCACGTCACTTCGATGTTCCGCGATCCGAGTTTCTACCTGACGTTCCGGCAGAAGGTCGTCCCGATACTTCGCACCTACCCGACGGTGCGCATCTGGCACGCGGGCTGCTCGACGGGCGAGGAGGTCTATTCGATGGCGATCCTCTTGCAGGAAGAAGGGCTGTATCGCAAGTGCGTCATCTACGCCACGGACATCAGCCGCGAAGTGCTGCGCAAGGCGCGCGAGGGCATCTTCCCGCTCGCGGCGATGCAGGAGTACACCGGCAACTACATGAAGGCGGGCGGCAAGCACGAGTTCTCCGACTACTACACGGCGCACTACGACAACGTGATCTTCCACCCCGCGCTCAAGACGAACGTCGTCTTCTCCGAGCACAACCTCGTGACGGACGGATCGTTCAACGAGTTTCACGTCATCCTGTGCCGCAACGTGATGATCTATTTCAACAAGGCGTTGCAGGAGCGCGTGCATAACTTGATCTACGACAGCCTCTCGATGTTCGGCGTCTTCGGTCTGGGCAACAAAGAGTCTCTGAAGTTCACGCCGCGCGCCGATTTTTATGACAAACTGGACAGCCGCGATAAACTGTACCGGAAGGTGAGGTGACGCGTTTGGCGTTCGAGATCGTCGTCGTCGGAACGTCATACGGGGGCTTGGCCGCGCTGCAAGTGGTGCTGCCCGCGCTCGCGCCCGACTTCGGGCTGCCCATCGTCGTCGTGCAGCACCGCGGCAAGGACACGGACAACCTCTGCGAGTTTTTGCAACGCCACTGTGCGCTGCCGCTCGCCGAGCCGAACGACAAAGAGGCGATTGCGCCGGGGCGCGTCTATCTCGCGCCGCGCGACTATCATCTGCTCGTCGAGCGCGACGGCTTCGCGCTCTCCACGGAAGCTCCGGTCGGCTACGCGCGCCCGTCCGTCAACGTGCTGTTCGAGTCGGCGGCGGACGTTTATCAGGGGCACGTCGTCGGCGTTATCCTGACGGGCGCGAACGCGGACGGCGCGCGCGGCCTGGCGAAGATCAAAGCCTACGGGGGCTTGTGCGTGGTGGAAGACCCGGCGGGCGCGGAGTCGCGCGGGATGCCGCAGGCGGCCATCGCCGCCACGAAAGTTGACGCGATTTTGCCGCTCCGCGAGATCGCGCCCTTCTTGAATCAACTGTGCCAACACGAGCCGGGATCGTCTTATGCAAGCTGAGTCGCAAAAAATCAATATCTTGATGGTGGACGACAGCCCGACGAATTTGCTCGCGCTCGAATCTGTCCTCCAAGCGCCGGATCGCAATCTCGTCCGCGCCGCCTCCGGCGACGAGGCGCTGCGCTACCTGCTCGACACGGACGTGGCCGTCATCCTCCTCGACGTTTTCATGCCCGGCATTGACGGCTTGCAAACCGCGGAACTGATTCGCGGGCGCGAGAAGTCGCGCGACATCCCGATCATCTTCCTCACCGCCGACAGCAGCGGCAATCGCAACATCGCGCGCGGCTATTCGCTCGGCGCGGTTGACTACATCCTCAAACCGATTGACCCCGACATCCTGCGCTCGAAGGTCGCCGTCTTCGTCGAACTGTTCAAGAAGACGGAGGAGATCAAGCGGCAGGCCGAACTGCTCCACGAGAAGAACATCGAACTGGAGAACGCCAACCTCCAACGCCTCGGCAAACTGATTGACCTCGGACAGGAACTCGCCGCCGAACGCGACCCGCGGCAGGTCTTGGAAAAGTTTTGCGGCGCGGCACGCGACATCATCGGCGCGGAGCACGCGGGCGTCGGCGTGCTGTCGGAGAACGGGAAGTCGCTCCGCTACTTCTGCCACTGCGACGAGTGTGTGATAGGCGACGAGTCCATGACCTCGCCGCAGGCAAGTGAAGACCTGCTCGACCGGCTGCTCGCGGAAGGCCGCCCGCTGCGCCTGAGCGAAACGGCGGGCACGCTCGATGAGACGCACCTGTCGTCGCCGCAAGTCTCGATGCAGTCGTTTCTCGGCGCGCCGATCCTCTCGCCCGCGCACGCCTACGGCTGGCTCTACCTGACCAACAAACTCGACGCCGACGAGTTTAGCGAGGCCGACGAGCGGCTCGCCGTGACGCTCGCCACGCAGGTCGCCGCCTCTTACGAAAACGCGCGGCTCTATGCAGAGGCGCAGCGGCACGCCTCCGAGTTGCAACAGGAGGTGACCGAGCGCAAGTTGGCCGAAGAGGCGCGCGCGCGTCTCCTCATCCGCGAACAGGCCGCGCGCGCCGAGGCCGAACGCGCCAACCGCACCAAGGACGAATTTCTCGCCACGCTCTCGCACGAACTGCGCACGCCCCTGACCGCCATCCTCGGCTGGACGCACCTCATCCGCGGCGGCAACCTCGACGATTCGATGATGACGCGCGCGCTCGAAACCATCGAACGCAACGCACGCGCGCAGTCGCAGTTGATTGACGACCTGCTCGACGTCTCGCGCATCATCACCGGCAAATTGATGCTCGACCTGCGCCCCGTCGAACTCGCCTCGATCATCGAAGCGACGATTGACACCGTGCGCCCGGTGGCCGAGGCCAAGTCCATCCGCGTGCGTCCGGCGCTGCGCACCTCTCACTGTGTCGTGTCGGGCGACCCGGCGCGCTTGCAGCAAGTGGTGTGGAATCTCTTCTCGAACGCCGTCAAGTTTACGCCCGAAGGCGGCAGCGTCGAGGTCGGGCTGACGTGCGACGAGCGGCGCGTCGAGTTGGAGGTGCGCGACACGGGGCAGGGCATCAGCCAGGATTTCCTTCCCTACATCTTCGACCGCTTCCGGCAGGCCGACGGCACGACGACGCGCAAGCACGGCGGACTCGGACTCGGCTTGGCTATCGTGCGCCACCTCGTCGAACTCCACCACGGCACGATCAGCGCGCACAGCGACGGCGACGGCAAAGGGGCGATCTTCACGCTCTCTCTGCCGCTCGCTTCGGCCGCGCCTGACGGCGACGACGGTGAAGCGGGTGAGGAGCAGCAGGCGGAGGCCGCTGTCACAACGTTAACGGTGGATGGGGAAGAGGCGCAGCAGCAGTCGCTCGTGCAGTCGGACGTGCTCGGTGGCTTGCGCATTCTGATCGTGGACGACGAGGCGGACACGCGCGAGTTGGTGCAGGAGGTGCTGGCGCGTCAGGGCGCGGAGGTGCGTGCGAGCAGGTCTGCGGCCGAGGCTTTGCGAATGCTCGCGGCGTGGAATCCAGACCTGCTCATCTCGGACATCGGCATGCCGGTCGAGGACGGCTACGAGTTGATCAAACAGGTGCGCGCGTTTGACGCCGAGCACCACGGGCAAATTCCGGCCGTCGCCCTGACCGCTTACGCCGGGGCTGAAGACCACCGCCGCGCCCTCGCCGCGGGCTTCCAGACGCACCTCGCCAAACCCATCGTGCCGAAAGCGTTGATCGAGACGGTCGTGCGCGTCGTCGGGCGCGCGACGGCGATTGACGCCTGAGCCGACCGAGGCAAACCGTGTCGCTTATCGCCGAACGCATCGCTTACCGCCAACTCAATCGCTCACCACCGGCCGTCTCGCTTGACGCCGACTATACCGCGCGACGCCGATAGTCGTGCTTGCCGCCGACTGCATTGTTTACCGCTGACTACATTGCTTGATGCCGACTGAGGATCGCCGCGGTCGCTTTGAATTGTGAATCGGAAAGTTCAGCCCGCGTGCAGGAGCGTCCGCAGCTCGCGGCCGAAGCGCACGTCAATTTTTCCCGCACGCGCTTCCACCACGTTGCCCTCGCCGAATTTCGGGTGTGTGATCTGATCGCCCGTCGCGTAAGTTTCTTGCGGCGAGTAGGCGCGCGCCGGGCGGTTCGACGCCACCGCGCGCGTTTTGACTTCGGCGGAACGCGACCCGGCGTTAGCGCCGTTAGTCTTTCGCGCGCGCGCCGCCTTCGCCTCCGGGTCGCGGTAGAGGTGCGTGGACTGGCAGTATTTGCAGGTGACGCGTTCGGCGCGCCCGTCGGAATGGAGTGCGACGACCTGATGCATGCGTTCTTCCTTGCAGCGGCCACAGTAGGTCATCACGTCGTCGCCGAGACGAATCCTTTTCAATATCGTGTGATTGATAGTTCCTCGATTCGAGGGTGGATTGAGTTGTCGCAGAACTAGCCCCGCGCCCGCATCCCCGTGTTTAATTTAAATGAGCACCCAACCACTATGCGGCAGCACGCGCCAGAGCGCAAACGCAACGCGCGCCGCCGGCGGATTCAGCGTTAGACACACGACCCGAAATTTTGTATGAGTCAAAAAAATAAAGGAGAGACCCGCCGGCGCTCTCCCCTTCGCCAGCGGGTCTCTCAATTGGATCGTCGTTCACTTGCGTGTTGACGACTCGACATTCTCTATAACAAGGCTCGTGCCACAAGTGCGACGCGCGTCGTCGTCGCGCGGAAACTGCGGAAAACCTGTCTGGCCGCATGTTCCGCGTCGCGGCGTCGTATGCGTCGTGCCCGCAGACGCCGGGTGCGACTCACGATATGGGTTGCGGCGTAAACGAAAAGGTGAAGCGCGTCGCTCCCGTGCGCCTGCGGGCGCGTCGGGCGGCGCGTCCTTGTAGTTTCAACCGGCACATAATAATCTGTGTGCCCGACACAAACATTTCGATACGAAGAGGAGTAGCACATGTCAGAACAGATCAACTCAGGGCAGACGGAAGAGTCTGCCGAAACACACGCCTCCGGGCTGCTGTTGTCCGTCGAACCCTTGCAGGCGAGCGCGCAACTGAACGCGAGCGACGACAACGCCGACGCGGGCGGTTCGGGCGTGAAAGACACCTCCGACGACGCGGGCGGCGACACCGACAGCTCCGACGCGGGCGGCGCGGACACAGACCTGACCGACACGCTCGGTGCGGACACGGACGGCTCGGACGCCGCCGACGCCGACGGCTCGGACTCGGACGATTCCGGCCCCACCATCACCATTGACAGCGCGGCCGCCGACACACACGGCTCTAAGTTCGTCACCGCCGAGGCCGATTCTGCGCTCGAAATAGACAACAAGGATGCTGCTTAAGCGTTCGCCCCGCGCTTTATGAACGGTGAAGTCGCCAACGGCTTGAGCCGACTTTTAGAGCCGCACACGGCGGAGGAGTTCCTCGCCTCCTCGTGGGGTCAGACCTACAGGCACATCCGCGGGCGCGCGGGGAAGTTCGCGCACCTGCTGCCGTGGGAGCGCCTCGGCGACATCCTACGCCAGCACCGCCTCGACTTCCCGCGCCTGCGCCTCGTGCGCGAAGGCCGCGCCCTCCCCGTCAACTCGTACCTGCGCCACACTACGGCCGCGCGCGGCAAACAACCGATCCCGCATCTCCAACCCGTCAAATTCACAGGCGAACTCCGCGCGGGCGCGACGCTCGTGCTCGACGCGGTTGACGAACTACACGAGCCGCTCGAAGAGTTGGCCGCCGACTTGGAACGTCAGTTTCGCGAGCGCATCCAGATCAACTCTTACGCCGGTTGGCACACCTCGCGCGGCTTCGATCTGCACTGGGACGATCACGACGTGTTCATCCTGCAAGTCGCGGGGCGCAAGCGTTGGCGCGTCTACGGCGAGACGCGCCCGCACCCGCTCGCGGGCGACACGAACAGCCCGAAGCCCGACGCGGACGCGCCGCTCTGGGAGGCGACGCTCGAAGACGGCGACTTGCTCTACATCCCGCGCGGCTGGTGGCACGTCGCCGAGCCGCTCGACGAGCCGACGCTCCACCTCACCGTCGGCGTCCACAAACGCACCGGCATTGATCTCCTGACGTGGCTCGCCGGGCAACTGCGCGCGAGCGCGACTTTTCGCCAAGACCTCCCGCGCTTCGCCGCGCCCGACGAGCGCGCCGCGCACATGCGACGGCTCGGCGAAGAGTTGCTCGCCGCGTGGGGCGACGACGCGCTCGAAAAATATTTCGCCGAACTCGACGCGATGGCCGAGCCGCGCGCGCGTCTCAGCCTGCCGTGGGGCGCGACGACGCAGGCTCTCCCCGCCGACCGGGAGGCGCGCGTGCGTCTGCTCGCGCCGCGCCCGCTCGATTTGAAAGTGGCGGACGGCGTGGTCGAATTCTCCTGTCACAAAAAGCGTTGGCGTTTCGCGGCGGGCGCGCTCGTCGTCCTCAATCAACTGGCGGACGCGCGCGCACATTCCGTCGCCGAACTGTGCGCGGCGGCCGAGGCCGAACGACTCGGCGAGGAGACCGTGCGCGCGTTCCTCGGCGAGTTGCTCCGGCACGGCCTCGTCGCCGTCGTCACGAACTGAGGGCGCGAGCGGTCACACGATGAGCCAAACTTTTTTCTATTGCTCCGACCTGTCGCGCGCCTCCGGCGAACGCAGTTTCGGCACGGCCTCCGTCGGCGAAGTGTGGCTGCTCGTCGAATACCGCGAGGCGTGGGGCACGCACGCGCTCGAAGACAGCGCGCTCCCCGCCGTGGTCAAGCGACACCTGAACAACTTCTGCCAGACCGTGCCGCGCGCGCGCCTCCTGTTCGTCAAGCGGGAGCGCGTGCGCCCCGAACCGCCCGTCTGTTTCGTCGTGCGCTGCCGCGAACGCGCGCCCTCAATCGAGCGATTCGAGTTGAACACCTACGAAGACTTGTTGCAATTCGATCTGGCCGCGCTCGCGGCGGGCGGCGCACCCGGCGGCGTGAAACTTGAAACTCCCCTCTACCTCGTCTGCACGCACGGCAAGCGCGACAAGTGTTGCGCCAAGTTCGGCTACGCGCTCTACAAATCTCTGCGCGCGGGCGAGGCGTCGGGCGACGGCGAGGGCGAGGCGGCTGGTGATAGCGATAGCGAAGCGTCGGGCGTCGGGGGCGACGGCAAAGCGACGGGCGCGGGTGGCAACAGCAGCGGCGGCGAAACGGCGGTTGATAGCGACGTTGAGGGCGGCGGGCGCATCTGGCAATCTTCGCACGTCGGCGGCGACAGGTTCGCGGCCAACCTCGTCTGCTTTCCGCACGGACTCTTCTACGCGCACGTCACGGAAGACGCGGGACGCCGCATCGTCGCGGAGTACGCACATCGGCGACTCACGCTCGAAGGCTACCGCGGGCGCGCCTGTTATTCTTACCCCGTGCAGGCCGCCGAGTTCTTCATCCGCACGGAGACGAAACTCGACGCGCTCGACGCGCTGCGCTACCGTCGGCATGAGCGCACGGGCGAGCGTAGTTGGCGCGTCACGTTCGTCGAATCACTCGCCACGACGGGCGACGGCGCGGGCGCGCGGATTCACGAAGCGCACGTCGCCGCGCGCCCCTCCGAGTTTCGTAACTACATCACCTGCGGCGCGGCCGAAGAGCGGCGCGTGATTCAATATGCGCTGGAAGACTATGGCGTGACCGGCGGCGACGCGCGCGTCGAATGATGGAAAGGTTTTAAGTTTCAGGTTGCAGGTTTCAGTCTGAAAGGTTCTCCGGTCTTTAACCTGAAACTTGAAACCTGCAACCTTTTATTCGAAACTTGAAGACGGAGAGATGGGAGATGACTGGCAGCACACGCTTCACGAAGATGCTTTCGCTAACACCTTCACCGGCACTTTCCCTAACACGCTTCACCAACACGCTTTCGCTAACACGTTCATCAGTGGTTTCGCTCGTGCTCGCCGTGACTCTGATGCTTTCGGCGTCGCTTCCGGCGGGGGCGCAAACGGTGGCGGGGGCGGCGGGCGGACGGCGTGCGACGGAGGCGCAACTGCGTGCCGCGCGCCGTTATATCAAGCAGGGCTGGCGCACGCTCGCGCGCTCGAACCGGCAACTCGCGGAGGCCGCCGTTGATCCGAAGTTCCCGCCGCTCGCGGGCAACCGCCGCCCGGTCTACGTCGCGCCGACGGAAAATTTCGCGGCCGTCGAGAGTCGCCTGCGCGCGGAGTTGCCCGCCGACGATTTCGCGCGCATCGTGCTGCGCCGTCTGCCCGCGTCGGGCGGCGAGACGGCCGAGCCGGGGCTGCTCTACCTGCCGCACCCTTACGTCGTGCCGGGCGGCCGCTTCAACGAGATGTACGGGTGGGACAGTTACTTCACCAACGTCGGCTTGCTCCGCGACGGCGAGGTTGATCTCGCACGCGACATGGTGGACAACTTCATCTACCAGATCGAGCACTACGGCAAAATCCTGAACGCCAACCGCACCTACTTTCTCACGCGCTCGCAGCCGCCGTTCCTCACGCGCATGATTCTCGACGTCTATCGCCACAAGCCGGATCGCGCGTGGCTCGAACGCACCGTGCCCGTCATCGAAAAGTATTACCGCTACTGGGCGGACGAGCCGCACACGACCGGGGCGGCGGGGCTGGCGCGCTATTACGACGCGGGCGAGGGTGTCGCGCCCGAAGTCGTCTCCGCCGAGCGCGACCGGGAAGGCCGCACGCACTACGACCTCGTGCGCGCCTACTACCGCACGCACGAGGTGACGGACTACGACCTCACGCAATATTACGACCGCGCGCGGGACGAGTTGACGCCGCTCTTCTACAAGAGCGACCGCTCGATGCGCGAGTCGGGCTTCGACCCGTCGAACCGCTTCGGCCCCTTCAACGCCGACATCATTCACTACTACCCCGTCTGTCTCAACTCGCTGCTCTACGTGATGGCGAACGACACCGCGCAAATTCTCAAGACGCTCGGCCGCCCGCGCGACGCCGCGATCTGGGAGTATCGCGCGGCCGCGATCAAACACTACGGGGTCAACCGCCTCATGTGGGACGAGCGCGACGGCCTCTATTACGACTACAACTTTAAGACGAAAGCGGTGCGACGTTATCCCTTCGTGACGACCTTCTACCCGCTCTGGGCTGGCATCGCCACGCCGCAACAGGCCGCGCGCGTCGTCGCCAACCTGCACCTGTTCGAGCGCGCGGGCGGGTTGCAGACGAGCACCAACGAATCGGGCAGCCAGTGGGACGCGCCCTACGGCTGGGCACCGATGCAGTTGATCGCGGTCGAGGGCTTGCGCCGCTACGGCTACGAGCGCGAGGCGAACCGCATCAGCGTCAACTTCCTCTCACTCGTCCTCCGCGAGTTCATCGAGCACAACACCATCGTCGAGAAGTACGACGTGACGACGCGTCGCTCGCAGATTGGCGCGGGACTCAAGTTCGGCTACAAGTCGAACGAGATCGGCTTCGGCTGGACGAACGCCGCCTTCGTCGAACTCTACGCCGCGCTGCCCGCGACGGAACGGGCGAAGGTGTTGAATTTGGATGGCGCGGGCGTACCGGACAAGAAATGATGAAGTGAAAGCTGTCAGTAGTCAGTTGTCCGTGGTCAGTTGTTCAATCCAATCTTTAGAAACTCGCGTGATGATCGCATACAACTGACAACTGACCACGGACAAAGATCATTGTTTCCCTTCATCATTGCTTTAGCTCGCTACCACCGAGCCGCCGCAACTGGAACCCGCCCCGGCGGTGCAGCCGAAGCAGTGTGCGGCGGTCGTGATCTCGCGTCCGGCGAAGTCGCGCGGGTCGAAGTCCGCGATTGATTGCGGCAGCCCTGCTGGGACGCCGAGGTCGAGCATCTGGTTGAAGTCGCAATCGTAGAGCCGCCCCGTCCAGTCAACGCTGAGGAGCGTGCGGCACATGAGTCCGGCGACGGCCTGCGGGTTGAACGCTTCGACGAGTTTCCGCATGTAGCGTTCCTCGTTGCCCGTGCGTCGCAGGTAGTCTAGGAAGCGTTTGATGGGCATGTTCGTGATCGTGTAGAGGCTGTTGAAAGAGACGCCGTGGCGCGCGCGCAACTCGCGTTTGAAGTCGGCCTCGATTGCGCTTTGCGCGGGCGGCAGGAACGCGCCCACCGGGTTGTAGACGAGATGCAATGCGAGGCCGCTGCCCTCGACGCCGTACCCGACTGCGTTCAAACGCTTGAGCGCCTCGACCGACTTATTGAAGACGCCGTGGCCGCGCTGCGCGTCAGTCTGCTGTTCGAGAAAGTAGGGCAGCGACGAGACGACTTCCACGCCTTGCGCGCGAAAGAACTCCGGCAGGTCTTCCTGTCCCGGCTCGAACATCACGGTCAGGTTGTGGCGCACGATGACGTGCGCGCCCGCGTCGCGTGATTCGATGACGAGGCGGCGGAACGACGGGTTGAGTTCCGGCGCGCCGCCCGTGATGTCCACGGTCTGGAAGCGGAAGCGACGCACGGCCTCTATGATCTGCGCGGCCGTCTCCCCGGACATGATCTCCGTGCGTTTGGGACTCGCGTCCACGTGGCAATGCTTGCACGCCTGATTGCACAGCTTGCCGACGTTGACCTGCAAGGTCTCGACCGCGCCCGCGCGCCTGAGCGTCAGCCCCGCGCTGCCGACGCGCTCGACGAAACTGACGTGCGCGCGCGCGACGGAAGCGTCCGCGTTAACGACGGGTAAAACTTTTCCTTCGCTCACATCGAAACCTTGTTGACCGAGTTGTGCGCCTGCAAGCCGTGGATGAGAGCCGCGCCGCCGCGCAACGCCGAGGCCATGTGGATCGCCTCGGTCATCTGCTCCATGTTCGAGCCGGACTCCAGACACGACTGCGCGTAGGCGTCTATGCAGTAAGGGCATTGCAGCGCGTGCGCGACGGCGAGGCCGATGAGCGCTTTCTCGCGCCGCGAGAGCGCGCCGTCTTCCTGACACGCCTGATACCACGCCATGAACTTCTCGAAGAGGTCGGGGCGGTGCTTGCCCATGTCTGCGAAGCGGCTGAGATCGTCTTCTTCGTAATATGACATGCGAAAAATTCTCCCTGCGGTTGCGGCCTGATGTGTGGCGTCTATTGTAACCGTTATCTCGCCCGCGCGTCGTTGCCACCACGCCCACGCCGCACGGGCGCGTAAAGTCGACTCAGCGTGTGCGGGTTGACGCCGAGCCAGTAGAGCATTTGCAGAAACGACCAGCGCGCGAACGTCCAAGCGAAACTGCGCCCCTCGAAGCGGCGCGAAGACGTGACGACCCGCGCCCGCAGATGAATTAACCGCCCGCGCCGCTTGATGCGCTGCACCAAGTCCAAGTCCTCGAAGATGGGGAACGGCCGGAAGCCGCCGACTTTGCGGTAGACGCGCGCCCGCACAAAGATCGCCGAGTCGCCGTAGTACAAACCGAGCTTTCGCAGTTGCGGGTAGAGCCACGTCAGGAAACGGGCGGCGAAGCGCGTGCCGTCGAAACTGATCGCGAAGTTGCCGCCGACCGCTCCGGCGTCGCGGCGGAGCGCATCGAGGATGCGCGCGTCGGCGTCGGGCGGCGGGATCGTGTCGGCGTGTAGAAACCACAGCACGTCGCCGCGCGCCGCGAGCGCGCCCGCGTGCATCTGCGCTCCGCGCCCGCGTGCGGCGCGGATGACGCGGTGCGCGCCCTGCTCTCGCGCGATCTCAAGCGTTGCGTCGGCGCTCCCGCCGTCAACGACGATGATCTCGACGCTGTGCCCGAAGCGCGCGACGGCCTGTAGCGTTGCGCCGAGCGAATGCGCCTCGTCGAGCGTCGGGATGATGACGGAGATGGCCGGGCGCGCCGTCGTTGTTAATGAAGACATCTTGCGTTCGCTCGTGTTCGCGGCGAGTGTGGTTCGTCGTCAACTCGCGCGCTAACGAGTGACGTTCGCATCGAGTCAAGCCAGAAGATGATCCGGCGGGATGGGGAGCGCGGCGCGTTCGGTTCGCACATTTGACGGCGCGGATTCCGCCGGACGCTCCGCGCCGAACGGCAACTTGAGAAGTTCAAACAGGCCGAGTTCCTCCGGCGCGCGGTAAGCGGGCACGCCGATCTCGATTGCGCCCTGCGGCACATTGAGCCGGAGCGTCCCGTGCAATTTGTCCCAGAGCGTCAGCCCGCTCGACCAGTTGGCGTCGCGCTCTGCGCGCACCGTCGAATGATGTATGCCGTGCATGCGCGGCGTCACGACAAACAGATTCAGGCGGCGTTCCACCCCGACGGGCAGGCGCACGTTCGAGTGATGAAACAGAATCGAGGCGAACAGGAAATTCTGCCACGCCGCGAGCGACTGCGGCGCGACGCCGATCAAGCGCACCTGCGCCGCGCGCCACGCCACCGAGGCGACGAGTTCGCCGAAGTGAAAACGCAACGCGGTCGAAGCGTCAAGATCGAGGTCGGCATGATGCACGAGATGAAAGCGCCACAGCGCAGGCACGCGATGCGTCAGGACGTGCCACACGTAGAGCGTGTAATCCATGAGGACGACGGCGAGCGCGACTTCGAGCGGGCGCGGCAGCGCGAACTGTTTGAGCAACCCGACCCTGCGCCGTTCGACGTGCGCGGTGAGACGTTCGACAAAGGGGCGTTCGGCGAGTTGGAGCGTGACGGCGGCCACGCCCGCCACGGCGAGGTTGCGCGCGTCGCGCCTCAACTTCGATTCGACCGGACGCCGCAGCGGACGCCGCCGCTCCCACCACACCAGCGCGCCGAACGCCCCCAACGCCAGCGACGCGCCGAGCCATCCGGGAATTTTTCGCATCCTCTCACCTCGCGTCGCGACCGCCTCTCAATTGGCGTGGCGGCAATTTCTAAGTTGACGTGGCGGCTATATTTCCGCGAGCATAACTTTGAAGGAGGCCGCAAGACAAATTGAATACGGCACACGCAGACAACGACACGCGGCCGGCGCTCGTCTTCGTCTACAACGCGGAGAGCGGACTCTTCAACACGCTGGGCGACGTGGCGCACAAAATCTTCTCGCCGGAAACTTACGCGTGCAACCTGTGCGCGCTGACGCACACGACGTTCGGGATGCGCCGCGAGTGGAAGGAGTTTCTCGAAAGCCTCGACGCGCGCCCGGAGTTTTTGCACGCCGACGAGTTGCGGAGTCGTTACGGGCTGACGGGGCTGGCTCTCCCGGCGATCTTCCGGCGCGGGCGCGGCGACGCGCTCGAAGAGTTCGTTGATGCTGCTACGATCAACTCGTGCCGGACGTTGGACGAACTCAAGCGAGTCATCACCGATAGACTGTCGCGTGCTTAACTGGTAAACAAACGAAGACACTCGCCGCAAAGGCGCAGAGAACGCAGAAGGGGCGCAGAGAGTTGAATCTCTATGTGCCCCCTCTGCGGTGAACGCCTTTTTCCTATCTCACCTTACCGCTGCGCGAGCGGGAAGTGCGGCTCGATGTCAACGGGCACGTCGCCGAGGCGGGCGAGGGCGCGCTGCATGGGCGGGCGGATCACGCCGTACTTGTCGAGCATCGCTTTGGCCTTCGCGTGCGAGCCTTCGGCTTGCAGCGTGAGTATCTCGCGCGTCAACTTGGTGACGGCCTCTTTGATCCGCGACTCGTCAATTTGGAAAGTGCCGGTGCGCTCGTCGAACTTGATCGCGCCCTCGTCCGTCAGGTAGTTGAACTGCACGGCGATGCCTTTGCCGTGCGCCTCGGTGATGCCGAAGCGCACCGAGCGGAAGCAACTCGCGAGGAAGGTCGTGTACATCGAACGCTCCATGCTTTTTTCGACCAGCCCCTTGTCCATCAAATACTGCAACGCCCACAGCCCGGTGATGTCGGCCTTCGCCTCCTCAATCGCCGAGTAGAGTTCTTTGAGTTGCATGCGCACGGTCGTCGCCTGCCCGTCCACGTTGATGTTGTGCGGCCCCAGCCCGTGCATCAACTCGTGCGCGAGGATGTGCGTGAAGAACGACTCGAAGGAGAGCAAACTCCGCTGTGCGGGCGCGAGCACGACGCGCGAGATCGGGATCAGGGTCTTCTGGAACTTGGCCTCCTGCACGTTCTTGAGCATCACGCGCTTCGACCCCTTCTCTTTGACGACGCGTTCGTCGTTCGGCAGGTTGAAGGCCGCCGTCTGCACGCCGCGGTTGCCTTCGCCCGAAGAGAACACTTCGTTGACGACGCGGATGGGCGAGGCCGCGCCGAGTTGCGGGTTGCGGTAGCGCGCTTCGAGCGGGAGGTTATCTTCCAACTCCTGCAAGTAGCCGCTGAACTTTGCGAGCTTCTCCGACTCGGCCTCGTCGCGCAGCGTGACGTATGACTCGAAGGCCGCCTTGTAGTTGAACAACTCGTCTTCGTAAGTTTCGTAAGGGCCGATGGTTACGTCAATCGGCGCGTCCAAGTCCATCCACGCCACATCGCTCTCGTAGTAATCGTCGGAGAGAAAGGCGTCGGCGCGTTTGGTGAGAAAACTTTTGAGCGTGGCGTTCGTCGTCTCGGCCGCCGCCTGTCGCAGGAGACGCGCGGCGGGCACGAGAAACTCTCGATACTCCGCGCTGTAAGGGACGAGTTTGAGTTTGCCGTCCGCGCCGCGGCGGACGAGGTGGAAGAAGCCTGTGGCGCGCGCACGCTCTTCGGCGGGGAGCGTGGCGACCCACGTGTTGAACTCTTCCTTCGTCATGTCGTCAGGGTAGTAGTTGGCGTGGTGCGGCTTCTGGCGCGGGACGCCCGCGATGAACGGCTCGTTGCTGTCGAGCCGCGACCACGGGCCGACGTTGAGGCGGAAGTAGTGAAGGCGCGCCCAGCCGGACGCGCTCTTGTCGGCTTCGAGCCGCCGCTTGAGCGCGGGGTTGCCGCTCCACACTTGTTTGAGATAGAGCGGGTCTAACAACTTCGCGGCCTCGATGATCCGAACGAGCGCGCGGCGGTCGCCCGCGGAGAGGCGCGAGGTGTCGGCCGTGAGCGTCGTCGGGGCGAAGCGGCGAATTTTGGCGTCGAGCGACGTAGTGGCAGCGGCAGCGGCGGCCTTCGGCGCGCGTCTCCGCTGCGCGGCTAAGGCGGCGACGCCCGACGTCTCGAAGCACAAGGCCGACAGCAGCGCGCACGCGATCATCATCCGGTATTTCATCTGGTAGTCTCCTCCAACCTTTCGCATGATTATCCGAGTCGGTTTATTAGATGCCCGCCGCGAAACTAAATGCAAGCCGCGAGACGCGTGCGGCGACGGCGAGCGCGCAGCCGGGTGGATTTTCTCATTTGAGATAAGCGACGTGAACTTAAAACGGCGGCGCGGTCGTGAACGTTGATTCGTTCACGGCCGCGCCGCCGTTGTGAGACGTGTGGTTGATTACTTCGCGCGCGCCTGTTGCTTGCCGCGTTCGGTCTTGCCGTCGGTGAGCGCGGCGGCGGTCGCCGCTTCGACGTTGACGAAGAAGCGGAACGCGCCGTTGCGTTGCACGCCGAGGCGGAACTCCACGTCCACGGTGGCGTTCGGGGCGAGCGCGCTGCCCATGATCGGCAGGACGAGCGCGGAGTTTGTGCCGCCGCCGAGCGGCTGCGCCGATTCGAGAAGCGTGCCGCGCAGGATGACCGTCGCGCCGCCCGTCGTCGTCACTTCCACGTCGGCCGAATCGAGTGCGCGCAAGTCTGCGAGCGCGTTCGAGTCGGGCGTGCCGAGCGTCGTGATGTCGGTGATGCGGAAGCGCAAGGCCGTCACGGGCGCGTTCGTCTTGTTGGTGAAGCGGCGACGAATCAGCAACGTGCCGAAGGCGGCGTTGGTCGGGTTCGCGCCCGCCGCGGTGCGGACGCGGGCGCACGCGCTCGTCGCTGCGCCGAAGCCGGGGCACGATGGGTCTACGAGCGAGGGCTTGATCGTCGCGTTGCGCTGGACGGGACTCGACAAGTTCTCCGGCGCGGGCGCACCGAGTTGCGACTGCGCCGCGCCGAAGGTGGCGGCCGTCTTCGAGATCAACTGAAAGTCGGCCGCGTTGTCGCCGGTGTCCTGCGGCCGCCCGGCGTTATCGAATCTGCGCGCGAACGATTGCTCGGCCTGCACGGCATCAACGGGCGCGAGTCCCGCGCCTTCGCGGTACATCTGGTCGCTCGACGAAGTGAAGCCCACGGAGTCGAGGCGTTCTTCAGTCGCGTTGAACTTCGCGGGGTCGGCGGTGCGGAAGAGCGCGAGGCCGCCCGTGTCGAGAATGTTCCCGGCGACGGGCAGGTCGCCCGCGGCGAGCGCGCCGAGCGTGTAGCCCGCGGCGGTGATCAGGTAGTGGCCGCGCGCCGGAATCACCGTGCCCTTCGGGACGGTGGCGCGCACGACGGGAAGGTCTCCGGCCTCGCGCGCGACGAGCGCCCAGCCGCCGGAAGCGTCCGCTGGGCCGACCGTGATCGCCTCGTCGGTGTTGTTATAGAGTTCGACGAAATCGTCGAGGTGCGCGTCCGTCTCGGCGTTGCCGTGCGCGCGGAATTCGCTGATGAGGATGTCGCCCGTGCGGACATCTGTGCCGCGCGGGTGGACTTCCGTCGTGGCCTGCGCCGTGTTGTTCGACGTGTCGGAGTCGCCGAGGTCGGAGGCGACGCTCGCGTTGAAATTGAGTATGCCCGCGACGGTCGGCGCGACGACGACGTTCAACTGTCGGCTCGCGCCGTTGTTGATCTGGACGGGCGCGCACGTCAACGTGTTGCCGTTCAGAGCGCAACCGTTCGTGGCCGAAACGAAAGTGGCGTTCGCGGGAAGCGTCGCGGTGACGACGACGTTCGTCGCGTCGGCCTGCCCTTTGTTCAGCACCGCGAGCGCGTAAGTCAGGTTGTTGCCGACCGCCACGGGGTCGGGCGAATCAACGGCCGCGAGCGAGAGGTCGGCCGTCGCCGCCGGGACGATTACTTTGAAAGAGGCCGGGGCGGAGTTGTTCTGCGCGTTCGTGTCGTTGTTGGTCGCCGCGACCTGCGCCGCGTTGTTGACGATAGTTTGATCGGCGACGCCGTTATTGACGCGTGCGACGAGCGTGACGGTGACCTCGGCGTTCACGGCGAGCGACGGGAAGGTGATGGTGCGGTTGTTGCCGGAGGCATTGCCGCCGACGCACGTGCCGCCCTGCGAAGCCGCGCAGGAGATGAACGTGACGCTCGCGGGCAAATTGTCCGTGACCGTGATGTTCGCCGCGCTGTTCGGCCCGTTGTTTTTGACGACGATGGTGTAGGTCACGTCCGCGCCGGGCGCGAACTCTGCGGCCGATGCCGCGTTGGTGATTTGCAGATCGGTCGGCGCGGTCGAGACGGCTTCAAACGTCGCGGTCTGGCTGGCCGACAAGTTGCCGTAGGTGCGGCTCGGCGGGTTGAAGGCGAAGTTCGTGAGCGCGGGCGTGACGCTGTAAGTGCCGCCGGGCGCGAGGTTCGTGAAAGTGAACTCGCCCTGCGCGTTCGTCGTCTGCGTGCCCGACGCCGCACCGCTCAAGGTGACGTTGACGCCGCCGAGCGCGCCGCCGCCGAGCGCGTTGACCGTGCCGCTGATCGTGTAGGCGAGCGTGCCGGTGTAGTTCTCGCCGGACTTGTTGGCGGAGAGTGCGTTGTGCGTGCGGTTCGCCGGGGCGAACGTGTAATCCTGCTTCGCGGGCGTGATGGAGTAGTTGCCGCCCGCGGGGACGTTGAAGGAATAGTTGCCGGACGCGTCCGTCGTGGTCGTGGCGTTCGTGATGCTCGACGCCGTGCCCGCGAGCGTCATCGTAACGGCACTGATGCTGTTGTTGCCTGCGTCGGCGACGCGGCCGGAGATGGTGTAGTTCGTCGGGACGGCCGCGAAGTTTTGCGCCGTCTGATCGGCTTGCAGGTTGTTGATGGTGCGGCCGTCGGGCGTGAAGATGAAGCCCGCCTGCGGGGGCAGGCTGACGTGGTAGTTCGCGCCCGCCGCGAGGGCGTTGAAAGTGTAAGTGCCGTCGGCGGCGGTCGTGGTCGTGCCGATGACAGAGCCGCCGACGCCGTTGCGGAGGTTGACGGTCAACCCGCCGACGGGCGCGCTGTTGTCGCTGCGCGCGACTGTGCCGCCGATGTTGAAGGTGAGCGGCGTGCCCGTGAAGACGAGATCGAGGCGGTCGCCGTTGAGCGTGAAAACTTCCTGCGCGGGGCTGAAGGTGAAACCGTTCTTCGTCGGCTTGACGGTGAAGGTCTGCCCGCCCGTGCGGTTGGTCAAGTCAAACTTGCCGTCGGCAGAAGTGGTTTGGACGGGGCTGTTGTTGAGGTTGATCGTGACGCCCGACAAGGGCACACCCGACGCGTCTTTGGCGATGCCGCGGATGTCGAACAGTTGGGTGACGGTGAAGTCGAGCGTCTGGTTGGCGGCGAGGTTGTTGGCCGTGCGCGAGGCGGGCGTGACGGTGTGATCGTCGAGCGTGGGCGTGACGGTGTAGTTACCGCCGACGCCGAGGTTGGGGAACGTGTATTCGCCGTTCGCGTTCGTCGTGGTCTGCGCCGTCTGCGAGCCGGTGAGTTTGACGGTCGCGCCGGAGACGGGCTGACCCGCCGTGGGCTGGCTGGTCGTGCTCGTGATGCGGCCGTTGATGGTGTAGGTCTGCGAGGCGGCGGCGAAGTCCGCGCCGGTGACGTTGCCCACGAGGTTCGAGTGCAGACGGTTCGCGGGCGTGAAGGTGAAGCCGGTGCGCGTGGGCGTCACCGTGTAGTTGGTGTTGGGGCGCGCGCCGCTCAGGGTGTACTCGCCGTTCGCGTTCGCCATCACCGAAGTGAGGGGCGAGGCGGCGACCGAGACGTTGCCGACGGGGTTGTTGTTCGCGTCGGTGATACGGCCGCTGATGGTGTAGAGCGGCGTGGCCGTGAAGTTCTTCGTGACGCTCGCGGTGAGATTGCCGGTCGTGTCCGAGCCGGGGTTCAGCGAGTAAGGCTGCGACAGGTTGGCGGCCGAGGGGACGATCACGTAGTTGCGTTCGGCCGGTTGCGGGTCGAAGGCGTACTCGCCGTTGGCGTTCGTCGTCACGGTCTGAATGTTCGAGTTGGCGACGTTGAAGATGCTGAGCGTGACGCTCGCGCCCGCGAGCGGCTGGCCGTTCTGCGCGCCGCCGTTGATGGTAATGCGACCGCCGATGGTGTGGAAGTTGACGGTGGCGGCGAAGTTCGCGTTCGTTTGATCCGCGCTCAGGTTGTCGAAGACGAGGGTCGGCGGCGCGAAGGTGTAGTTAGCGCGCACGGGCGTGACGGCGTAGTTGCCGCCCGCGGCGAGTCCGGCGAAAGAGTAGTTGCCGCCCGCGTCGGTAGTGCGCGTGGCCGTCGTTGTGCCGGTTAACTGGACGACGATCCCTGCGAAGTTCGCGCCGTTCTGGCTGAGGTTCGTGACGCGCCCGGAGATGTTGAAGGTGTTCGCGGCGGAGTCCATGAACTTGGCGACGAAGCCGTCGGAGAAGCCCTTGTGCGTTGACTGGCCGGGGAAGGCGTTTTGCACGGGGAGATTCGGCGAGCCGGTTTCGCCCGCGATGTAGAAGTTGCCCTGCGGGTCAACGGCCACGTCGTGCGCCTTGTCCTGCCCGTCGTTCGCGTTGCTGCCGCCGCTCGAGCCGCCGAAGAGGGTCGAGTAGAGCAGATCGCTTGCGCCCGCCGACGCGGGGGTGAGTTTGACGACGAAGGCGTCGTTGCCGTTGTAGACGCTCTGGAACGCGTCGGGCGTGGTGGGGAAATTGGATGACCCCGTCGAGCCGGAGACGTAAATCTTGCCGCTCGCATCGCGCGCCAGCCCCAGTCCTTCCTCGGCAGCCGTGCCGCCGATGAAAGTGGAATAGACGAGATCGTTTGCGCCCGCCGAGGCCGGGTTGATGCGGCTGAAGAAGGCGTCCGAACCGTTGACGATGGTGTCGTAGGCGTTGGCCGTCGTCGGGAAGAGTCCGTTGGCGGACGTGGAACTCGTCGTGCCCGTCAGGTAAATGTTGGGGACGGCCGCGTTGTCAACGACGAGGTCGTTGCCGCGATCCGCGCTGCTGCCGCCGAGGAAGGTCGAATAGAGAAGGCTCGCCGCGCCGGTGTTCGCCGGGTTGATTTTCGTGACGACCACGTCGCCGCCCGATCCGGAGAGGCTCGTGTCGAAGGCGTTGGCGGTGGTCGGGTAGTTGGCCGAGGTGCTGTAGCCGGTCAGGTAGAGGTTGCCGCCCGCGTCGCAGGCGACGGCGTTCGCGTCCTCGTCGCCCGCGCCGCCGAGATACGTTGAATAGAGCAAGTCGGCCGCGCCGCCACCGGCCGGACGGAGCTTGACGGCGAAGGCGTCGCGCCCGCCGCCGAACGTGGTTTGCAGACCGCCGACGACGGGGAAGTTGTTCGACGTCGTGCCGCCCGCGATGTACACGTCGCCCGACGAATCAACGGCGATGCCGAAGCCTTCGTCCGATCCCGTCCCGCCGAGATAGGAGGCGTAGAGCAAGCCGTTGCCCTGCGCGTTCAACTTGACGATGAAGGCATCGAGGCTGCTCGGCGTCGTGTCATACGCGCCGGGGGTGGCGGGGAAAAGCGTGCTGGTGGCCTTGCCGGTGATGTAGGCGTTGCCCTGCGCGTCAATGGCGATGTCGTTGCCGAAGTTGTTGCCGCCAGCGGCCGAGATGTAAGTGGCGTAGATGAAGCTGCCGCCCGCGGGGTTGATCTTGGCGACGTAGACGTCCTGCCCGGCGTTCGTCGTGTCGTACGCGCCGGGCGTCATGGTGAACGCGCCGAAGAGGTTGCCGGTGATGTAGGCGAAGCCGTCGGCGTCAACGGCGATGCCGAGCACGGTGTCGCTGCTCGTCGCGCCGACGTAAGAGGCGTAGGCGAGCACGGGGTCAATGACGAGCGGGAGCGTGTGGTCGTAAGCGGCGAGCGCGAAACTGACCTCGCCGCCTGCGGACAACTCGTAGCGGCTCTCGATTGCGCGCCGCGCGCCCGCGGCTTCCTGATAGACGAAAGGCTTGTGCTGTCGCATCTCGCCCGCCGCCGTCTCGATCAACAGATCGCCCGCCTCGTCCACGCGCAACGCTTGCGCGCCCTCGAAACTCAACTTGATCTGCGCGGGGTCAGCCCCCGGTGCGACGTTGAAGTCGTATTCCAACTGGCGCTGGTTGCCATAGTACACGGCGTCAATGCCGGGATAGACGCCCGCGTAATGGACTCGCGCGAAGGTGGGCACGTCGCGTTGCCATTGACTTTGATCCTGCCCGCGGAAGTAGTTGACGCGGCCGGGCAGTTCGTCCTGTCCGGTCACGGCGGGCGCGTCGTTCGCGCCGATCATCTTCAAGTGAAGCGCGGCGTTGCGGCCGGTCTCGGCGTCGTGCAGGGCGAGGCGCGCGCCGGTCTCGGTCAGGTGGAGCGCGTGGCGGCTGCCGCGCGAGATGTATTTAACTTCCGGCTCGGCCTGCCCGCGGTTGGCCTCGAAGTGGAGCGGAAGCTTGCCGTAAGCCTCGCTGGCGCGGACGCGCGCGGCCTCTTCTTTTGCGTCGGCGGTCGCGGCGGGGGTCTGGGATGAATGATGTATGGATGATGAGTTGACCCCCGCCGCCGTTCGAGACGCCGTATCCGTTGAACTAACGCGCGCGCTTGAAGCTAAGCAGGCGAGCGCGAGCAGGAGACCGAGCGCGGAATAAATGAGGGAAGATTTTTTGTTCACGAGGTTGACCGTCCTATCGAATATGAAAGTTATGAATACCGGCGGCCTTCGCGGCGCGCTTGAGAGTTCGGAACGTCTCTCACCCGTTAACGCGCGCGGCGCGAGGAAAAGGGATCAGGCGGGCGCGAAGAAAACTTTTTCGCGCGCGGCGTTTAAAAATTTCCGTGCGTGATGATCCCGACGCGGCGCGGAATGCGCGTTAACGTATGAAAGCGATTTTTATTCGTCGGGCAACAGGTCGGGAGGGATTGTAAGCATGAGCGCAGTTTTGGAAATGATCACGCCGCACGGCGACATTCACGCAAGCGCGCCGCAGGACGCGGCCGCCGTCGTAGTGCCGCCGCCGGGAGTCGTGTTGACGCAGATGCTCGTCGCGCCGCTCGTCACGCAGGCGTTGCGCGTGGTGGCCGAACTCGGCGTCGCCGATCTATTGACGGAAGGCGCGCGCGGCGTTGACGAACTGGCGGCCGAGACGGGCGCGCACGCCCCTTCGCTCTACCGCTTCATGCGCTCGCTCGCGGGCTGCGGCGTCTTTGCGGAGACCGGGGAACGCGTGTTCGAGTTGACGCCCACGGCGGAACTCCTGCGCGCGGACGTGGAAGGCTCGATGCGCGACCTCGCCATCTTCATGGGCGCTGACTGGCACTGGCAGGTGTGGGGCGACGCGCCCTACAGCGCGCGCACGGGCAAGGCGGCGTGGGAGCGCGTCCACGGCGCGGAGGTGTTTTCGTATTTCGCCGAACACAAAGATGCGGCGCGCGTGTTCGACGGCGCGATGACGAGTTTGTCGAAGATGGTCTCGAAGGCCGTGGTCGAAGCCTACGATTTTTCGTCTATCAGAAAACTGGCCGACATCGCGGGCGGGCACGGCAGTCTCCTCGCCGCGATCTTGCGCGCCAACCCGCACCTCAAAGGTTTGCTGTTCGACATGCCGCAGGTGATCGCGGGCGCGCAAGCGTACGTCGAGGCCGAGGGCGTCGCGCGCGCTCTGGAACTCGCGTCGGGCGACTTTTTCGAGAGCGTCCCGGCGGGCGCGGACGCCTACCTGATGAAGCACATCATTCACGACTGGGACGACGCTCGCGCCCTCTCGATTCTGCGCAACTGCCACCGCGCGATGCCGGACGACGGGCGGCTGCTGCTCGTGGAAATGGTCGTGCCCGCGGGCAACGAGCCGCACCTGTCGAAGATTCAAGACCTCGAAATGATGCTCTCGCCGGGCGGGCTGGAGCGCACCGAAGACGAATACCGCGCGTTGTTTGCCGCCGCCGGTTTCGAGTTGACGCGCATCATCCCGACCGCCTCGCCCATGAGCGTGATCGAAGGAGTGAAATTCAAGGCTCGGTAGGGAGACTCGATCAATCTCCCCCGAAGACCCGCCCGATTGGGCAGGGCGGGTCGCACAACGGGCGGTCTCCGGTTCATCGCGGAGACCGCCCGTTTTTGTCTGCGCGTCGCCGTGTGGCAACCACGGGACGGAAAAATAGCGCGGCGGCCGAAAAAGTTGATCCCGTTTGCCGGACGTTTGCGCGTTAGTTAATAGAGGCAATTAAAACAGCGGTTGGAAGCGGCAGGCTTCGGCGCAGGGGAGACGAACGGCGATGACGAGTGCGACGAACATGACGAAGATGCAGGCGTTGGCGATTCACGCCGGGAACAACACGCAGCAGGGCGGCGACTATTACCGCGCTTATTACCGGGAACTGGTGACGCGCCACGCGAGCCGCGCTGAAAGCAGCCGCCGCCTCGACGAGATCAAGGCCGGACGGCGACGGGCGAGACGCGAGCGTTGGTTGAAGGGACTGAAGTCGCTGGCGGGCGTGTTGGTCAGTCAGGAAGCCGCGAGTTAAGACGGGCAGCGGGGCGCAGCGGAGAGTTAATTGAAGGGGCGAGCATTGGAAAGTTGATTTGAAAAGCGGAAAAGTTGATTTGAAAAAGCGACGGCGAGGGAGAGTGAAGCGATGAACTATTTAATCTATTTCGGAATTGTGGTGGCCGCCGGGTGCGGGTTGACTTTCGTGTCGAGGAGCTTCGCCTACGCGATGTCGCGCATGGTGGAAGCCGGGTTCGAGCACGTTGAGTATCGTCTGGCGTTGCGTGCGCGCGAGCGCCGGAACATGCGGCGCGACGCGCAAATCGCAAATGTCGTGACGCCGTTTCGCGCGGGCGGCGACGTGGTGGCAATGCCCGTGAACAAGCGTTCAACGCAACAACTGGGCGTAGCGCGGGTCGCCGCGTAAATTGTCGAGGCGCGGGTCAACGCGCAGGTAAGTGTAACCGACGGCGTGTTCACGCTCTGCACGGTCGAGCCAGTTGAAGGCGTTGTCGTGATCGCCGAGCAGCGCGTAGACGACGGCGATCTCGTAGGCCGTCACCCACTGCTGTTTGCGGCGCGCGACGAGTTCTTCAAGGATGCGACGCGACTCGTCGGCGCGGCCGCTGACGGCTAAGACGTGAGCCAGTTTCGCGCGCGTCGTCGGCGTATCACCGGCGAAGGCGCGCTCCTTCTCGTAAATCTTTAGAGCCTCGTCGGTCATTCCTTTCTTCTCATAATTCCAACGCAAGACGATGTGAGCCGGGAGCGAACCGGGATCCATGGCGAGCGCCTTGCGGCACTGCTCGATGGCTTCGTCGAAGCGGCGCGCGTGAAAGAGGACGTTGGCGACGGCCGTCGCGATGACGGCCGAACGCGGGTCGAGTTCCTCTGCGCGTTTGATCTCGGCGAGCGCGTCGTCGTGCCGCTCCATCGCGGAGAGGTTGAAGGCGTACCAGTGGTGCGCGGTCGGGTAGTTCGGGTTGAGACTGATGGCGCGGCGAAACTCTGCGGCCGCGCCCTGCCAGTCGCGGTCGTAGTGGAACTTCGCGTTGGCGAGCGAGACGTGAGCTTCGGCGAGCGAGTCGTCGAGGGCGACGGCGCGCTCGGCCGACTGCTTGGCACGCGCGAAGGCATCGGCGGGCGGCGGTTCGAGATACCAGTTTTGCAGCGCGTAGCAATCGGCGAGTCCGGCGTAGGCGAGCGCGAAGCCGGAGTCTTTGGCGATGGCCTGCTCGAAATTGACGATGGCCTGGCGCAAGCCTTCGGGCGTGCGCTTGCCCCAGTGGTAGCGACCGGCGAGATATAGTTGCTGCGCCTCGCTGTTCTCGGTGTAGTGCTTGGCGAGGCGGCGTCGCTCGTCGCCCGTTAGCTCCAGACTGAGCGCGCGCACGACGCGTTCCGAGATCGAAGTCTGCAAAGTGGAGATGTCGGTGAAACGCTCGTTGAAACGCTCCGCCCAGAGCACGCGCCCGCCCGACACTTCCGTCAGTTCGAGCGCGGTCTGCACGCGGTCGCCCACGCGCTCGACCCAACCGCCGAGCACGTAGTCAACTTTCAGTTCGCGCCCCGCGTCAATCGCGCTCTTGTTCGCGCCGAGGTAGCGACGCACCGCGCCCGACGTACGCAGGGTGATCTCGTCCAACTCGCCGAGCTTGTTCGTCAACTCGTCGGCGATGCCGACGCCGAGATATTGCTCGTCGCCCTGCGCGCCGACGGTCGAGAAGGGGAGCACGGCGAGCGAGCGCATCTTCTTGTCGGCGGCCGTCGTGGCCGCGGCGGGCAACGCGGGGAAGGCATCGGCGACGTAGATTTCAAAGTTGCCGTCGCGCTGCGTCTGGAAGGCGACGCGGCGGCCGTCGGCCGTCCACGCCGGTTCGTCGTCGAAGGTGCGCGCGGCGGTGATGAGTCGCTGGTTGTGGCCGTCGGCGTCCATCACGTAGACGGCCGGGAAGTCGGTCTTGTTCGGCCGGTTGCCCGCCCACGTGATGTGCTTGCCGTCGGGCGACCACGCGGGCTTCGCATCGTCGCCGGGGTGGTTCGTCAGGTTGCGCACGTCCGAGCCGTCGGCGTTCATCACGAAAATCTCGTAAGACTTGCCATCGCGGGCGGAGGTGAAGGCGATCTTCTGGCCGTCGGGCGACCACGTGGCGTCGCTGTCGAAGCTGGTGTTGTCGGTCAGTTTAATTTTGTCCGAGCCGTCGGCGCGCATCGTGAAGATTTCATAGTTCGTCGGCGCGTCGAGCGTGTTGCTGCCGTAGGCGATGCGCCGGTCGTCGGGCGACCACGAGGGGCGCGTGTCCTCGCCGGGGGCGTTCGAGAGGTTGTGCTGGTTCGAGCCGTCGGCGTCCATCACGTAGACTTCCATCTGGCCGTCGCGCCGACTCTGGAAGGCGATCTTCTGCCCGTCGTGCGACCACGCGGGGCAGTCGTCTTCGGTCGTGTTGAAGGTCAGGCGACGGACGTTCGTGCCGTCGGCATCCATCACGTAAATTTCGGTCGCGCCGTCGCGGTTGCTGGCGAAGGCGATCTTCTGCCCGTCGGGCGAGCAGTCGGGATGCCAGTCGTGAGCGATCTGGGTGGTCAGCCGCAGGGGGTTCGCAGCGGCAGCGGTTTTGCCCGCACGCTTCGAGTAGAAGTACGCGCCCGTGGCGGCCGAGGCGAGCACGACGAAGATCACGGCGGCAAGGGCGGCCGTGCGTCGAGACGGGCGACGCCCTGTCGCGGCTATCGTGTGTGGCGCGAGGTGGCGGCCGTTGTTCCGGTCGCCGAACGGCAGTTCGAGCGTCGGCAGCGTTGACAGGTGCGGGTCGTCGGTGTCGTGGCTGACGACGAGGCGGGTGACGGCCTCCTCGCTCTGATAGCGCGCGGCGAGCGGGTTCTTCGTGCGCTTCAACATCTCGGCGAAGCGCGGGTCGGCGTGCAAATGGTCGAGGTGCGGGTCAACGGCCGCGAAGGTGAACCCGACGGCGTGTTCGCTCTCGGCCTCGGCGAGCCAGTGGAACGCGTTGTCGCGGTCGTGCAGCAGCGAATAGATGACGGCGATCTCGTAGGCCGTGACCCAATGTTCGCCGCGACGCGCGAGCAACTCGCGGAGGATCGCGGCGGCTTCTTCACCACGCCCGCAAGCTGCGAGGACGTGCGCCTCTTTGAGTCGCGTGGTCGGCGTGTCGCCCGCAAACACGCTCTCCTGCTCGTAGGCGGCGAGCGCCTCTTCGCGCATCCCGCGATGCTCGTAAGCCCAGCGCAGAATGACGTGGGCGGCGACCGAGCCGGGGTCGAGTTCGAGCGCGCGCCCGCACTGCGCGACGGCCTCGTCGAAGCGGCGCGCGAGGAAGAGGACGTTGGCGACGGCCGTCGCGATGACGGGCGACTCCGGCGAAATCTGCTGCGCGCGTTTGATCTCGGCGACGGCCTCGTCGTGGCGGCCGACGGCCGACAGGGCGAAGGCGTACCAGCGATGCGCGAGGGCGTTGCCGGGGCGCAGTTCGATGGCGCGGCGAAACTCCGCTTCCGCGCCCTGCCAGTCGCGGTCGTAATGCAGCTTGATGTAACCGAGCGAGGCGTGCGCCTCGGCCAGATTCGGATCAGCCCCGACGGCTTTGACGGCGGCCGCGCGCGCTCGCTCGAAGGCGTCGGGCGGCGGCGGCTCGACGTACCAGTTGAGCAGCGCGTAGCAGTCGGCGAGTTCGGCGTAGGCGATGGCGAAGCCGGGGTCGAGTTCGACGGCGCGCTCGAACCGCCCGATGGCCTGTCTGAGTCCGTCGGCCGTGCGGCGCGTGGAGAAGTAGTGACCGGCGACGTAGAGTTGGCGAGCCTCTTCGTTGTCGCTGAGGTGGAGTTCCACGCCGCGCGCGATCTCGGCGCTGTTGCTGGCCGCCTGACCGAAGAGCGCGCCCGGCGCGGGGCGCGGGGCTTCGCCGCGCAGGCGCGCGATGCCGGGATTCTTCGTGCGGCGCACAAGCGTACTGAAGCGCGCGTCGGAGCGCAGCGGGTCGAACTGCGGCTGGACGCCGAGCCACACGATCCACGCCTCGCGGTCGGTGAAACTCTGTTCGAGAAGTTGGAAGGCGCGCTCGTAGTCGCCGAGTTGGGCGTAGACGATGGCGAGATAGTAGGGCGAGACGTAACGCTTCGCGGCCAACTCTTCCAACTCGCCGAGGACGTGGCGCGCTTCCTGCATCCGCCCGGCCGCGGCGTAGGCCGAGCCGAGCGTCGCCGTGATGAACGGGCTGGGGCCGGAAAACTCGATGGCCTTGACCGCCGCGTCAATCGCCTCGTCGTGCCGCCCCAGATGGCCGAGCACCCAACTGTAGCCGAAGTATCCGAGGCCGTGCATCGAGGCCGTCTCGATCATCTCGCGATAGACGGCGAGGCTCTCGTCGAAGCGGCGCGCGTAGAACAGGCAGAAGCCGAGCATGTGCTGGTTGAACAGCGTGAGCGGGTCGAGTTCGAGCGCGCGGCGCACGAGCGGCAGGCCGGAGTCGAAGCTGCCTTCCATGACGAGTTGCGTGCCTTGCCAGAGGTGCGCGGCGGCGTGGTGCGGGTTGAGTTCGCGCGCGCGTTGGAAGTGTGCGATGGGCGTGTCCCAGTCGAGGTCGTGCGTGTGGACGGCGAAGCCGTAGGCGGTGTGCGCGTCGGGCAGCGTCTCGTCGAGTTCGAGGGCGCGCGCGCCCGCTTCCTTGGCGGCGGCGGAACATTCTTCGGGCGGCATCACGCCGTAGATGCCGATCCAGTTGTAGTAGTCGGCGATGCCGGTGTAGGCGGCGGCGTAGTCAGGGTCGAGCGCGATGGCGCGGTAGTAGCAGGTGATAGCCTTGGCGAAGCCCTCTTCGTTGAAGGTGTTCCAGTGGTAGCGGCCGCGCAGGTAGACCTCGAACGCCTCTGCGTTGTCCGTGCCGCGCTTCGCCAGTTGCTCGCGCTCGTCGCCCGTCAACTGCGGCACGAGCGCGGTGGCGACCTGCGCCGAGATCGCGTCTTCGAGACTCAGCACGTCCGTGTAGTTCTCGTCGAACTGACCCGCCCACATCGTCGCGCCGTCGTAGACGTTGAGCAGTTGGACGGTGATGCGGATGCGTTCGCCCGCGCGCTGGATGCGACCGTCCACGACGTAGCTGACGCCGAGTTCGTGCCCGGCGGCGAACGGGTCGCCGATGTCCGTCCCGCTGTAGCGAATGACGGAACTGGTCGGGCGCACGCTGAAGCGGCGCACGTTCGACAGGCGCGTGATGAGCGCGTCGGCCAACCCGATGCCGAGGTAGTTTTCGCCGGTCTCCTCGGTGCGCTGGATGTTGAGCAGTTTGAAGGGCAGCACGGCGAGCGTCTTCTCGCCCGTCACGGCGTCGCCGGTGGCGAGCCGCGAAGTCTTGGCCGACGAGGGGAAGACGAACGGCGCGGAGACGGGTCGGCCGTCGAGGTGGCGCGCGATGTCTTCGCGCAGGCGTTCGACCGAAGTGTAACGCCGACCCGGCTCTTTGCGCAGAGCCTTCAAGGTGATGTTGTCGAGGTCGCCCGCGAGTTCGCGGCGCAAATTCTCCAACGTCGTCCCGCGCAGCTTGCAGAGAAACTCAAGCGTCGCCGTCGTCTCGCTGCCGCCGCCGTCGAGCGGGATCAAATCTTCGGGTCGCGTCACGACGCGCGACGGGTGCTCCGGTTCTTCCTCGCAGATGACGCGCGCGATCTCGTGCGGCGAGCGGTTGGGGAAGTGGTAGGGGCGATGCCCGGTCAAGAGTTCGTAGAGCAAAACGCCCATGCTGTAGATGTCGCTCGCCGGGGTGGCCGACTCGCCGCGCACCTGTTCGGGCGAGGCGTATTCGGGCGTCATCAGGCGCATGGCGGTCGCCGTCGGCGTCAGCGTGTCGGGCGAGAGTTCGGGGTTTAAAAGTTTGGCGATGCCGAAGTCCAAAAGCTTCGGCGAGCCGTCGGCGCAGATGAGAATGTTCGACGGCTTGATGTCGCGGTGGACGACGAGGTTCTGGTGCGCGTAGGCGACGGCGTTGCAGATTTGGACGAAGAGGCGCAGGCGCTCTTGGACGGTCAGCTTCTCGCCGTCGCAGTAACGATAGAGCGGCTGCCCCTCGATGTACTCCATGACGAAGTAGGGCAAGCCCGTGTCGGTCGTGCCGCCGTCGAGCAGGCGCGCGATGTTGGTGTGGTCGAGCGAGGCGAGAATCTGTCGCTCGTTGCGGAAGCGGCGCAGGATGAAGTCGGTGTCCATGCCGCGCTTGACAAGTTTGATGGCGACGCGCTTTTGATATTCGCTGTCGGCGCGCACGGCCAGATAGACCGCGCCCATGCCGCCGCGCCCGATCTCGCGCACGATCTTGTACGCGCCGACGCGCGCGCCCGCCATCGGGTCTTCTTCAAGGTCGTTGGGTTGCGTGGTGCGGAAGGGCGCGCTGCCGGGGTTGAAGCCGTTGACGGCGAAGGCGGGCGCTTCGATGAAATCTCCGGCTTCCTCGTACTGCGCGACGAGCGCCTCCACCTGCTGGCGAAGCGCGTCGTCGCCCGCGCCGGCCTCCGCGATGAAGTTGGGGCGTTCTTCGCGGGGCAGATCAAGCGCGGCCTGAAATAATTCTTCTACTTGCTTCCAACGTTCGGGGGTCATAAAAACAGTGACAAGTGACGAGTGACAAGTGACGAGAGCAAAGACAAGTTTTTTGGTCTTAACTTGTCACTCGTCACTTGTCACTCGTCACTGCTTTTGCACTTGTCCGTAGAGCCATGCTTTCGCCATGCGCCATTGGCGTTTGACTGTGGGCGCGCTGACGCCGAGGACTTCGGCCGTCTCTTCGACCGACAGGCCGCCGAAGAAGCGGAGTTCGACGATGCGGCTCTTCTGCTCGTCGAGGGCGGCGAGTGCGGTCAGGGCGTCGTCGAGCGCGATGAGATCGGTGGCGCGTTCGTCCGTCACGTCCACGTTCTCGTCGAGCGAGAGCTTGTGGATTTCGCCGCCGCGTTTCTCGGCGTTGTGGCCGCGCGCGTGATCCACGAGGATGCGGCGCATCATCTGCGCGGCGACGCCGAAGAAGTGCGCGCGGTTTTGCCACCTGACCTGACTCTGATCGATGAGCCGGAGGTAGGCTTCATGGACTAAGGCCGTGGGTTGCAGCGTGTGTGCGGAGCGTTCGCGGCGCAGGTAGTTGGCGGCCAAACTGCGCAACTCGCCGTAGACGAGCGGCAGCAGGTCGTCCAACACAGTCCGGTTGCCATCCGTTAACTGGATGAGCAAACGGGTCACGTCATGTGGGGAGGATGTACTCACAGGGGAATTTTCGACATCTCAACCAAACAGTTCCGACCAGCTTCGGGCGCGCGTCGGGGCAAGTATAAACGAGTGCTTGCACCTTATCAAAACGCGCGCGCCGTCCGGCCTGCCAAAAAACGAATCTTTGATGATCCTTTTCCCCACTTACTTACGCGTATTATGATGGGGACGAAAAAAAATCGCGCCGCGCCGGATGAGCCGGACGAGCGTCCCGCAGCAGTCATTACAGCCCAAAGGAAATCGCCCAAATGAAAAATTTATTCCGCCACGCCTGCCTCGCCTTCATTCTAAGCTGCGGCGGCGCAGGTCTCGCCACATCAGCGCGCGCCGACGTGAAGATCAAAACCAAGAACACGACGGGCGGGCAAGTTTCAGAGCAAACCGTCTACATCAAGGGCAAGCGCCAGCGCACCGAGCAGAACGAAGCGTCAGTCACGATCACGCAGTGCGACCTGAGACGCAACCTGCAACTCGGCGTGCCGACGAAAACTTACGTCGTGATGCCGTTCGATCAGAACACGACCGACACGGCTGGGACGGCCACGGCCGGGCAGAAAACGTCTGCGGCCGCGCCGTCGCACCGGGGCGGCGTCGTGACTTCGACGTTCACCGCGACGGACACGGGCGAGCGCAAGAAAATGTTCGGCTACCCGGCGCGGCGCATCAAGACAGCAATCGTCACCGAGTCGTCGCCGGACGCCTGTCAGGTCACGCGCAGCCGGATGGAGACGGACGGCTGGTACATTGACGCGGCGTTCGTGCTCGATTGCAACTACCAGAGCGCCTCCGGCTACAACGTCGCCTCGCAAGGCGGCGGTTGCCGCGACGAATACCGCATGAAGCAGGTCGGCGTGGCCAAACTCGGCTATCCCGTCATGACCACGACGACGCTGTTCGACGACAACGGCAACGAGTCGTTCACTTTCACGCAGGAGGTATTGGAGATTGCCAACGCCGTCCTCGACAACAGCCTCTTCGACGCGCCCGCCGACTACCGGCAGGTGAAGGACATGAGCGAGATGTACGGCGCGGCGGCGATGGCGTCGTCGGCCGCGCGCGATAACGACGAGAACAACCCGTTGCACAACGTCGGCACGGGGGAGGTGAGTTCGGGTGCGGTCGGCGCGAAGCGCGCGGGCGTGGTGCGCGTCGGCGTGGCGTTGACGAAGACTCTGGCGGCGGCCGATTACGTTGACGCTTCGTCTCTGGCCGACGCGGTGCGCGGCAAGTTGGTGAGTAATTTGAAGGGCGCGCCCGTCGAAGTGGTCGCGCTCGAAGCGCGGCAGACGCAGGGCGTCGAGGCCGAGGCCAAGCAGAAGGAGTGCGACTACGTGCTCTACACGACGGTCTCGCACAAGAAGGGCGGCGGGGGCGGCTTCGGCGGTTTCCTCAAGAAGTCCGCGGCGATTGCAGGCGGCGTGGCCGCTCCGGCGGAAGGCGGCGCTCAGGGCAGCGGCGTGGCCGGTTCGTTGAAGGCCAGAGACGAGTTGACGCTCGAATACAAACTGCAACGCGGCGGTGAGCCGGTCGTCACCAACACGCTCAAGGCAAAGGCGAAGTCGGACGGCGACGACATCATCTCGCAACTCGCGGCGCAGGCGGCGACGGCGGTGCGCGCCGCTGCGGCGACGAAGTAAGTTAAGGCGGTGCGCGCAGTCGTCGCGACGAAGTAAGTTAAGTAAGTCGAGCGCGGCGCGGACGGGCGACGCGCGCAGAAAAGAGACTCTTCACGGGGGGCGTGGAGAGGCGCGAAGGGCGGGGAGGCAGCCACGACAGCGGCGGCCGCCCCGCCCCTTTTTGTGCGCCCGTCGGTGCGCCCGTTCTGCGCCCCTGGTGCGCACAGGCTGAGACGGGCGCAACCTGCCGCCAGGCATGATAATGTGACTCGCCGCAATAAGGCGGGCGCGTCTTGCCGCCAGCGCGTCCCGCTTTCGTCGTGGACGCCCCACGAACTATTTGCTATAAAAACTAGAGAGTAGGATTTTCGCCAAACAGCCCGGCACGGCGATCTGTCGAGCCTGACGGCAAAGACTTGATGCCCGCAGACCGCCGCCTCATCAGCGGTCGCGTCGCCCGCGCGGACGGCAACAGGCGGCCTGCTCGTGTCCAGCCTCGAATCGCGCTGGCGCGACATCCTCGTAGAGATCGGAGTTGAATCCTCGATGGCAAAAATACTGGTGGTTGAAGACGACCGCGACATACGCGAACTGATCCGCACGGTGTTGGAGATGAGCGGGCATGAACTTCACGAGGCGGCGAACGGCGAAGACGGTGTTGCCGAGGCGCGGCGTCTGCGCCCCGACGCGATCCTGATGGACTTGAGTCTGGCGGGCGCGATAGACGGTTTGGAATCAACCCGGCGGCTGCGCGCCGACCCGACGTTCGACCGCACCCCGATCATCGCCCTCACCGCCCACGCCATGCGCGGCGACCGTGAACACTCGCTTCACGCCGGTTGCGACGAACACTGGACGAAGCCGATCATTGACCTCGACCGCTTCAAAGAGATGGTCGAGCGCGTCGTCGCCGAGGGACGCCGTAGCAGCAACGACGGCGGCGGTCACGCCGAACGCCCCGCCGCCGGAGGCGCGACGGAATAAGTTAAGCCCCGCGGGAGAACGGCGCGCTGCCGTCCCACACGGGGCTGCAAAAATTATCCCACCCTTAACTGATCCCGACAGGCGCAGGAAGAAGAAGTAGATGCCCTGCGCGAGTCCCGTGCGCGCTCTTTAGGAGCGGCCGTGGATCATGCGCCGCATGCGGTCGGCGAAGAGCACGTCAATCTTCTGCGGCTCGACGAGCGCCGTCACTTCGCCGAGTCCGAACGACGGGTGCATCAACGTCTGCCCGGTGCGATACTGCCGCGCCGGATCGTAAGGCGCACCGGCCTGCGACGCGCGGCCGCCCGTCATCTTGACGCCGCTCTTGAACGAACTGCGCGTCTGGCAGATCGGGCACGTCACGCGCGACACTTGCCCGCGCTTCGTGACGGACGCGACGACGTGGCCGCGCTCGACTTCACATTTCGTGCAGAGTTTCTCCACGCGCTCGCCGACGACATACGTCCGCTTCTCGATCTTCCCGGCCGTGGCCACTTCTGTCGCCGCCGTCGTCTCCATGTTCTCCGTCATACACGCTTCCTTTCAAACTACTTGCGCGCCGCTCCGTATGAACGGGAACGCGATTGTGATTCAACGTCGTAGGCAACCGCTTATGCGCGCGGCCGCCCGTCCGGTTGAGTGATCGAGGCGAAGTCAAAAATCTCGACCGCCGTCGCGACAAACTTATCTGCCGCGACGCGGGCGGAACGAGCGGCGTCCGGCGCTCGCGCCGGGACGTTTCGCCGCGAAGGGCTTCGCCGCTCCGGGCGTCGCCAACTGCACGCCGCCGAATCCTTGCAACAGCACGCGCTCGACGGCCTGACCCGTCAGGCGTTCGATGGCGCGCATGCTCAGTTCCTCGACCGGCGTGACCAGAGTGATCGCGCGGCCGCGGTTTCCGGCACGTCCCGTGCGACCGATGCGGTGCACGTAGTCTTCCGGCGCGGCGGGCACGTCGTAGTTGATGACGTGCGAAATTGAGTCAACGTCAATGCCGCGCGCCGCGATGTCGGTCGCGACGAGGACGCGCGTCTTGCCGTCCTTGAAACCGCGCAGGGCGGCCTCGCGTTGCGGCTGCGTGCGGTCGGCGTGGATGCGGTTGACCTTGTGCTCGCGCGCTTCGAGGATGTGCGAGAGGCGTTCCGCCCCGCGCCGCGTGCGCGTGAAGACGAGCACGCGCTCGAAACGTTCGCGCTCCAGGAGATCGAGCAGGAGAGCCGTCTTCGACTCCATCGCCACCGGGTAAGCGGTTTGTTCGACGGTCGTCGCGGCCGCGCCGCGCACGCTGACTTCGACGAGTTTCGGTTTGCGCATGTTCGAGCGCGCGATGGTTTCAATCGCGGGCGACATGGTGGCCGAGAAGAGAAGCGTCTGCCGTTCGGTCGGGAGAGCGGCGAGCACGCGCCGGATCGCCGGCCAGAATCCCATGTCGAGCATGCGGTCGGCTTCGTCTAACACGAGCGCTTCGATGTGCGCGAAGTTAACCGCGCCGCGCTCCATGTGGTCGAGCAGGCGGCCGGGCGTTGCAATCACGACGCTCACGCCGCGCCGCAAGAGATCTGTTTGACGGGACATCCCCGCGCCGCCGATGAGCGTCACGCAGCGCGCGGCCGTCTTCTTCGGCAGCAGCGAACGGTAGCTGGCTTCGATCTGCGTCGCCAGTTCGCGCGACGGCGCGAGGACGAGCAGGCGGATGCCGGGGCGCGGCTGTTGCGCCATGCGTTGAATGATCGGCAGCAGGAACGCGGCGGTCTTGCCCGTCCCCGTCTCGGCGCAACCGATCAGGTCTGAGCCGCCGAGGACGATGGGGATCGCCTGTTGTTGAATCGGTGTTGGTTCGGTGTATCCGAGAGACTCACAGACGCGCACCAGCACGTCATCGAGTCCCAGTTCAGAGAAATTCATAAAATCCTTTGGCGCGGCTTCGACCATCGTTGGGAGCGCACCCCTTTGCTAACTTAAAATGTGGAAGCGCCTCCGGCGGCGTTTGTGTTCATCGTCGGAGGCGCTTTGCTTGAAAGAGTCACCGGCCGAGTTCTGTGTCAGAACTTACCAGCGCGGTTCGCGGTTGCCACCGCCGCCGCTGCCGCCGTAGCCACCGCCGCCGCCACGGTTGCCACCGCCGCCGCCGCCATAGCCGCCACGACCGCCGCCACCGCCGCCGCCGAAGCCGCCGCGTCCGCCACCGCCGCCGCCGCCGCGTCCGCCGCGATCTTCACGGGGGCGCGCTTCGTTGACGGTCAGGTTGCGGCCGTTAAATTCTTTGCCGTTGAACTGCTCGATGGCCTTCTGGCCTTCCTCGTTGCTGGACATTTCGACGAAGCCGAAGCCGCGTGAGCGACCCGTTTCGCGATCCTCGACCACCGAAGCCGACTCGACCGTGCCCGCCTGCGCGAACAACTGCTGCAAATCATCGCTCGAAGTCTGGAACGACAGGTTCCCGACGTAAAGTTTCATAGACATGTGGATGTACCTCTCCTGTCGGAAGGAGTATCTGAGAGAAGCTGTCGAATCAAAGTGGCTTCGATGTAACGGTAGGCAGCGAAGGCTTGCGTTCGGGTGCTCAAGGGAGCGCTTCTAAAGTTGAAATCAGCCCACTCTCGAACCATCCAGAACGCCGCTTGAAAGTCTACTTAGCGGGGCGCATCACCGTTGACGCAAGAGAGAAGGAATTTGCCAGTCACTATGATGCACTAATAAGGGCTTAAGTTGCAAGCTGCGAGCCTCCGCGCGCACGCCCGAAAAGAAGGTTTATGCTTCTGTATTGGGGTGGGGAGCGGGCTGGAAGGGTCAGGTCTCACGCACGACCAGTAACTTGCGAACCGCGACAAGACACGGCCAGGCACCAAGCAGGATGACCCCGGCGAGGATGAAATACGCTGCCTCGAATCCACGGTATGCCGTGAGTGAAAGCGACAGTGCGGCACAGACTAAGTACCAGACCGCCGCGAACCATTGCGCGGGACGGACGACGCTGCGAGGGCGCGTGTCCGGTACTGCCAGAAAGAAGACAAACACCGGCAACAGGGAAACCGTCATCCCAGCCCAGAAGGGTATCTGTATGTGAAAGAGCATATCCAGCGACGAGACGGCCAGCACGAAGATTCCTATCCCGCCGGAGCCGACCGTAGCTATCAACGCACTCGACGACCAATTCAGCAGTTGCGCCTCAGGCTCGACATCCGTTTGGATGAAGTCGCCGTCGTCCCCGTCGTCGTCTTCGAGTAGCTCCGTCGAACGAACGTCTTGCCAGAGGAGCGGGTGGCTCATGTCGGCACTGCTGCCCGCCCCGACGCCGTATTTTCGCTGGTATCGTTTAAAAAGGGAGGCCAACTCCGCAACGTCAATCTCCAGCAGGTTGACGTAAATGGAGATGGGACTGCCAACCGTTTTGTAGTTAGTCTTATTCAGACTCCGCCTCAACGCGCTTCCACGCGCGATATATTTCTGTGGGTCTCTGACCTTGATGACGAGCATCTTGTGCTTTGGTAGCTCGAATATCTCCGCACGTACCACGTCAGACCACGGAATGAATCCCGCCGAGGCACTGCTCACGTTATCAACAATGCCGGAGTCGTTAAATACCAGAGCGGGCTTTTTGTCTAATAGCTTTTTGAGAGCGTATATCGCGAAGATTCCGAAAAATACGATTGTCACAAGTCCGAGGGCGTGGGCATAGATCGGGTCGCCTGCACCGCGCCGCGACTGGATGCTCGCGCCGTCGAAGGAGACTATCCCGATTCCGGCTGCCACGAACGCAGACGCTCCAAGCAGCAGCACGACCATCTTTCTCTTGCTCAGTTCAACTATTGTTTCGTCACTGGAATCCATCTTGTGTTTACTATGACTAAGACCGGAATAAGCTGCCGCCTGAAGGGAGCGCATTTGTAAAGGTGTGAGTCTAAAGTGTGAGCCAAGCAAAACGGACATCGCAATGATGTCCGTAAGTGCTTTTAGATATTGGCTCCGCAGGTAGGACTCGAACCTACAACCCTTCGGTTAACAGCCGAATGCTCTGCCATTGAGCTACTGCGGAATGGGTTGGTGTCCCCGGTGGGGCTGGGGTGTGCCCGTCGCGAGTGGATTTTTATAGCAGAACGTTTGCGGGAGCGTCAAGCGAGGGGCACGGGCGGCGGGGCGGCTTGCGCGCGGGCGCGAAGTGAGAGATTATTTGTCACCGCAATTCCAAAGCAAGGTAGTGGTAGCTCGTTTATCTTGGGCGCGCACACGCGCCGGTGTGAGAGGGGTCTATGGAGAGACGCATCACGACTTGGTACAGTCATCGTTTGGGGAGGGAGATGCCGCTCGTCGCTTACGGGCACGCGGGCTACCCTTTGCTGATGTTCCCGACGGCGGGCGCGGATTTTCTGGAGTACGAACGGTTTCATCTGGTTGACGCGATCCAACACCTGATCGAGGCGGGGCGCGTGCGCGTCTACTCGATCAACAGCGTCAACCGTTACAGTTTGCTGAACGACGAGGCATCGCCCGCCTGGAAGGCCGAGTTGTTGTCGCGCTACGACTCGTACCTGACGGAGGACGTGTTGCCGCTGATCCGCAACGACGCGGGCGACCAGAACGCGCGGCCGCTGGTGACGGGCGCGAGCCTCGGCGCGTTCCTGTCGGCCAACGCTTACTTCCGCCACCCGGACTTGCTGCGCGGCATGATCGCGATGAGCGGCAGTTACGACGTGCGCTCCTATCTGAAGGGCTATCACGACGAGAACGTCTACTTCAATAACCCGATGTCGTACCTGCCGAATTTGAACGACGACCATTACCTGCCCATCCTGCGGCGCGCAGAGGCGATCTACATCGTGTCGGGGCAGGGGTCTTACGAAGCGCCGGAGCGCAGCCAGCAATTGTCGGCCGTGCTCTCGGCGAAAGGCATCCCGCACAAGCTGGAACTGTGGGGGCACGACGTTGACCACGACTGGCCGTGGTGGCGCAAGATGCTGCCGTATTATCTCGAAAAACTTCTCTGGTGAGAGCGGCGGGGTAAGAGAAAAAGGGCAAAGGGAAAAGGGTAAGGGGTAAGGGTTAAAGAAAGCAGCGCGTTTATCATGCGCCGCTTTCCTTTCCCCTTTTACCCCTTACCCTTTCCCCTTTGTCCTAACGTTATTGGGGATCGTCCGTGCCCTTCTTGCCTTTCTTTTTCGTCTCCACTTCGCGCGGGCGCGTGGCGGGGGCGGCGGCCGGTGGTGGCGGCGAATCGTCGTCGCGGCTGGGCACAACGGGGTCGGCGCGTCTGGGCGTGCCGTCGCCGTCGGCCGCGCTCGACGCACCGGCGGGCGGCGGCAGCGTGATCTGTTCGAGGTTGGGTTCGGCGAAGGCCGCCGGGAGCGTGCTGCGGTCGCCGCTGCGCGGGCGCAACTGGGCGAATTCGGCGGCGCGCTGTTCGGACATCTCGCGCTGGCGCTGTTGGAAGAGTTCTTTGATGTCTTCGGGCATCTTCGGCGCTTTCTCGAAGTTCTCCTTCTCCTTGTCCTTCAAAAAGTCCTTCATGAAGTTGACCCATATGGGCAGCGCGCCGTGGCCGCCCGTCATGTCGCTGCCGAGGTTGCGCTTGCGGTCGGGGTAGCCCATCCAGACGCCCGTCACGTAAGTCGGCGTGTAGCCAATGTACCAGACGTCCGTGTGGTCGTTGACCGTGCCGGTCTTGCCCGCGGAGGGGACACCGACCGCGCCCGCGGCGGTCGCCGTGCCGCCCGTCACCACGCCGCGCATCAGTTCGACCATCGTCAAGGCGACGTACTCGCTCGTCACTTTGTAGGTTGTCTTCTCCCATTCTTCGAGCACGACGCCTTCACGGTCGAGCACGCGACGGATGAGGTGATCTTCGACGCGCACGCCCTTGTTCGGGAAGGCCGAGTAGGCCGAGACCATCTGGTCGAGCGGCACTTCGGTCGCGCCGAGCGCGGAGGGCAGGTAAGGAGCCATCGGCTGCGTGATGCCGAAGCGGCGCACCATCTGCGCGCCCGTCTGGATGCCCACCATGTCGAGCAGGTGGACGGCGGCGATGTTGTAAGACTTGGCGAGCGCGGTCTTCAAAGGCACGTCGCCGTGGCTGGTCGAGCCGTCGAAGTTGTGCGGCGTCCAACTACCGCGTTTGATCATCGCGCCGCTGACGGTGGACTCGGGCGTCAAGCCCCACTCGACGGCGGCGGTGTAGACGAAGGGCTTGAAGCACGAGCCGGTCTGCCGGTAAGCCTGCGTCGCGTTGTTGAACTTCGACATGTAGAAGTCGTAGCCGCCGATCATCGCGACGACCTCGCCGGTCTTGGCGTTGACCGTGTAGAGCGCGCTCTGCACGTCGGGAACCTGCGTCAGTTCGACTTGCAGGCGACGCTCGTCGGCGTCAACTTCCTTGATCTTGAACTCGGCCACAGTGCCGGCGGTGAACTCGCTCTTCGGCTGGCGGCCAGACCAGCCCATGTCCTTCGCCGTGACGGTCGCCGTGAAGCCGCCGAAGCGAACGGTCGCCTCGTTGCGAGCCTGATCCACCTTCGTCACGAGGCCGCGCGCGTAGGTGTCGGGCGCATAGTTGTTGCCGTACCACTCGGGCAGAACGAAGGCGGCGAGTTGCTGCGGGGTGGGAGCGGTCGCCCCGTTATTTCCCTCAAACTGGGCGATGTTGGTGTAGGCCGAACGCCAGCCGCGGTGGCCGCGGTCGTAGACGCGCAAGCCCGCGCGCACGGACTCGTAAGCCTTCTTCTGCGCCGCCGCGTTGATCGTGGAATAGACCGAGAGGCCGCCGAGGGCGACGCGCGTCGTGTACTTGTCCTCGATGTACTGCCTGATCTCCTCGACCGGGTATTCGAACCACGCGTGCGAGGCGGAGGGCGGCGGGTAGTAGGCCGTGTCGGCGATCTTCAAGGGCTTCGACTTGGCGGCGTCGGCCTCGGACTGCGAGACGAAGCCGTTGCGCGCCATGAGTTCGAGCACGAGGTCGCGGCGCTCTTTCGCGCCCTTAGGGTTGACGGTCGGGGAGTATTGCGCGGTCGAACGCGGGATGCCCGCGAGCAGCGCGGCCTCGTCGAGCGTCAGGTCTTTGGCGTGCTTGTTGAAGTAGGTTTGCGCGGCGGCCTCGAAGCCGTAGGCGCGCGCGCCGAGGAAGATGTGGTTGACGTACATCTCCATGATCTGATTCTTCGTGTAGTAGCGTTCGATCTGGAGCGCC
The DNA here is from genome assembly GCA_030838445.1 of Pyrinomonadaceae bacterium. Taxonomy (GTDB): domain Bacteria; phylum Acidobacteriota; class Blastocatellia; order Pyrinomonadales; family Pyrinomonadaceae; genus JAIVJZ01. The sequence goes on along the minus strand of JAUZFQ010000140.1, from coordinate 640 downwards.
ATTGCCCACTCGTTGATCTTGCGCGTCAAGGTCTGCTCGCGCGAGAGGAAGAGGTTTTTGGCGAGTTGCTGCGTGAGGGTCGAACCGCCCTCGCGGCGGTCGGCCGTGACGTTTTTCCACGCCGCGCCGATGATGCGGATCGGATCGATCCCGACGTGGTCGTAGAAGCGCGCGTCCTCGACGGCGAGGATCGCGTTCTTCAAGACGGGCGGGATGTCCTCGAACTTGAGCGGGATGCGGCGCTCCAACGCGAACTCGCCGATCACGGTCTCGCCGTCGTCGGCGTAGACGCGCGTCACCTGGCTCGGCCGGTAGGTCGCTAAAGACGCCACCTCGCCCGCCGCCTTCGAGTAGTTCAACTCGTAGGCGACGACGATGCCGGTCAAGCCCCCGGCGGCGATGGCCAAGAGCAGCACGGCGGGCAGCCAGAAGCGGCGCAGGTAGCCGCGGCGGTTCGAGGCCGGGGGCAACCCGGCGCGCACGCGTTTCGACGGAGCAGTGACTCGCGGATTTTTAGCGGACATGAAAGGTGATCCTCGTTGCCGGACGGCACGGCAAATGACTCTTTTGGAGTGTGCCGAAATACGATCAAGTCAAACGTCAGGAGAGACTAGCCGGGCGCAATTATAACGCAACCTTT